>DASYNU010000038.1:0-28002 GCA_036008345.1 Bryobacteraceae bacterium
ATTGAACAACGAATCGTATTGTACTTCTTCGAGCAGCGAAAGTGTCTGGTGGAACTCCTGCTCGGTTTCTCCCGGAAATCCGACGATGATGTCGGTGGTGATGGCGATGTTGCGGCGCGCGTTCTTCATCCACTCAATGCGGCGCAGATAATCGTCGCGGGTGTAGAGACGCTGCATGCGATCGAGCACGCTGGAGGCTCCCGATTGCACCGGCAGATGGACGTGATTGCACAGCACGGGATTTTCATCGATGGCGTCCACAATGTCTTTCACGAAATCGCGCGGGTGCGAGGTGGTAAAGCGAACGCGCCGGATACCATCCACTTCGCCCATGGCGCGCAGCAGGCGCGAGAAGTCCCAGCCGGCGGGCGAGGGGTCGCGATAGCTGTTGACGTTCTGGCCCAGGAGTTGAATCTCGAGGTAACCCTTTTGCGCCAGATCGCGCGCTTCTTTGAGTACACTCTCGCTGGTGCGGCTGCGCTCCGGGCCGCGCGTAAAAGGAACCACGCAATAGGCGCAGGATTTATCGCAGCCTTCGATGATGGTGATGTAAGCGCGGTGCGGATTGTCGCGGCGGGTGAAGGGCGTCTCGAAAGCTTCGTCGGTATCCAGGCTAAGGCCGGTGACGCGGCGATTTCCGGCTTCGAGCTGCACCAGCATTTGGGAGAGCTTGGAGTAACTCGCGGAGCCGGCCACCAGACTGACAAACGGAGCGCGCTCAAAGATGCGCTCACCCTCCTGCTGCGCCACGCATCCCAGTACGCCGAAAGTCTTTCCTTTACCATGCTCCTTCTTGAACTGGTTGAGGCGATGAAAAACTTTCTGCTCGGCCTTGTCGCGAATGCTGCAAGTGTTGTAGAGGACCAGGTCGGCCTGTTCGGGCTCCGGAACTTGGGTATAGCCGTCTGAAACCAGGGTGCCGATGACTTTTTCCGAATCATGCGCGTTCATCTGGCAGCCGAAGGTTTCGATGTAGAAGGTCTTCATGAGAGCTGAGCGACGATTCCATTGTAACGGGTGGTGGGGGAGGGGAAGGAATTCAAATCAATCGCGAACAGTCTCAGAGGAATCCGGCTACCGGGTCGCGTTGCGGATTCAACCAAAGGTGAGTATACAATTGCGAGGGTCCGTCTGTTGCTGCTAGAGTCATCCGCACGACCAACGACGATCAAACTCGATGCCGCCTGCCCTCCTACAGAAATGCTCAGCGCTCATCAACCGAACTCACCAAACGGTCGGTCGTCGCGCATTGGTCGGACGCGTAGCCAACAAGCGGAACACAGCGGCACTAGCCATTTTGCCAGGCGGGCTTACCCGGCGGGCCGTGGCATCGCTCGATACCTCGCTGTGCCTTAGACCCGATGAATGGCTTTCATCGCCAAGGCCGGCTCGTGCTCAATGATGCTCAAAAGCGCGGCTGCCGGTCCGGTCGGGCGTCGGCGATCCTGTTCCCAGTTCTGAAGGGTCTTCACACTTACGCCGATCAACTGCGCAAATTCCGACTGCGACAGGCTGGTTCGTTCGCGAATGATTCGTACGCCGGACGCGCGAATTACAATGCGCCGCGAAGGCTTATGGCGGCCCCGCAGAATTGCGCCGCCTTCGCGTACGCTTTCCAGCAGTTCTTCAAACATCTTCTTTTTCACTACCAAACTCCTTCTTGACGACTTTAGCGAGCTGCGAGACTTGCTTCGGAGTCAGATCCGCCGCCACGTTCTTGGGATACGCATAGAGCAGCAGGATCAAGTTTCTTCGTACTGCCCAATAGTAGATAACGCGGGCACCGCCGCTCTTTCCTCTCGATCCAACGGCAAGGCGAACCTTGCGTACCCCACCGCCACCTCTGATGATTGCGCCCAGCTCGGGATTGGCGGCGATCCGGGACTGAAATGCCGCGTACTCCTCGTCACTTAACAGAGTGCTGATCTGCCTTGTAAATGCAGAAGTCTCAACCAACTCCACTGGTTTGTATTATCCGCCAATGGCGTATAGGTAGTCAAGGCTGAGCACTGGCGTCCGAAGCGGCCAGGAAGGGGGCGGCTCAAATCACGCCAAAAATGCCGTACGCCTATCGTGTAGACTAGAGCTTTAAGGGGGTGTCGTCTTCAGCAGTAGTTTGCTCATCAAGACTGTCTCGCCTGACACCGCGCCTTCCCTTGGCCGTAAGTTCTGTATTGGCCTTTTTTCTCTGATCTTTCCTGACGACTGCCGGATTTGCGCCGAGCCGCTGCGGCAGGTCTCCCGAGTTCCGGTTTGCCCTGCCTGCATCGCGAAGGCCGAGCCGCTGGCTGCGGATTATTTTTGCGCACAATGCCGCGCGCCGTTCCGCAATGCTTTTCCTTTGGATGAGCAAGGGCTGTGCGCGCTGTGCCGCCGCGGGGTGAGCGGGTTTGATGCGGCCTACTCATATGGATTCTATGAGGGTGAGCTGCGGGCGCTGCTGCACCTTTTCAAATACGGACGCGTGCAGACGCTGGCCAAGCCGCTGGGCCGCTTGCTGGCTTTGGCGCTGCCACGCGAGGAATGTTTCGACGCTATTGTGCCGATGCCTCTGCATTGGCGAAAGCGGTGGCAGCGCGGATTCAATCAGGCGGATCTGCTGGCACACGAGATATCGCGGCGCACGCATACGCCGGTGAGGAATGTTTTGAGGCGCGTACGATTCACTGCCTCACAGGCGGGTCTTACGAATGCGAAGCGCCGCAAGAACGTATCGGGCGCCTTTCGTCCGAAGGGCGAACAAGCACTACGCGGCCAACGGGTTCTTTTGGTGGATGACGTGATGACCACGGGATCAACTGCGGCAGCTTGCGCACGCGCGCTGAAAATGGCCGGCGCGCGCCATGTGGTGCTGCTCACCGTGGCTCGCACTGACCGCCGCATGGGATTTGATTTAGAGCTAAGCAATTCGAATGTCTCCGGGAGCACCGCACATGCCTAGTCTTGACCGATTGCATAGACCGGTCCTGGTATTGAACGCCAGCTATGAACCCATCAACATTTGCGCGGCGCGGCGGGCGCTGGTGCTGGTGCTGAAGGGTGTGGCCTCGGCCGAAGAGGAGTCGCACTCGCACGTGCATTCGGCGCGGCAATCCCTGCGCGTGCCATCCGTGATCCGGTTGCTGGAGTATCGGCGCATTCCGCATCAGACCCGCGCGTTGTCGCGGAAAAATATTCTGATGCGCGACCGCTATACCTGTCAATATTGCCATCGCATCATGCCCAGCGGCGAGTTGACACTGGATCACGTGGTTCCGCGTTCGCGCGCCGGCGAAACCACCTGGGAGAATCTGGTGGCCTGTTGTCATCCTTGCAATAACCGCAAGGGAAGCCGGACGCCGGACGAAGCGGGGATGAAGCTGGCCAGAGCGCCGCGTCCGTTCAGCCTGCACACTAGCCGGCATCTCATGCGGTTACTGGCGAAGAGCGACGATCAGTGGCGGAAGTATTTGTTCTATTAAGGCACCGACTCCCTCACGGTCGCGGTTCGGTATCCGGTGATCGAGAACTAGCCGGGTTATTTGGGTTTTTGGCTGGCCTGATACATGGCTTCCAGAAGATCTTGCGAGCTGCCGTCGTAGTCGGCATCCAGAGACCACAAGAAGCTGCCGCCCAGGTTGCGCTGCCAATCCGAATACCAGACTCGATAGAACGTCGAAGTGGCGTCATCGTAGGTGACAAAGCCGGGTTTGCCGTCGGTCCTAAGCATGTAAGGAACGAGCGTCGCCTGGTCGAGAGTGGATTCCCAGCCCTTCTGATTAATGCGCTGCTTGATCCAAGTGCCGTAGTTTTCCGTGAGCACGGAGTTGCCACAGTTGGTACAAGCGCCGTAAAGCGCGCTCACGTTTCTGTAGAAGTAGCCGTAGAACGGCGTCCCGATATTGAGCTTGGCAGGCGCAATATTGAGCTGGGTTGTAAAGATGTCGATGGCTTCCTTAACGCTGCCTCCCGGTTCGCACTCGTAGGGCTCCGGGTTCGCGGGATCGGGAAAGATGGGTGAATTGAGCTGTGCGTCGTCCGTCCAGGGGCCGGCGCAGTCGTAGGTCATGATGTTGTAGTAATCCACGATCGGCGTCACTTGGGGATAGTCGTATTGCGGAGGGCCCCAAGGCGGCACGTCGGCGGAGAGAATGTATTTCGGCCTGGGGAAAGCGTCGCGTAGGGCTTCCATCAACGTGTAAAAAGTCTGCTCGTCGAGCGTGGTGCTGGGGTATTCCCAATCGATATCCAGGCCGTCGTATGCGTTTTCTTTGATGAAACTTTTTAGATTGGCGATGAGATTGGGCAGAGCTGCGGTAGAAGTCTCGAGACCCGGGAAGTCGCCTCCCAACAAGAGCATCACTGGGATGCCTTGCGCATGGGCTTTCTGGAGTAGCTGCGGCTCGAGGAATCCGTCCGGGACAGTGAGCGTGCCGGAAGCATCGAAGCTTACGCCGGCGTGATTGATGTGGGTGAGCTTTTGGAAGGGGATCTGATCGGAGCTATAAGGCGGCGTCTGAGTCCTGCTCCAATAGCCATAATCGGCTACTAATCGCTTGGGGATATGGTTGGCGAATGCAGCGGTTTGTGCCGACGCATGCAGTGCCATTAGGAGGAATGCTGCGAAGATTGAATATGGGTAACGAAGCATAATGGCCTCAGTCCCTTCGGTCAGCCGAAGTATATCACGGGCGAATAAAACTGGACTGGCTTGTGCCACACTGGTTCATCAACCTGAATGATGCTTGTTCCTGATACGGCAGAAGAGCTGGCGGCGCAGCTTGCGGAGGCGGGCGCGAAGGGGCAGTCCATTATTCTGTGCGGGAATTCCAGCAAGGAACGGATGGGCGGGCCGATCGCTGCCGCCGATGTTACGATTTCCACCGCCAAGCTCAATCGCGTATTGCAATATGAACCTCGGGATCTCACTATCAGCGTGGAGGCGGGGATCTCGTACCGCGAATTGAGCCGCGTACTGGCGGAGCAGCGTCAAATGGTCCCGCTCGATCCAATGTTTTCCGGCCGCGCCACAGTGGGCGGAATTGTGGCGGCAAACGTGAGCGGACCGCGGCGCAGACTGTATGGAACGGCGCGGGACATGGTGATCGGCATGACCTTTGCGACGCTCGAAGGCAAGTTGGTCCGGAGCGGCGGGATGGTGGTGAAGAACGTGGCCGGCCTCGACATGGGCAAGCTCATGATCGGATCGTTCGGGACGCTGGCAGCGATCGCGGTGTTGAATTTCCGGGTGCATCCGATCCCGGTGGGAACGCGGACTTTTGTGGGCGAGTTTGATCGCGTGGAGGACGCGATCGCGAGGCGCGACGAGGTCCTCAAGAGCCAGTTGCAACCATCCGCGATCGATCTGGTAAAAGCCAAGAGTTACCGGTTGTTGATCCAGGCCGGTGGGAGCGCTGCGGTGCTGGATCGTTATTCGAGAGAGTTGGGTTGGGCGCGTGCGCTGGAAGGCTCTGAAGAGGAATCTTTATGGGACGAAATTCGAGAGTTCACGGCGCGATTTCTAGAGACGCATGAGAATGGCGTGGTGGTGCGAACTCCATGTGCTTTATCTGAAGTTGGGATGGTGATGGAAGGATTGCCTGGGCCGGCGTTGGCGCGCGCGGGTTCGGGAGTTTGCTGGGGATATTATGACGGAACTGGAGATCTGCAGCCCGGTGTGATTGAGTTTGCGCCGCCGGGTGTTCGCGAAACTTTTGAACTTTGGCCTCGGCCGGGCAGCGACTTTGCGATGATGAAGAAGATCAAGCAAATGTTCGATCCGGAACGCCTTCTCAATCGCGGCAGGCTGTATGGCCGCATCTGAAGTGAATCTACACGACAAACCGCAGCAGCGGGATCTCGACAAATGCGTGCATTGCGGGTTGTGCCTGAACGCTTGTCCCACTTATCGCGAGTTACGGGTTGAGATGGATTCGCCGCGTGGGCGGATCTATCAAATGGCGCAGGTGTCGAGCGGTGCGGCGGAAATCTCACCGTCCTATATTGAACACATCGATCTGTGCCTGGCATGCCGCGGCTGCGAAACGGCTTGTCCTTCGGGCGTGCAGTATGGGCGGCTGGTAGAGGCGGCACGCGCGGAAATCGAGACCAAGATACGGCGGCCGTGGCGGACGCGTCTGTTGCGCCACATGGTTTTCCGGAAACTGCTGCCGTCGCGATTCAATCTGGGGTTGGTGGGCGCCGTGCTCTATCTTTATCAGGCCAGTGGATTGAAGAAACTGGTGCGAATGCTGGGCCTGTTGCCGCGCAGGCTTCAGGAGATGGAAAGTCTGGCCCCCGAAATCGAGACGCCGTTCTTCTTTCGTTACTACGGGAGTGTATTGACGGCGGAGCATGCGCAGCGATATCGAGTGGCATTCTTGGGCGGCTGCATAGCGAATATCAGTTTCGCGCGCTTGAATGAAGCCACGGTACGGGTATTGCGCAAGAACGGCTGCGAGGTGTCGATTCCCGGGGCGCAAACCTGTTGTGGAGCGCTGCACGTGCATGCGGGGCTGCGCGATGAAGCGCGGCAACTGGCACGCCGAAACATCGACGCGCTGCTGGATGGAAATTACGATGCCATCATTACCAATGCGGGAGGCTGCGGATCAACGCTGAAGGAGTATGGCGAGCTTCTCGAACACGACCCGGAATACTCGGAAAAAGCCCGGCGGTTTTCTGCGTTGGTGAAGGACGTGAGTGAGTTTCTGGCTTCGATTGACCTAAATCCGAATCTGCGTGGCGCACCGACGATAGCTACATACCAGGATTCCTGCCATCTGGCGCACGGCCAGAAAATCCGATCGGCGCCGAGGAAGTTGCTTGCAATGGTTCCAGGATTGGAGCTGCGCGAAATGCAGCTATCCGACCTGTGTTGCGGAAGCGCGGGAATCTACAATGTCGTTCACACCGACATGGCGATGGCGCTGCTTGAGAAAAAGATGACGTCGGTGAACGGCACCGGCGCCGAAGTGATTGTCACGGCGAATCCAGGCTGCATGCTGCAGCTTGCGGCGGGCGTGAAGAAGTTCGGGCGAGGACAGAGAGTGGCGCACGTGGTGGAGATTTTGGATGACGCGTATGGAAAGCCGTGATTGATGACCGCGCTGGATGTTCCACACGCCGCCGTCGCGTTTGCCGCGGCTTTCCTGGCCGGCGCCATCAATTCCGTAGCTGGCGGTGGGACGTTGGTTTCTTTTCCCACGCTGGTTTGGCTGGGCCTGCCCTCGGTAACGGCCAATGCAACAAGTACGGTGGCCATCTGGCCGGCCTCGGTGAGCAGCATGTTCGGATACCGGCGGGAACTGAGCACGGCGGCGCCGCGGATGCTGGTGCTGGTGGTCCCGAGCTTGATCGGCGGAATTGTGGGCGCACTGCTGTTGCGCCGGACGCCTCCGGAAATCTTTGACGCGCTGGTTCCATTTCTGATTCTGTTCGCCACGCTGCTGTTCATGGCGCAGGAGCCCATTCAACGCAAACTGAAAACTGCTGACTCCGCGGCGCACACTTCTTCGCGATGGCTGGCCGGCGCCATGCTGTTTCAGTTATTCGTAGCCCTCTATGGGGGCTATTTTGGCGCCGGTATCGGCATCCTGATGCTGGCTGCTATGAGTATTCTGGGGCTCTCCGACATTCACCAGATGAACGGGCTGAAGAATTTCTTCGGTGGATGCATTAACGGAGTGGCGGCGTTCTATTTTATCTGGGCCCGCATGGTTTATTGGCCGTTCGTGGTCATCATGGCGATGGGGGCCATTGCGGGCGGATACGGCGGCGCTGGGTTGGCGCGGCGGATCGGGAGGACAGCCGTGCGGCGGATTGTGATTGCCATTGGATTTGGGATGGCGGTGTCGTTGTTTATGAAGTTTCTCTTATCTAGATAGCCAAAGGCACCGACTCCCTCACGGTCGCGGTTCGGTTCCGTTCCCGAACCGTGAGCGTCAGCGACCGGTGCTTTGAATGAAATCGCGGATGTCGCCGTTTACTTCGGCTGGTTTTTCATGGATCACCCAGTGCGTTCCGTCTGGAATCCGCTTAATGGTGAGCTGAGGCACGAATTGGTCCAGTCCATCGAGATTTTGGGTGAGCAGCGCGGTGTCTTTTTCGCCCCAGATCACCAGCGTCGGGACTTTCACAGTGAGCGCGGAGGGATCAACGGCGAAATTTCCGGTTGATGATGCGTCCTTGGCGGCAGCAGGCGGTCCGACGTGATTTGCGCGGTAATAATTCAACCCACCGGTGAGCGCGCCAGGTTGCGACCAGGCCTTGATATATTCCTGCTTGTCTTCTTCGGTGAAGGCACCGCTCTTGAGTCCGGCTCCCAGGACGGCTCCAACCAGAGCCGCATAATCGTTCGCCGAGAGCATTTTCTCAGCTCCTTCGCTGCGGAACATCAGCATGTACTGGCTGGCTTTCTGCTGCGCGGGATCGGAGGTCAGCAACTTTGCGAATACGCCGGGATGCGGCGCGTTGATGATCACGAGTTTGGAAAGATAGTCCGGATGCGCGATAGCGAACGACCAAGCCACCGCGCCGCCCCAGTCGTGCGCCACCAAAACGAATTTCTTGTGATGCGAAAGATGATCGGCCAGTGCACGGATATCTTCTACGAGAGCCGCCATCTTATATTGATCCAACTCCGGAGGCTTGTCGGATAGGTTGTAGCCGCGCATGTCGGGCGCGACAGCCTGATGGTCCTTCCCGAACTCGTTGAGCTGGTTCTTCCACTCGTACCAGAATTCGGGGAATCCGTGAAGAAAAAGAATCAGCGGACCTTTGCCGGCGGTGACGTAATGCAGCCGCACGCCATTCACTTTGACGTATTTGTCCTTGAGCATGGACTTCTCCTTCTTGGCCGAAGCTAGGCAGCATCCGGCAAGCAACAATGCAGCCAGTAAACAGCGCAAACAACGAGAGGGCATGCTCGTAAGGCTATGTCTTGTCGGACACTGAAGTCAAGACAGTGACTGAAAGACAGTGACTGGTAGCTGGCCGCTGGTTAGGAGGGCTCGCTTGGGGTCTCAACAATTTTGGCGTGGCGCCACAATCGATCCAGATCGTAGTAAGTACGCGCTTTTTCCGAGAACACGTGAATCAAGTAGTCGCCGTAATCGGCCAAGACCCACTCGGCGTTTGCGAAACCTTCCACGCTCACCGGACGCTCGCCGCGTTCATCGAGTTGACGGCCGATCTCCTCAGTGATGGCTTGAATCTGTTTGGGATTGCTACCGGTGCAAACGACAAAAAAATCGGCGAAGGAGGTGACATCGCGTAGATCCAGTATGCGAATGTCGGTGGCTTTCTTCGATTCAGCGGCGCGAGCGGCGATAAGCCAGGGCGGAGTGGTGAACGGTTCTGCGAATTTCTGCCGGGCGGTGCTGCGTAGGTCGGGTATAGCTCGAAGATTCTCCTACCCGTATGGTACACTGAAAATACCAATGCGACAATTGCTGTTTGTATTTTTGTCCCTTGGCGCGCTGGCGGCCGGCGCTGAAACCATCCCTCCGGACTCCCCGCAAAGCATTGCTAACAAAAGAATTGAATTAGCCCAAGACGAACTCAAAAAAATTACTGAGCTGGTTCAGATTGGCGCGCTTCCGAGGCTCCGTCTGGAGCAAGCGCAGCAGGATCTCGCCGATGTTCAGGACGACGCGATGCTGGCGCGCACGCTGTACGGCGAACTACCGGTGGAAGACCTGACGGACCAATTGATTACGGACATGGTGGCGGCTGCGCAGCGTCGCGTGGAGCGGCAACAGGCGCGCGTAGAAGCGGCGCAGAAGCTGGTAGACGAGGGAATCACGGCGTTATCGTCTCTCACGGCTCCTCAACAGGAGTTGGCGACCCGGCGCATGAATCTGGATCTGGCGCATTCCCGCGCCCGCGTGATGGGTGAACTCGCGGCGCTGGCGAAATTTGAAAAATCGAGCGTGGCGATCCAGGATGCAACGCGGGTGGAATATCGCGACATGTTCGCGCCCGGCATGGAACATTACGAAGGCAACGGGATCTTTCAAGAATCGCGCGATCTGAAACCGCTGGCCATGGCTTTCAAAAAGAAGTTCGACCATCCCTTGCCGATCAGCGCGGCGGGAGAAACCGGCTTGCATCGCGCTTTGGGATTCGACCATACTGGCCGCGTGGATGTAGCCATCAATCCGAGTGAGCCCGAAGGAGTGTGGTTGCGACGCTATCTCAAGGCGCGGCAAATTCCCTACTACGCCTTTACCCGCGCGATTCCCGGCAAGGCCACTGCCGCGCACATCCATATTGGTACCGGAAGCACTCGCTTGCACAACGCCGACTGATGGCCGCCCTCTAATGGCATTAGTCCCGCGCGTTTTTCTGACGGCCGACCAGATACAAGCGCGCGTCCGTGAGATGGGCGACCAGATCTCCAACGATTTTCCGCACGGCCCGATTTATCTGATTGCGATTCTCAAAGGCGCCTTCATGTTCCTGGCCGATTTGTCGCGCGCCATCCGGACGCCGTCGCGTGTGGAGTTCATCGGAATTTCCAGCTACGGCCGCGGCAAGACTACATCCGGGCAGGTGAAGGTGACTAAAGATCTGGACGTCTCGATCGAAGGCCACCACGTCCTGATCGTAGAAGACATTGTTGACAGCGGTGTGACGTTGACTTACCTGCTGAACGTACTGAAGCAGCGGCGTCCCAAATCACTGAACATCGCGACACTGTTGGACAAACCCGAGCGGCGGTTGCGGCCGGTAGATGTCGCGTACGTTGGTTTCAAGATCCCCGACGAATTCGTGGTGGGTTATGGACTGGACTTCGCGGAGGATTATCGGAATCTGGCGGATATTTGCGTGTTGAATGAAGAGGGACAGAAGTGACTGGTGGCTGGTGGCTGGTCTTGAGCGCTGGTGAATTTGCTTGAGATTTTTGAGTGCTCTTTGGACTATTGTTTTGGATGGTTCGGAGCTATCGGGATCTTGAGGTTTGGCGGCTGGGACTTGACCTTGTTCAAAGCGTCTACAAGTGCACAGCGGCGTTTCTTAAGAGTGAGACTTTCGGTCTAGCGGCCCAAATGCGCGGTGCGGCCGTGTCGATTCCATCCAATATCGCGGAAGGACAGGCGCGGGATTCAACCAAGGAGTTTCTCCGGTTCCTGTCCTATGCCTTGGGATCGCTCGCAGAGCTGGAGACGCAGCTTGAGCTAACTTGGCGGCTTGAATACGGGAAAGGTGAAGATCCTGAATTGCTGGCGCAAGTGAATCTTCTTGGAAAAAAGCTGCACTGCCTCCAAACGTCAATCAGAAACACACTGCTCAGGGCCAGCCACCAGCAACCAACGGCCAGCCACTAGCAGCCTGCAGGCTTAACCACCGGCGGCGGCAATTCCCGCGCCGCGCAGCTTGATTCGAATCCGCAGGCTTTGTGCTGTCCATCGCAGAACGGCTTGTTTTGCGACTGGCCGCAGCGGCATAGCGAGATCACTTTGCGGCCGGCCAGGCCGTACTCGTTGCCTTCAGCGTCATGAATCGTGAAGTCGCCTTCGATCCTGATTGGACCGTTGTTATTGACCGTTACTTTGGTGGCTGCCATTCTAGTGATCGTAGCAGATCGATATAATGTGGACGATAATGCAGGGCGCCGCTGACGTTCGCTATGCTGTCCGGCTGCTTCTCAAGACGCCGGCCGTTACTTTGGTAGCTCTGCTTTCACTCGCACTCGGCATTGGGGCGAACACCGCGATTTTCGGTGTGATCAACGCGTTACTGCTGCGATCTTTGCCGGTGCACGAACCGCAGCGGTTAGTGAAGATTGCCTCCATCGATCCGGATCATCCCGAGCAAACCGGCGAGCTATCGCTGGCAATGCTGCATGAGATTCAGGAGCATGCACCCGCTTTTTCGAACGTCCTGGCCTGGTCCGGCGGAGGGGTAGGCAATTTCGAGGGGAATGGAGTCCGGTATTCAGGCAGCGTGGACACCGTTTCGGGAGACTACTTTGCCACCCTGGGCGTCACCGCTGTGCTGGGGCGCATGCTTACCCGCGATGACAAGCAAGCTGCCGTGATCAGTTATGGATGCTGGCAGCATCGCTACGCGGGCGATCCGAACGTGATTGGCAAAATAATACGCGTGGACGATCGCCCTCTGACGATTGTGGGCGTTGCGCCTGAGGATTTCGCGGGCCTGATTGTCGACATCGCGGCCGATGCGACGGTCCCGATCGGCTACCGGGGAGATGAGCTGAAGTATCGCGAGAATTTCTGGTATGACGTGATCGCGCGACTTAAGCCCGGCGTTAGCATCCAGCAAGCGCGCGCACAGATGCAAGTGTTGTGGCCCGGGATTTTGAAATCGACGGCGCCGGATAATTTTCAAGGCGCCCGCCGTTCGACCTTCTTTAAAATGCGGTCTGATCTACAGCCGGCGGCGCGCGGCAATTCCTATATGCGGAGCCGTCTGGAAAAACCACTCGAGATTTTGATGGTACTGGTAGGAGCGGTGTTGCTGATCGCATGCGTGAATTTGGCGAACTTGCTGTTAGCGCGTGCCGCAACGCGTCAGCATGAATTCGCCACGCGGGTTGCGCTGGGCGCGCCACGCTCGAAACTGATCCGGATGCTGCTTACCGAAGCCCTGTTACTTTCAATCACCGGCTCGGCCTTGGGATTGTTGGTCGCGCGATGGACGGCGCGTTACCTATTGGCTAGCTTCTGGGCTGGCTACGTTCCGCTATTCATCGATCCCTCGCCGGATGTCCGGGTGCTGGTGTTCGCGACGATACTGGCAATAGTTACCGGCGTGCTATTTGGAATGGTTCCGGCGTGGCGAATGAGCCGCTCAGATCCTGCCGGAACGCTGCGCCAAACTTCGCGCAGCACGAGCGGACATATGGGGCGATTCAGCAGCGCGCTAGTGACCGCACAGGTTGCACTCTCGCTAGTGCTGCTGCTGGGAGCCACACTATTCGTGCGCAGCCTCAGGAATCTGGAAACAGTGGATCTTGGCTACCGCCGGGATCACATGCTGGTGATGCAGCTTTTTCCTCAAGCGGGGCACGAGAAGATTTCGAATCGCACGCAGTACTATCTCGATTTAGTGACGCGATTGTCTGAGGTACCCGGCGTCGATTCGGTGAGCTACCTGGATATGGGCCCAGCGACGGGCTATGAATACAAGATACCTGTCTCCAGCGGCTTCGGCGGAACTGTTGCGAATGCCGCGGAGGAGTTCGCAGGGCCTGGCGTCTTTCATACGCTGGGAATGCACGTGATCGCTGGCCGTGAATTCGACTGGCGCGACGATGAACACGCGCCGCGCGTGGCCGTGATCAGCGAGAGCCTGGCGCGGGAGGTTTTTGGAAATCAGAATCCGATCGGCCGGAGCATGGATGCCGGTCCTGAACCGGAGCACAAAGGGTTGACTATTGTTGGGGTTGTCAACAGCGCAGCCCTATGGAAGCTGGATAGCCGTGAACCCCCGGCCGTGTATTATGCGCTGATGCAAGAGCCACGCTACAATCAGTCGCGCGTGGTAGTGCGGACGGTCAATGCCCCGCAGGCGATTGCGCACGCTGCCGAACACACGCTTGAATCTCTGGGCTACCACTATTCGCTAAGAACCAGGACGCTGGAACAACGGATTGACGACACCTTGACTTCCGAGCGTACCATCGCGCTACTTGCGTCAGGGTTCGGTGTGCTCGCGCTGGTGCTTGCGGCGGTCGGGCTGTATGGCATTTTGTCGTATTCAGTGACGCGGCGCACGCCTGAGATCGGAATCCGCATGGCATTAGGAGCCGAACGTGCCGATGTCCTGCGCATGATTCTCGGTCAAGTACTGCGGATTGTCGCGATCGGCATGGCAATCGCGATTCCGGTGGTATTGGTTGGTGGAAAATTGGTAGCGGGCATGCTGTTCGGAGTGTCGGTGATGGACCCGGCGGCGATTGTAATTGCGGCATCCGTTCTTGCGGCCGTCGCGGCCATCGCGGGATTCGTGCCGGCACGCCGCGCGTCGCGCGTGGACCCGATGGTCGCTTTGCGGTGCGATTGATGCTCCTCAAAATCACGGCCTGGCTGGTTGCTGGTGTTGTGCTGGCGCAAGCTCAACCGGAGCAGATCGCCAAAATCAAGAGCAGCGTTACGGAAAACTTGAGCCGGCTTCCAAACTACACCTGCACGGAAACCATCCAAAGGTCGGACCGGCCCAAGATCGGCGGTCGAGCCACATTGATGCAGCTCGAAACTATCCGCCTGGAAGTTGCTTACGTGGATGGGAAAGAATTATTCGGGTGGCCGGGAGCGGCCAAGATCGATGAATCCGATATCGGTAAGATGATCGATGGGTCGACGGGGACCGGTTACTTTGCTCTTTTCTCCCATAGCATTTTCTCGACACCATCCGCAGCCATCCAGTATGGAAATGCCGAGGAATTCGAAGGCAAACCCGCCGTCCGCTACGACTATCGCGTTCCTAAGAAGAGTGGCGCCTACGTGATCAAGGGCGAGGCGGGACAGGCGGCGGTAGACTTTCATGGATCCTTTTGGGTGAACCCCACCACGCTTGATTTGATGCGCATTACGGCGGCCATCGACGATCCTCCCGCTGTGATTGGCATGCTTTCCGCGAGTAGCATCCTGGACTTTGATCGTCAATCCATCGGCAGCTCAACGTTTGTCCTTCCGCGAAAGGCTCAATTGGCGGTGGTGGACGCGGATGGAACTGAGCACGAGAATCGTTTGGCGATTGCAAGCTGCCGCCAATTCGTGGGTGAGTCGGTGATCAAGTTCGATGCGCCCGTGGACGCGCCCGCCGCGGCCCCCAAAGCCGCGATTGCTCGAATCGCGCTGCCTGATGATTTCACTGTTGAGTTCAGTTTGGATACTCCCATCGAGTGGGCCACTAGCGCGGGCGGCGATCCGGTGCATGGTACGTTGCGCGACAGTGTTCCGTTCAATGGCGGATTCGTAGTGCCCAAGGGCGCAGGTGTATCGGGCCGGATTGCGCATCTGGCCATGCGAGGCGGGTTGTATTACATGGAGCTCACGCTCATTTCGCTTGATTTCGAAGGCGGTCACGCGGGCCTTGACGGCAGGCGCAACGGGGTGTCGGTGAGAGACCTGCCGCTCATTTATCAATCCACCAAGTTCAAGCTCGCCCGCGGCGCCCGCCTGTCGCTGCACAGCAGACTGCTAAAATCCGTACATAATGATTCAATTCGTCCTTGAAACGGACCGCGGGCTTTTCGACGACGCTTTTCGATTTGCCCAGCAGCAGGTACGCAAGATAATCGATAGCTATCCCGATTACTATCCGATGTACACCAACAATGGACGCTGGAAGCACGAGGGGCCGGCCTGGACGCACTGGTGCGACGGTTTTCTCCCGGGCATGATGTGGATTTTCCACAAGCGGAGCGGCATGCCCAGCGCAAACGGCGGAGGCGCGCAGGCCCAGTACTGGATGGAGCAGGCTATCCGTTACACCAAGCCGCTGGAGCCGCGCAAGCACGACCGCGAGGTCCACGATCTGGGCTTTCTGTTTATGCCTACTTTCTATCGCTGGTTTCAGATCACTCACGATCCGAAGCTGAAGGACACCATCATCGAAGCCGGCAAGACGCAGGCCATGCGGTTCCAGGAGAACGGGCAATATCTGCGATCTTTTGTGGGCGAGAACTCCATCTTCATCGACATCATGATGAACGTGGGAATCATTTTTTACGCCGCGCGCGAAACGGGCGACCGGCGGCTGCGGGATGTCGCCCTGCGTCACTGCCTGACCACGCGGCGCTTTCTGGTGCGTGGCGACGGCTCCACGGCGCACGAAGGCATTTTCGATCTCGAGACGGGCGAGTTTCTGAGGCAGGCCACGCAGCAGGGGTATCGCGGAGACTCCTGCTGGGCGCGCGGCCTAGCATGGTCGTTGTACGGTTTCAGCATCTCCTATGAATATTCCCGCGATCCCCGATTCTTAGAAACCGCCGAGGTCTGCGCGGATTACTACATCACGCATTCGAATCATGACGGTGTTCCGCCGTGGGATTATAATGCGCCACCGGAGAGCCGCAAGCTGCTGGATACTTCTTCGGCCGCCATTGCCGCGTCGGGGCTTTTGCGATTGTGCCGGCTGCTGCAGGATCCGGTGAAGGGTCACTATTACTGGTCCACTGGGATCATGATCCTGCGGACGCTGTGTGAAAAACATCTGGCGAAGAAGGATAAGAAGTGGGAAGGGATACTGAAGGGCGGCGTCTATCATCTGCATAAAGAGCTGGGTGTGGATGAATCGGTGATGTGGGGTGAATATTATTTTGTGGAAGCGCTGGAGCAGGCGTTGACGCAGATGTAGCCTGGTGGAGCAGCGCCATGCGCTGTGTTTTGAAGATGGCAGCGCATGGCGCTGCCCCACTGTCAGACGGGGTCGATGCGGTAGACCCACTCGCTACGCGAATTGCCGTTTACTTGCGCGAGGATATCTTCAATAACGCTGTGCTTCGGGGTCAGCGTGCAAACTGGATCTGTGGCTGCTGCATCGCCGGTGAGTAGCCAGGCTTGGCAACGGCATCCGCCGAAATCGCGCGTGCGGCGGTCGCAACTCTTGCAGGGCTCCGGCATCCAGCTCTCATCGCGGAATTTGTTGATGGCCGGCGATTCTCCCCAGATCCATCGCAGTGGGTGCTCGCGTGTGCTTGAAAACTCGAGGCCCGGAATCACACCCGCGGCGTGGCAGGGTAAAACGCGGCCGTTGGGATCGATCAACATCTGTTGATGGCCCCAGCCGTTCATGCACGGCTTGGGATACTTCGCATAATAATCGGGCAAAACGAAATCGATTCGCAGGCGGCCTTTCAGGCGAGTGCGCGCGGCTTCCACCGTCTCGATGGATTTGTCAACCTGCGCGCGTGTCGGCAGCAGCGCTTCGCGATTCTTGAGCGCCCAACCGTAATACTGAACGTGAGCTATCTCTACGCGCTGCGCGCCGCTCTGTTCGGCGAACGCGATCATTTGCTCGAGTCGGTCCAAATTGCTGCGATGGACCACCATGTTCAGGGTGAACCCGACTCGACGCTCACGAATCATCGCCGCCATGCGCAGCTTGAGGGCATGGCTGCGCGTTCCAGCGAATTCGTTCGCCGGGCCTTCCTCAATATCCTGAAAACTTAATTGGATGTGATCCAGGCCGGCGTCGATCAGGCCGTCCAGCTTGGCGCCGTCCAATCCGACCCCGGAAGTTATGAGGTTGATATAAAGACCTGAGGAGCGGCCGGCTTTGATGAGTTCGGCGATATCGGTGCGCGCCAGCGGCTCGCCACCGGTGAGGTGCAACTGTAGAACACCCATCTCGCCGGCCTGCTGGAATATGGAAACCCAATCCGCGGTGGAAAGCTCTTCAGAGCGCCGCTGCATCTCGAGCGGATTGGAACAATAGACGCAATGCAAGGGGCAGCGATGCGTAACTTCTGCGATCAGGGCCTTGGGTTCATATGTCATACAGATTCAAGAGCGCCTCTGTCGCGCAATCGTGTGAGCAACGCGATGGTCTCTGTTTCAATACGCGCGGTATCCTCTGAGCCATAGCGATGCTGCAAGTCTTCGATGATCTCACGCACTGGACGCACACCATCGCACAGTTCGACGATCTTGCGGGCCGGGCCTTGCATTCGCAATGCGCCCTCGGGGATGAGCAATAGATCCTGCCCCGCGCCGTGCTCGTTCAGCCGGCATCCTGGCGCGAGACGCAGTATGCTTTCGAGCCCTACCAGCGTCATGCGCGATGATCCTCGTCAGGTCGAAACGCTCCGGGCGGCGGCCAGCCCGGTGAGACATAAGCATAATAGATCGCGTCCAACTGGGCCCACAAAATATCACATTTCGCGCTGAGCGCTCCCATGGCCAGTTCCTGTTCGGATCGCGTTCGCGCGTGCTCGGTAACCCAGGCCAGCGCGAATTGCGCGTCTTCGGGTGCCTGCGTGAGCCGCGCATCGAAATAAGCCAGGCCGTCCGAGAGCCAGGGATAATGCTGGCGCAAGCGATCCACACGCAGCGAAATTAGATCGCGCGAGAACATTTCGGTGAGCGAGGATGCCACGGCTTCCAGAAAACTTCGTTTGGAAACAAGCTCGATATAAGCGTTTACGGCAAAGCGCACCGCGGGCAGAATTCCTCGTTCCGCAATCACCGCCTCGCGCGGGACGCCGGTGGATTGCGCCAGTTGGATCCATTTTTCGATTCCACCTGGATGCGTTCCGTCGCCATCATGATCCACGATGCGCTTTCTCCACGCCCGGCGAAAGGCCGGGTCTTCGCCGCGTGAGAGGATGATGGAATCCTTGATGGGAATGATGCTCTGGTAGTAATAGCGGTTCAGCGCCCAGGCTTGCATCTGGCCGCGAGTCAGCTTGCCTTCGTGCATCATCAGGTGGAACGGATGCTTGTGGTGGTATCGCTCGGCGCCGATCGCGCGCAGCCGCTGTTCCAATTCAGCGGGCGCCAGCAGATCTTGTTCCTCGACTGAGGTCAAAGTGTTATCTCCATTCCGTCCCAAGCCACTTCCCAGCCGGCATCGCTAACCATGCGGCGCTCCGGGCTTTCGTCATCCAGAATAGGATTCGTATTGTTGATGTGAATAAAAATCTTGCGCGGTCGCTGCAGGCCAGACAAGCGCTCCAGGCTACCATCGGTTCCCGAAATGGGAAGATGGCCCATCTGGCGCGCGCTGCGCGTGATGCCCGGAATGCGCGATGGCTCGTCATCGCTCCAGAAGGTGCCATCGAAAAGCAGGCAGTCGCAGGTTTCCAAACGTTCCAGTAAGGAATCTGAGACGCAGCCGGCGCCGGGAAGAAACCCGAGCGTGCCTCCGCCGGATTCGGGTGAGATGAACAGGCCGATGGCGGCCTCTGCGGGATTCAACTGGGCCGAGCGCGACGCGTTGACGAATCCTGGAAAGCCTGCTGCGGAAGGCAGCACTTCCAATCGTGCGCCACCGGCTGAGAACGGCTGGTCCAGCGGCAGATCATGCCATTCAACTTGTCCCGCGAAACGCGCCAGTACGCCGAAGATGGAATTGTCCTCGGTGAGAATCTTTCGAACAGAAGCAGTGGCGTGGACACGAAAGCGGTGAAACTCGCGCAGCAGCAGCAGGCCGAGCGCCTGATCCACTTCGGCGCCGGTAAGGATTAGATCGCGGATGGGGGAGTGCCGCGCGCCATTGGTGTTCGATGGCCACAATTCCGGCGTGGCGTCGATTTGAACGCGCAGGTCCGGAGAAGCATTCAACAGAGTCCACTCACCGGATGTGCGGCTCCAGGCTAACTGCGCTTGAGTTCGAGGAGTTCCCGAAAATTTGCCTTCCCGGACACGCCGGCAATTGGGACATGCGCAATTCCACTGGGGGAATCCGCCGCCCGCCGCGCTGCCCAGAACTTTGAGGCGCATGAGGAGGGATCAATTCAACTGGGAAGGAAAGGAGGAAATCGCACGCCGGCAGTTAAACGACGCTACCGGCGTGCGACGCGTACTCAGAAATCGCCGTTGCTGTAAGAATTGATTTCGCAGCTCAAGCAAATCTCTTCAACTTGGGGAGTTTCCCATGTCATGGATGCATCCTTTATGGGTCAGCCAGTTGCTTCCCACCCTTATACTAACAATGGAACTGGCATGCCTGCAAGTAGCCATTCGGAGGGGGGCCATCCGGTACCCGCATTGGCGGCGAGTACTGGTATTCCCACATTTCGGGCGCTGCAGCATCCGAACTTCCGGATTCTCTGGAGCGGCCTGGCGTTTTCCGCGGTCGGAACGTGGATGCAAATCGTCGCGCAGAGCCTGCTGGTTCTGGATCTGACGCATGGTTCGGCGATCGCATTAGGAGCTGTTTCGCTGGTGCAAGCGCTAAGTTTCCTGCTGTTTGCGCCGCTGGGCGGCAGCGTAGCGGACCGTTTTGATAAGCGACGGCTGCTATTGGTAACGCAAAGCCTGATGATGCTATTCGCCGTCGTGATGGGCGTCCTGACGGTTACCGGCGTGATTCGATTCTGGATGATCCCGCTGGTGGTATTTGCCGGCGGCGCCACACTCAGCTTTGACCAGCCCGCCCGCAATGCGCTGATCGCTTCGTTGGTTCCGAAGGACGCGTTGATGAACGCCATATCGCTGCAATCGGCTGTCTTCAATGGCGCTTCCATCCTGGGGCCGGCGCTGGCGGGCGTGACGTTGAGCCATCTGGGTTACTCCGCAAATTTCTTTTTGAACGCAGCCAGTTTTGTGGCTGTGCTGGCGGCCCTGCTCTTTTTGAACATGGAAACCGTCGAGACATCGCCGAGACCTCAAGGGGGATTGCTCGGCTCCGTCGGAGAAACATTGCACTTTATACGGCGCGACGCGGTGCTGCCTTCCGTGGTTTCGGCCTACGCCGCGCTGTTGTTTTTGGGACCGTCGGTGATCTTGATGGTCCCTTTTTTTACGCGGCAAGTTTTGCATACTGGTCCGACGGAGCTTGGGCTGCTATTTTCAGCGATCGGAGCGGGCACGGTTGTGGGTGCATTAATTGTGGCGTCTCTGGGCGATCCGACGCACAAGCAACGTTTGGCATTCGGCGCGATGCTGCTGTGGACCATGGCGCTGGCTGTTTTTGGGTGGAGCGACAGCCTGCGCGTGGCGGTCCCTGCGCTGTTCGTTTTAGGCATGACTCAAAACGCCGCAGGATCCACCACTATGACGTTGCTTCAAACCCGCGTTCCGCCGGAGATGCGAGGCCGCGCCATGAGTCTGAACACGCTGCTGATGATGTGCATCCGTCCGCTGGGCGATTTTCCGGCCGGAGCGGTGATTGGTCGGCTTGGGTTCCGGGAAGCCGTACTTATCAGCGCGGGCTTGGTGGGAACTGCATTGCTGCTGGTTACCGCGCGGGCGTCCATTCTGAACCGCGACCAGAAGGAAGCGTAACGAAAAAAAGCAAGAGCGGCGTACGTGGTGGCGCTCCCTCCCGGTCGCGGTTCGGAAACCGATGGATTCGAATCAAGCGATAATTAAATAGATGGTGCACTGGTTTCCATTTCCGCTTGCGGGAATACCCAGGGTCACACCCACCGATGTCATCGACATTCTGGTGGTGGCGGTTCTTGTCTACCAATTTCTGTTGATCATCCGCGGCCGCAGAGCCGCCCACGTTTTGGTGGGGCTTTGCATTCTGGCAGCCATTTACGGTGCCGCCGTGTTGGCGAAGTTGGAAGTTTTGCGCACCATTCTTGCGACGCTCGCGCCTTTCACCGCTATTGCACTCATCGTGATGTTCCAATCGGAGCTGCGCCGTATGCTGGCGCGGCTGGGGCGAAAACCGTTCCTCGGAATCAGTGAATTGGAGCGACGCGAGGTGAGCCAGGAGATTTTGCTCGCCATCAGCCACCTGGCGCAAAAGAAAATTGGAGCGCTAATTGTGGTGGAGCGGAAAATCGGGCTTCGCACGTTCGTCGAAAGCGGAGTGAATCTGGACGCGGCTATCTCGCGCGACTTGCTGTGCGCCATCTTTCACCCGGGCGGGGCGCTGCACGATGGCGCGGTGATCATTCAGGGCGACCGTATTGCTTCGGCTGCCTGCTTCCTGCCATTGACCACCAATCCGCAGCTGGTTACGGAACTCGGAACGCGCCACCGCGCCGCGCTCGGGATCACTGAGGAATCGGATTGTTTCTCGGTGATTGTATCTGAAGAGAGCGGAAGAATATCAATTGCGGCGTTTGGAGAAATCGAACTCGATGTCGAACCGGAGCGCGTAGATGAGTTGTTGGCGGGCCGCTTGGAACGGCGCGACCTGCGGACTTCTACGGCGCTGGTCCAGCGCCCGCCCGCGGTGCACCAGCAGAGCTTTGACCGCCCATGAAGTTCCTTACCGCGAACTTGGGCTGGAAGCTGCTCGCGCTTCTGATTGCGGTGGCGCTGTGGATCGCCGTGGCGCGGGAACCGGAACTTGCCACTTCCATCGCCGCCCCGGTCGAATACAAGAACATTCCAGATGACCTGGATATTGGTTCCAATCTGCCGGATCGAGTGCGGCTGGAGGTTCGCGGACCTTCCGGCCGGCTGTCACGCGACAACCTGACTGATGTGGCTGTCATTCTGGATCTCAAAGACGCCGGCCCTGGCGAACGCACCTACAACATTCGACCTGCCAATATTAACCTGCCGGCCGGAGTGAGCTTCTATCGCGCGCTGCCATCTCAGGTTACATTGCGATTCGACAAACTGTTGACCAAGGAAGTGGAGATTGTGCCGGCGCCGTACTCGAAGGGTCCGCCGGATGGCTATCGCGTTCGCTCCTATACGCTCAAACCAGCCAAAACCCTGATTCGCGGTCCGGAACAGCGCATACGAAACATCTCCCACGTGACGTTAGACCCGGTGGATCTGAGCGGCGTGATCAGCGAGGCCGAATTCCACACACATGTGAACGTCGGAGATTCACAAGTAAGGCTGGAAGTTCCAAGCACGATCGAACTGAGAATAACGCTGGAAAAATCCCCGCAAAAGGAAACGAAATAATGTCTCGTGAGCTATTCGGCACCGATGGAATTCGCGGTGTCGCAGGAACCTATCCGTTGGATCACCAGACAGCGAATGCCGTGGGCGCCGCGCTGGGAAAATGGGTGACCGAATCGCGTCAGGAGCGTCAAGTTGTAATTGGAATGGATACGCGGGAATCCGGACCCTGGTTAGCCGCCGAGGTGGCGGGCGGGTTGGCGGGGCAGGGCGTGGCTTCGGATTTCGCGGGCGTGACCACCACCCCGGGAGTGGCTTTTCTCGCGAAAAATGGACCGTTCGCCGCCGGCGTCATGATTTCGGCTTCGCACAATCCATTTCAAGACAACGGAATCAAGCTGATTGGGCATTCGGGCTACAAGCTTCCGGATGAGCAGGAGGAGAAGCTCGAGTCCGACATTTTCTCGCTGCTACGCGCCGGCTACTCCGGTTCTGCCGCGACCCTTACGGTGGACGAAGATCTGGACCACGCTTACATCGATCACCTGGTAGCTACCATCCCGGCCGGGCTCAAGGGACTCTCGATTGTCGCGGATTGCGCGAACGGTTCGGCGTCATTTCTAGCGCCGGAGCTGTTTGAGCGGTTGGGAGGGCGCGTGCATCGCATGCATTGTTCGCCGGATGGCCGCAACATCAACTTGAATTGTGGCTCGCTGCATCTGGAAGGGCTGCGAGCGAGGGTATTGGCCGAGGCCGCAGATGTGGGAGTTGCTTTTGACGGCGATGCCGATCGTGCGTTGTTTGTATCGCGATCGGGCAAGATCATCGACGGCGATGCCGTTCTGCTGTTGACCGCCCGGTATTTGAAGGAGCGTGGCGAGTTGGTGGGAAATAATGGCCATCCGCTGGTAGTCGCGACTGTGATGTCGAACCTTGGCCTGGAGCGAGCATTGGCGTCGTACGGAATCGAGATGATCCGCACGCCGGTGGGGGATAAATATGTTCTCGAAGAGATGTTACGCAGGAATGCGGCTTTGGGCGGCGAACAATCCGGGCATGTAATTTTTCACAAGTATGCAACTACCGGCGACGGTATGCTGACGGCCCTGCGAGTTTTTGAAGTAATGCAGCAGGCCGGCGTGGGCCTGGACGAGCTGACTCGCGATCTGAAAGTTTATCCGCAGCGTTTGGTGAACGTGCGGGTGCGGGATCGAAAGCCTCTGGCAGAGTTGCCCGGTGTTACGGCCGAGATTCGAGCGGCCGAAGCCTCTTTTGGCGATGCCGGGCGCGTGTTGGTGCGTTTTTCCGGGACTGAGCCGCTGGCGCGAGTGATGGTGGAAGGACCCGATCTGGAGCGCGTGGAAAGCTTCGCCAACCGGATCGCCTCACAAATCCGGGTGGAGTTAGGGGCAGAATAGGGGGATGCGTAAATCACTTACTAAAGAGGCACCGACTCCCTTACGGTCGCGGCTCGGTTTGTCGCGGCTCGGTTTGTCGCGGCTCGGTTTGTTGCTGGTTGCCGCGACGCTCTCTGCCCAAACTTCCAAACCCAAAGCTCCTGGCGAAGACTGGGTTCCCTTATTCAACGGCCACGACCTGACCGGCTGGTTGAAAATCGGAAATGAGAAATGGGACGTGGAAGACGGAACCATCCACGGCGTGGCCGCCACCAAGGAATACGGCTATCTGCGGACCGAGAAGAACTTCAAGGATTTTCACTTGTCGTTGCGATTCAAATGCGAAGGCGACGGCAACAGCGGCGTCTTTTTCCACGCTGAGTTTAAACCAGGGACCGCGGACGTAGTGCAAGGCCCCCAGTTCGAGATTGATTGCAACATCGGTCACCATACGGCTGGAGTTTATGACGTCGGCCGCCAATGGCTGATCTGGCCGGCGCCGGAAAACGAAACCGTGATCCGGCCTGACGACTGGAACGAATACCTGTTGAAAGTGGAAGGTAATCGTTACGTCGCGCGCTTGAATGGTATTCAGATGGTGGATTATACGGATCCCAAGCCGTTCGGCGCCGATGGCGGCATCGCGCTACAACTTCACTCCGGCGGCCACGGCAACTTCCGTTTCAAAGATATCCTCATTCGCGACCTTTCGAAGCGCCCGTAATGCTGAATCTCCACGATATACAGAGCGCCCGCCAGCGAATCCACGGGCGCGTGAAAAGAACGCCGCTGGTTACAAGTCAGGCCCTGAGCGATCGGCTAGGCGCCAAGGTGTATCTCAAACTCGAGTTGTTTCAGAAAACCGGATCGTTCAAGGTTCGTGGAGCATTCAACAAGGTCTTGAGTCTTCCGGAGGACCGGCGCGGCCGCGGTCTGGTTGCCGTCAGCGGAGGGAATCATGCGCAAGCGGTGGCTTACGCCGCCGCCCAGCTTGGACTTCCATCTGTGATCGTGATGCCGGAGAAGACGCCGCGCAATTACGTGGATGCCACGCGAGGATACGGCGCGGAAGTGGTGCTGGTGCCAAGAGTTCAAGAAGCTTTCCGAGAAATCGCGAAATATGAGAATGAGGGCTGGACATCCGTACACCCGTTCGATGATCCGTTGGTGATGGCCGGGCAGGGGACGGTTGGGATCGAGATCGTGGACGATTTACCGGAAGTGACCGATGTGCTGGTCAGCATTGGCGGAGGTGGATTTATCGGTGGCGTCGCCACCGCCGTCAAACACCTGAAACCCGGCGTGCGCGTCTGGGGCGTGGAGACCGAGGGTGCGGACGCCATGTCCCAAGCCCTCGCGGCCGGACATCCAGTTCAACTTGAAGCAATCACCTCTATCGCTCGCACTCTGGGCGCGCCCTCTGTGTCTCAGCAAACATTGTCGCTGGCGCAGAAGTATTTGGAATGTGTCACCTTGGTTCCGGATTCCGAAGCCATGAGCTCCCTGCGCCTGCTACTGGAACGGGCTAAGATTCTCACAGAACCGGCAGCATCCTGCACCTGGGCTGCAGCCGAACGTCTGCGAGCGCATTTCAGCCCTTCTTCACACGTCGTGCTGGTGTTGTGCGGCGGGAACATGGCGGTGGAAGATCTCTGTCGTTATCAAATGTAAGAACGGCCTGGGGATTGCGACACTGATTGCGTCCAATAAGCTTTAACAAATAGCGGTCTAGTGAATTCAAGCGTTTGACCGCAGATCAGGAGGCACCGCCCGAGTCCCACCATGAACAATCTACACAAGAGAAATTCCCTCCAAGGAAAAATTACCCACTCGGCGATCCTTCTCACTCCGAATGGGATGGATTGCCCCTTCGAAGCCTCCTGCCTGTGGTCAAACGCCAACTCTTTGGGACAGTCGCCGATTTCGGTCAAACGAGGAATGCCGCCGTGCCCCTCGCGCGCCCGGAATCGGTAACTGTCCTAGATAGTTTTTTACTCCACACCCTCGACGTACCAGCCATCTGCAAAACGCTGGAAACTCACTCGAACAATTTGCACCGGTTGTCCCCCGAAAGAAATCCCCAAGGTCCTGAAGAATCCGGGAAGCTTCAAAAAGACATTCGGACGCCGCTGGGTTGCTTCGTCTGGCGCGACGGATGGCCAAGATTGACGCTGGGGGACCAGGGTCCAGCCAATGGAGAAAGCTCCAACAGGCCGTCTTGAGGGAGGGCGTCATCAGCCGGGCCAGGTTCGCAAACGGTTCCGGGCATCCGTGCTCTTCTTGCATTGGATTACATGCTTATCTATAAGACGCTGTTATGCCTGGGTTACCGCCCGCTGACACCAGGTAGTACTACGCGAAAAAGCTGAGCCGCGACGAACGCATAACCAATAGCTTTCTCGGTATCGATCCCTCCCGGCCGCGGCTCGGCTGCAGCCTTCAAATGCTCCTCATAACTTCCTAATTGTCTTACGCTTGTATGCCGATGAAGGAGTATGGATGTGTTCGTGGCCCGGCAGCCGATCTTTGATCGGACGCGCCAACTCTATGCTTATGAGTTACTTTTCCGCTCCGGGGATGTCCATAACGAATATGATGGTACGGATTCCGGATCAGCGACGAAGCAGGTGATCGCCAATAGTTTGCTCAGCATAGGCATAGAGAACGTGGCTTGCGGCAAGAAAGTCTTCTTGAATTTCGACCAAGGGCTGCTCCTGGGTGGGCTGCACGAAATGCTGCCCAGGGAGACCACTGTGCTGGAGATTCTTGAATCGGTTGAGCCGAACGATGAATTGATAGCGGCCTGCCAAGATCTGAGCGATCAAGGGTATACCTTCGCCCTGGACGACTTTGTCGGGGAGGCGCGTTTCGAGCCGCTGACCCGGATTGCCAAATTGATCAAAGTGGACATGCGAACCACCGCGAAGCCGGAGCAGGAGCGGCTTTTGCGAACCTACCAGCCGCGAGGCATCGCGATGGTGGCCGAGAAAGTGGAGACGCATGAGGAGTTCGAATGGGCGAAGAGCGCCGGGTATGATTATTTTCAAGGCTACTTCTTCGCGCGCCCGGTCGTGTTGCGTGGACATCAGATCCCGACCGCCAAAGTCAACTGTTTGAGGCTGCTTCGCGAAATGCAGTCCGAGGATCTGAATTTCGACCGGCTTCACGCCATCATCTCAGCCGACTTGGCACTCTCCTACAAATTGCTGCGCTACGTGAACTCGGCGCTCTTCGCCCGTCAGGGGGAGATCCTATCGATCAACCATTCATTGGCAATACTTGGCGAGGATGCCATCCGGCATTGGTCCGCTTTGGCGGCGCTGCCCATCCTGGCCAAGGACAAGCCCGGTGAATTGGTTACGCACTCGCTGGTGCGGGCGCGATTCTCGGAGCGGCTGGCGCAACTGGCGAACATTAGCGAGCACGGATGCGGTTTCCTGATGGGTTTGTTTTCACTGTTGGATGCGCTCATGGACGTGCCGCTGGAGGAAGCCCTGCGTCAGGCAGGTGTAGGGGCCGCGATCAGCGGAGCGCTGCTCGGAACGGAGGGGCAAGATACCCCATTGCGGACCGTTTACCTGTTGGTCTGCAAGTATGAAGCGGGTGACTGGAAGGCGGTGTCGGAGACGGCATTGAAGCTGGCAATCAAGCCGTCCGATATCGGCGAGGCTTACTCGGAATCCACGCTATGGGCGCAGCAGTCCCTGCATGGAACTGTCCGAAAGACCAATTCGCGGCGTAAAGTGCGCCACGGTGTCCAAGGACCTATACAGGTGCTATGGGAGGACGATACGGGCCGTGAGCAGATTACGATGGCCCAGCTACTCAATGTCTCGGCAAGCGGCCTGCAATTGCAACTGACGGAGAGAATCCCGGTGCGTACCGCAGTCTCTTGCAACGCCCCGAAGATGGGCGTGTCCGGCCGGGGTGTGGTTCGTTATTGCAATCCGAGCAAGGGGAAGTTCCTGATTGGACTGGAATTCTCGAACGGTACCGGGTGGCGGGATCCGGCGTAAGCACCGACGAACCCGCTCAAGCACCGACTCCGTTGAAAATCCCGCTCGGTTGAAAATCATGCGTGGGCTGGTTGGATTGGTGTGAGACTGACTTGGTAACCGAGTCGGCGGAGAGCCCGGGCCAGCTTCTGGGCACGACGAAGCTTGGCTTGGGGATTG
>DASYNU010000039.1:0-8236 GCA_036008345.1 Bryobacteraceae bacterium
TGGCTTCAGCCGTTAGCGAGCGTGTTGCGAGAAAAGCGAAAAGAATGAGCGCCAGCGAGTGGCGCCGCTTCACTGGCCTGCGCCCAGAGCGGCAACTGGCCCGCTGAGCGTTTGTCCTTTCAAATAGAGCAGGCAGATGGCACGCCAGGAATCTTCGGTGGAGCGATCCTGGGACAAACGCCATAGCTCATTGTGCGCCTCTTCCACATCCAGACGGTTGAGCGCGCGCAGACAGGAGAAGCGCAGCTCGGAATCGTCTGAACTGGCGAAGACTTGGGCGATCAGGCGCGCCGCACGCGGATTGGCAGGGGCGCCGGACGACAATGCTTCAATGGATTGGCGGATGGCGTTTGCGTTAAACGCGACCTCGGGGCGAGGACTGGATGCCAGAACCTTTTCGAGAAAGCGCATGTGATACTCGGCGCTCCTGTGGGAGGCGAGTTCCGCGCGCAACCACGCATCGGAATTTTCCGAATTCGCCTGCGGGCCGCCTGTGAACAGATGGCCGATTTCCGCCAGAAACCGCATTTCCGGCGACCGGGTGTATGCATCCAACTCCTTGCGGCGATCGCGCTGGAGCTTGGCTTCGAAACTACCCTGGCCAGCTCCAGCGTATTGAAGCAGCGCGGCGTACTGCTCTTTGGCCACCGTGGCTTCCGTTGAGATGCCGTTATCCAGCGGATTGAGCGCCAGGTGATCCAGGCGGTGTAGCAGCTCGGCCTTCAATTTCAGATCGAGCGTAGAGTCGACAGCCAGGAACTCGCGCGCTGCAGAGTACGCTTCCAGCCGCGCCGAACGATTCACGGCGGCTCCGTGGCGCCCTTGTACGAAAGTCAGCGCGGAATCCCCGAGGAAAAATGGCCAGTTGCCGAAGCGCGTAATCCCGAACACGCCAGTAACCAGGCTGGTGGCGCCGTGCCGAACCAGCTCACCGCGTTTCGGTTTCAGGCTGTTCCGGAAATCCGCCAGTAGCAGCGGCGCGCGAGGATGATCCAAAGAGTAGAACGCGAGCGGAATCATTTCAACGGGTCGCGCATCGGGCGAGTCCCCTGAGGTGTTGCGATTCTCGGCGTCGAGATAACGGATCTGGGTGTAGCCGGTCCAATGTTCCAGGCGCGGGTCGGTCCAGGGATTTACGATGTTCAGGAATTGGCGATCGAAGCGCCGACCATCGCGATGTTCGAGATCTTCGCGTGCGATCCAAAGCAAGGCTTGTGTGGGCGCGGCGTCCGCGAGCGAGAGCGGCTGGAAGTATAGCCCGGCCAGCTCGGCGCGCTGTCTTAGCAACTCCCAGTTATGACCCAGCGTCTCACCGCGGCGACCGGTTTCTTTGCCGTAATACCGGGAGAGTTTCTTTTCGCGCACCAGCCCACCGAAGGTGCGGTCAGACAGGCTCAACCGCGAGTATATTTCGTGAAGCTGCGAGTCTGGTAAAACCTCGCGGCCTTCTTCAGAACGGTCGAGCGCACCCAGCGCGCTCAGCGCCTGATAGAGATGCAGCTTCTTGTAGTCGCTCGAGTTCCCGCGATAGCTGCGCGTGGAGGATCGCACCAGGACCCCCAGTGGATCGAATTCGGTGGCTTGCAAACTCTTGCCGAGGAGATTGTGCAAAACTGACTTGCCGGGGGACGCGAGATCCAGCGCGGGCGTTGGGATGCTATTCGAGTGGTGCTTGGTTCCAGTGTGGAAACAGAGAAAAGAAAAAGCGGAAGCTAAACGCTGCAGCGGCGTGGGGCGAGTGCTGGTCAAAATCCAGACATAGCGCAGACGTTGGGTCTCAGGATCGCTGGGGTCACCGAGAGTATCGCGGAGCACGCTGAGGATGGGGACGTCCAAGCGTACACTGTTGGATTCTGGGTTGGAGGCTGGATCTTGAAGTTTCCCGAAGACCGTAACCAGTTCCGTGCCGCCTGCCACTGGATCGCGCTGAATGCGAAAGCTCGGGTTATTCCCAGGGGTTGCGTGGATTGCGGACTCCGCCGCGCGGTCTTCTAGTTTTGGCAGATCTGGCTGGTTCAAGACCGGTAAACCCGCCAGGAGTACAAAAAGAACCTCCGGAAGCACGCCCTTTTCTTTAACCTATCAAAGCTATGGATGCCTACGCAGGAATTGTCGTTTCGTGTGTAAGTCCAATAAATTCGGAGCGCCTGTCGGATAAGCAAATCGTTTTGGAACCCGCGCACATTTGTTAACCGCGCAAGTTTTGCACCGAACAAAGCGGGTTGATAACCTGCTGCGGATACCATCCTGCCCCACTTACCCAGACGGTGAGGAAGTCAGTGCCTTAGTCGATTCATTCACGGGTTTTGGGCCTGTAGCGAGCTCATTTGCCAAGCTTGGTAGTAACCCAGGTCATTTGCATGCCCTCCGGGATACGGAAATCGCGCCCTTCCATAAAGAACGTGCTAACGCCTGGCACCTTAAAAGTGATTTCGGTTTCGGTGCGTGATCTGATCTCAGTGCCTGCTACCCCAGCGGAGTTCTTGTACCCGTTGAAAGTACTGATGCCGAGAGTGAGGCCTGGGACTGGATGTATCCCGAGCATCTCTCCAAAGAACCGCGCGTGATGCCCCTGGAACTCGATATCAGTGAACTCGAGACCAACCAAGTAGTACGGCCGAGGGCTCAATTGACGCTCTACCCTGCGGATTCGTCCCTCGAACTGCGCGCCCTTGGGAATGAGAACAGCGCGGTGATAGTGGACCGGCGAATAGACAATCGCCGTGATCCTGTCACCTACAGTCGCCGTCCTCGAATCAATCCGCTGAGCCGTTTGGATGGAGACTTCCACGCCTGCCGGAAGCTGCAGCTCGGTCACAGGCAAAACCGTTTGGCCGACGGCCTTGGGCTCTTTGAATGTGAGCTCAGCCGCCGATCCGAATTCGCGGCAGTGACTGAACTCGATTCGGTTGCGGCTTTCCACGCCGTTCTGGTTAGTGACCGATGTCTCGACGCTCTGCGGGAGCAACAATTCCCGCCCTCGCACGCGCATGCGGGCATAATCGAGCGTCTCCCTGATACTCTTGACGCGAAGATCCGGCGGAATATCCTGCGCGGCCGTTTCCAGACGCAGCACTTCCAAAGTTTCTGCATCAACCCAAAACGAACCTGTCTCCGATACCCGCCCGCCGCGCCCTTCAATTTGCACATGCCAACGGCTCAGGTTGTATGGAATGGTGTAATCCCAGCGGATTGCTCTGCGCCCCCTAACCTCTTCATTCCCATGCCATCGAATGGTACTGCCATTGCTGATGAACACGTTATTGAGGGCGGATCGAAAGCCACCTGTCGAAATCAACCCGCCTCCCACCAGTTCTCCAACATCACGGTCATCGAATTCATGCGCGCCGGGCCATGAATAAAGCTCATGATCGTTAACCACGGCCACTTCTACATTCACAGTATCGACGTGCTGGAAGCGTTGGCGCTCGTTTTTGCGCTCCTCCCGGTTAATAGTTTCCACACAGGTGTAGTTGTCCAATGTATCCAGAGATTTCCCGATTTCGCGTCTGATCTGGGAGAGCTGGAGCACATCTTTCGGCAACTCGGTCTGGCCATTTAAGAGCGTGGCGAAGATCAGAATGCCAAAGGCCTTCACATCCGAATTCTACTCCTGGCGAAGAGCGCTCACCGGGTTGATCCGGATGGCCCGCATCGCGGGAATACAACACGCCACAGCGGCAATCGACAGGATCATCAGAAACACCGCGGCATATGTCACCGGATCGGTGGGCTCGACGCCATAAAGAATTTGTCCAAGCAACCGCGCCACCATCAACGCCAGGCCCAATCCAACAGCCGTGCCGGTACCGATCAACATCAGCGCACGCCGTCCGATCATCCCCAGCACTTGCGCCTGACTTGCGCCGATGGCCATTCGAATCCCGATCTCACGCGTCCGCCGCGAGACCGCGTAAGCCATTACTCCGTAGATTCCTGTAGCCGCCAAGATCAATGCCAGAAAACCGAATGCGCCGAGTGCAGATGCAGCAGCGCGGGCAGGGAACAGCGGCAGGTCAAGCTGCTCAGTCATAGTTCCGGTGGAATAAAGCGCGACGGTCGGGTCCAGATCGCGCACTGCATTCCGCAGCAGTTGGACCGCCTGCGCACCGTTCAAGCCCGTGCGGGCCACCAACGACGCGTTAGCGCTGTACCAGATCTCAAGCGGTAGCCAGAAGGCAGGACTTCGATTTTCGTTCAGCGAAATATATTTACCATCCTCGGCCACGCCTACAATTTCGATGGGCTTCCCATCCGGCGATAGCATAAACCGCTTTCCGATCGGCTGCGCGCCATGCAGCAACTTTTCGACGAATGCCTGATTCACTACAGCCACGCGATTGCCGCCTGGCTTGTCCCGAGCATCGAACTCGCGACCCTTTAGAAGCTTGGTTTCGAGGGTCCGGAAATAGTCGGCCGAGACTGTGTAGTAATACGCAAGGGGCGCCTCCGCGGCTTTTGGCTGAGGCTGGCCTTCGATGAATACGCTATCCGAGGAACTGCTCAGCGAGAGCGGTAACGCGTCCAGCAGCGCGGCCGATTGGATACCGGGAGTCGCCCGCACTTTTTCCAGTAACTGGCGTTCGAAGGCCCGCCCGCGCGCCTCATTGTAGCCCTGTATATTGAGATCAAACGAAACCGTCACCGCGCCTTCCGGGTTGTATCCGATAGGCGCGTGCAGCGCCCGTTGCAGGCTGCGCACCACCAGCACCGAGCAGACCAGTAACAGCACCGACAATCCAACTTGACTCGCCACCACATAATCTCGTACATGCCAGCGGCGCGATCGTTCCGAAGCAGCTTCGTTCTTCAAAGCGGAAACCAGGTCAGTTTTGGTGGATTGTAAAGCCGGAAGCAGGCCGAACAATAATGTTGTCGCTACCGACATCAAGAGCGCGAACACAAACACGCGGAAATCCACCGTGAAATTCGCAAACAGCGGGACGTCCATGGCCGGGCGCCAGGCGGACAAGGTATCGGTGATCCAAAGCGTCAGCAGCGCGCCACCTGCTCCGCCCGCTAGCGCGGCCACCATGTTCTCAGTCAGCAATTGGCGGATCAGCCGGCCACGCTCGGCGCCGATCGCCAAACGGATCGCCGTCTCCTTGCGCCGGTCCGAAGCCCGCGCCAGCAGCATGCTGGCAAGATTCGTGCACGCCACTAACAAAACCAGGCAGGAAACGCCAAACAACGCTGCCGCGAATCCCACCACTGCGCCACGCAGATAATTACCCGCCAAGCCCGGAGGCGTCAACACAACCTTCATGCCGGCGTTTTCCTTCGGATATTCTTCGGCCAGTTTGCGCGCCACGCTGTTCAGTCCCGCCTGCGCCTGCGCCATCGAGACCCCAGTTTTGAGGCGTCCCACAATGAAGGTGTTCGAGACATCGCGCCGTTCCAGGTAACCGTTGCCGCCTTCCAGTTCCTTCTGCATCATCAACGGAAAGAAGACCTCGGGAACGTAGAAAAGCTCGGTGCCGAAAAAGCCTTGTGGCGCGACACCTAATACCGTGAAATCCATGCTGTTGAATTTCACATGCCGTCCCACCACCGATGGATCGCCGCCGAATCGCTTCTGCCAGCAGCCGTAACTGATCACCGCTACCGGATGCCCGCCCGGTACCCGATCGTCCTCCGGCAGCAGCAGCCGTCCGCGCACCGGCTTCACGCCCAGCATGTCGAAATAGTTGCCGGTCACCAGATAACCCCACAGCCGTTGGCTTGCGCCGGGCAGTCCAATGCTCGCTGGAAGAATCCGGTAGGCCGCCAATCCAGCCAGCACGGTGTTTCGATCGCGCATGTCGCGGAAGTTGGGAACGCTGAGCGTCGGAAAAGTATTGCCTGCTAGCGTCTCGTTGACCGCAACCAGTTCGGAAGAGCGCTCCACCGGCAGCGGCCGCAGCAGAACGGCGTTGATGACGCTGAAAATGGCAGTGTTCGCACCAATTCCGAGCGATAGTGTCAGGATGGCGACGATAGAAAAGCCGGGATTCTGGCGGAGCCGGCGTAAGGCCAGGCGGAGATCAAGCAGCAGACGATCCATGAGATAGCAAACGTAACAGGACGGTGATTAGTTCGAACAAATTCAAACATACCGGTCGCTTACGCTCGCGGTTCGGTCACGATCTTTTGTAGCTGAACCGCGACCATAAGGGAGTCTGCGCCTTAGAGCCAGCGCGACGGAATTGTTGGTAGACTTCGAGAAACAACATGGCTCTCAAAGTTGTTGGACTTCTCTTTTTCGGCATTGCCCTCTTCGCCCAGGAGCACAACCCTGTGGCCAACGATCCCAACGCCGCCAAAGCCGGCGAATTCCAATTCCGCATCAATTGCTCGTTCTGTCACGGCCTGGGCGCGCGCGGTGGTGGCCGCGGTCCGGATCTCACCTTGGCGCGCAAACGCCACGGCGCCTCCGACTCTGAAATGTTCCAAAACATCAAGAATGGAATTCCGGGCACTGCGATGCCGGCCGCCATAGGAAGCATCGGCGTCGGCATGACGGATGAGGAGGTCTGGCAAGTGGTGGCTTATATTCGGAGCGTCCAAGTAAAAACTCCGGCGCATTCACCAGGCAACGCCGCCAATGGCAAGGATGCTTTCTTCGGCTCCGCGAAATGCTTCGAGTGTCATATGGTGCAAGGCAAGGGCGGGCGGCTGGGGCCGGATTTGACGGGCACCGGCAGCTCTCGCTCCATCGAATCCATTGTTGAATCCATTCGCGAACCCAGCCGCAGGTTGGCCGCCGGACTCACCGAAGCCACCAAAGCATTTCCACAGGAATACGAAACCGTAACCGTGGTCACCGCCGAAGGCAAAACCATCACCGGCGTCACCCTCAATGAAGACAGCTTCAGCGTCCAGATCATGGACCTCGCCGAAAAGATCTATTTACTCGAAAAAGACAAATTGCGCTCTTTTAAGAAGACGCGCACATCGTTGATGCCCGGCTATGATACCTCCCAGTTGAGCGACAAGGACTTGGGTGACATCGTGGCCTATCTGCTCAGCGTGGAGGATAAATGAATCGCGCAACTTCACTGCTGTTGCTAACCGCGGCCGTCTCTTCCGCGCAAGTGAGCTTCGATCGCATTCTGAATTCTTCCAAGGAACCGCAGAACTGGTTGACCTATTCGGGCGACTACTCTGGCCACCGCTTCAGCACGCTGGATCAAATCAACGTGGACAACGTGAAATCGCTGGTGGCCAAGTGGGTGTATCAAACCGGCGCAACCGGAAAGTTCGAGACCACGCCGCTAGTGGTGGACGGCATTCTTTATGGCACTGCTCCCGATAATCGAGCTTTCGCTCTGGATGCACGCACCGGCCGTCCTATCTGGATTTACCAACGGCAATTGCCTGCAGATATCCGGCCCTGCTGCGGCCGCGTGAATCGCGGCTTGGCGATACTTGGCGACAAGGTTTTTATGGGCACCTTGGATGCTCATATGATGGCGCTCGACTCGAAAACCGGCAACGTGGTCTGGGACGTTACCGCAGTTGACTACGCCGGAGGCTACACCTTCACGCCCGCGCCGCTGGCGGTGAAGAATCTGGTGGTGATGGGTGTGGCCGGAGGCGAGTATGGAATCCGCGGCTTCATTGACGCGTACGAGGCCGAGACCGGGAAACGCAAATGGCGCTTTTACACCGTTCCAGGCCGCGGTGAACTGGGCCAGGAAACTTGGGAAGGCGAGTCCTACAAAACGGGAGGGGCCGCTGCCTGGATCACCGGCGTTTACGATCCCGCCACCAACCTGATCTTCTGGCCCACAGGCAATCCGTCGCCATCCAATCGAGGCGCAGGCCGCGCGGGCGACAATCTCTACAGCAACACTTTGCTCGCGCTCGACGCCGATACGGGAAAACTGAAGTGGCATTTTCAATTCACGCATCACGACGAGCACGACTGGGATTCCACCGAGGTCCCGGTCATGATTGACCAGGGTGACAAACATCTGATCGTGCAGGCCAATCGAAACGGCTACTTCTACGTGATCGATCGCACTAACGGAAAGCTGCTCTCGGCTACTCCCTTCGGCAAAGTAACCTGGAGCGATCACAAAGATGCTGAAGGGCGGCCGGTGGCCACCAAGGAAAGTTCGCCCACGCTCGAAGGACGATTCGTTTGCCCTGGCGCTTCCGGCGTTACCAATTGGATGTCGCCCACATTCAATCCCGTGACGGGACTCTTTTACGTGAACATCCGTGAGCAGTGCGATGTTTTCAGCACCGCGCC
>DASYNU010000040.1:0-4190 GCA_036008345.1 Bryobacteraceae bacterium
TTCCCGACTATGGAAAGTCCGGCGGGATACGGAATCGCGGTGTGAGGCGGTGCATGCAGGCCGACAGCCCGGTTCTTCTCCGGGGAAAGCGCCTGCAGGGCAATCGGAATAAACCGCTCCGGCGCGACTTTGCCTCCGGAAAAACGGTAAATGGCGATACCGTTTCCCGTGTCGCCAGCCCGCGCGCCGGTGGGATCGGTCAGAGAGCCCACCGAGGCGTAAAGATGCTTGCCATCCGAACCGAAAGCGAGCCCGAGAAAATAGCTTTGGTGCGAATCGTCGCCGAGCCGAGCATCGGGATAGTCGGCGATCTGGTTACTGTTCAGATCCAGCACCGAAATCGATTGATGTGCCGCTGTCTCCTGCGTTCCATAACCATCGTTCAGCAACGCGGCATAGCGGCCGTCCGGACTCAATACCATCGTCGCAGGAAAACTGTTGGTGCTGCCCAGGCGGCCCGGCGAGGGAACGGTGAGCATCTTGCTGGTCGGCAGCATCACCGGCGAGTGGTCCGGGGAAGGCGATTGCGCGAAGACCACCGTGGTGGCCAACAGGCAAGTGCTAAACCAATACAGGCGAGGACGAGTCACCGGGCCTCCGCGGAAATTGACATTCAGAAACGATAGACGTTCAGAAACGATAGAAGAATAGAAGAGTTGAGCCTAATCGAAGCCGGGGTGAAGGGTCAAAGCTGCGAAACTCAAGTTTGCCGGGCGGGGCCGAGCCGGGGATCGAGCCGCGCTTGACCCGCAGCCGGGTGGCGGCTGCCCCACACATTTGTGGTCCGCGAAGACAGCCTGAATGAGTGAGTGCAGTTATAGGCCGGACAGCCTCGAGTTCGGCCGCTCCTGTTCCGGACTCTCCGAGTCCCCGGGATGTACGTTGTGCCGGACATCGGCGCCCTGCACCCAGAAGATGACGTCCTCGGCGATGTTGGTGGCGTGATCGGCAACCCGCTCGAGATTGCGGGCCACGAGCAGGGCGTCAAGGGCCTGGCGCACGACTTCGGGGCGTTCGTTCATGGCCTTGACCAGTTGGATGAAAGCATCATCGCGCATGCGGTCAATCACATTGTCCATTTCGAGCACGGCCTGAGCCAGTTCAACTTTGCCTTCGATGAAGGATTCCAGAGCCCGGCGCACCATCGCGCTCACGGCGGAGCCCATGCGCGCGATATCCACCGGCAACTCCGCGCTGGGAAGTTCGACCATGTCCATCACGCGCTCGGCGATGTTCACAGCCTGATCGCCCACGCGTTCGAGATCGGAATTAATCTTGGTTACGGCCAGAATGAAGCGCAGGTCTACCGCCATTGGCTGCTGCATGGCGAGCAAGTCAAAAGCGGCCTCATCGATTTCGCGCTCGGCGGTGTTAATCAGGCTCTCGCCTTCGAGCACCATCTGGCAGCGGGTAAGATCACGCTCCACATACGCCTGGCGAGCGCGATCCACGGCCTGCTCCGCCAGTCCTCCCATGCGAAGCAACCGCTGCCGCAGATCGTCGAGCCCTTGCTGAAAGCGCGTGCGCATTATCCGAACCTTTCTTTGTCGAGCCTCTCTTCGTCAAATCCTGCTGAGCCAAACTTCCCTTAGCTCTTAGATTTTAGCTCTTAGCCCTTAGCCCTTAGCCCTTAGCCGAATCTGCCGGTAATGTAGTCTTCGGTCTTTTTGTCCGACGGCTTGGTAAAAATCTTTTCCGTTTTGTCAAACTCAATCAACTTGCCCAGCAGGAAGAAGCCGGTGAACTCCGCCACCCGCGCCGCCTGCTGCATGTTGTGGGTAACGATAACGATGGTATATCGCTCTTTAAGCTGGAAGATCAACTCTTCAATCTTGCCCGTGGAAATCGGGTCCAGCGCCGAACAGGGCTCGTCCATCAGTAGGACTTCGGGCTCGACGGCGAGGGCGCGCGCAATACACAGACGCTGCTGCTGGCCACCGGAGAGACTGGCCCCGGATTTTTTGTGTATCTGATCTTTTACTTCATCCCATAGCGCCGCGGAATCAAGCGAACGCTCCACGATTTCATCCAGCTTGCGACGGTGGCGGAATCCATTCAACTTCAGGCCGGACGCGACGTTGTCATAAATCGACATCGTGGGAAACGGATTCGCCTTCTGAAACACCATTCCGACGCGGCGACGGAGCTGCGTCGCCGAGGTTCCGTTATAGGCATCGATTTCGCCTATCCGGACCCGGCCCTCAACGCGCGCTTCAGGAATGGTCTCATGCATGCGGTTGATGCAGCGGATAAAGGTCGACTTGCCGCATCCCGACGGACCAATGAGCGCGGTGGCGCGGTTTGCCCCCACTTTCAGATTGATGTCAAACAATGCCTGGCCCTTGCCATACCAGGCATTCAGACTCTCGACCTGGATTCCAACGCCCATAAGTTTATGCCGCTCCGAAGGTGCCGCGGCGCACCGCGAAGCGCACGGCCGCGACGGCGGTGACGATAAGGACGATCAGCACGAAAGAGCCTGCCCAAGCCTGGCGGTGCCAGTCATCATAGGGCGAATTGGCATACCAGTAAATCTGCAGCGGCAGCGCGGCCGTGGGTTGATCGTAGCGGAGATTCCAAAACGTGTTGCCCAGAGCCGTAAAGAGCAAGGGCGCGGTTTCGCCCGCCACTCGCGCAAAAGCCAGCATGACTCCGGTGATCACACCGGAGGTCGCGGTACGGAGAGTGATCGAAAGGGTCGTTCGCCAGCGCGGGACGCCGAGTCCATAGGCTGCTTCCCGCAGCGCTTGCGGCACCAGCAGCAGCATCTCTTCGGTGGTCCGACAGATGGTCGGAACCATCATGATCGCCAGCGCCACGCCGCCGGCAAGCGCTGAGAATCCATGACCTCGAACCAGGATGGCCCAAGCCACTATGCCAATCACAATCGAGGGCACACCGTTCAGAACATCCGCGGTGAAGCGAATTGCACTGCCCAAACGATTGCGTCCAAACTCGGCCAGGTAGATGCCCGCACCGATTCCGAAGGGCACGCCGATGACGCTGGCGATGCCGAGGATTAACACCGATCCCGCGATGGCATTCGCCATGCCGCCCCCGGGCTCGCCCACGGGCTTGGGCGTCTGGGTCAGGAACGCCCAATTAATCGAGCCCAAGCCGCGGTACACGAGGTAACCGAAGATCGCAACCAGCGGAGCCAACACCAGAACGACGGTCAAGACAGCCACCCCGGTCATGACGTGATCGGTAATCCGGCGGCGCCAGCTGATAGGCGGCACAACCGGTTGCATTGAAGAGCGGCCAGCGATTTCAGGCATGTCCCCTCGCAGGCTGACCGCGCGTCACGGTCCAAACCAGTAGCTGAGCCAGCCCGTTCACTATGATCGTGACCAGGAATAGAGCCAGGCCAATTTCCACCAAGGCGGAAAGATAGATATTTCCGGTAGCTTCGCTGAACTCGTTGGCCAGCACGCTGGCCATGGTGTACCCGGGAGCGTACAACGACTTCGCGATCTCGGGCCGATTCCCGATCACCATGGTGACCGCCATGGTTTCTCCCAGAGCGCGCCCCAGTCCAAGAATGATTCCGCCGACAATGCCGGCGCGCGCGTTGCGCAACACGCCCACCCGGATCATCTCCCAGCGCGTTGCCCCCAGGGCCAGTACACCCTCGCGCTGATGTTGGGGCACTACCAGGAGCACTTCGCGTGTGATCGACGAAATGATGGGCACGATCATGATGGCCAGGATGATCCCCGCCGCCAGCATGCCGATGCCATAGGGGGGGCCTTCAAACAGGCCGGTCCATCCAAGAGTCTTGGCCAGGAATGGCTGGACGTACCCACTCAAGAGCGGCACCAGGACAAACATTGCCCACAAGCCATAAATCACGCTCGGAATTGCGGCGAGTAATTCCACGAAGAACGAAATTGGGCCGCGCAGTACCTTGGGACACATCTCGGTGGTGAACACGGCAACGCCGACCGCGAGCGGAACTGCAAGGATGAGCGCTAACAGAGACGAAACCAGCGTGCCGTAGATAAACGGGAGAGCGCCGAACTGCTTGCTGACCGGGTTCCAGTCGCTGCCCGCAAAAAACTTGAAGCCAAATGCATGCCAGGAGAGGCGGGAACCCGACACCAGTTCGTCAACGATCAGGACCAGCACTCCGAGCACACCCAAGCCGCACAGGGTCATGGCGAACTTGAAAATGCGGTCGGGAACCTCGC
>DASYNU010000041.1:0-3713 GCA_036008345.1 Bryobacteraceae bacterium
GAATCGAAACCACTTCTCCGCGCCGAAGTTCAATGCGTCCGTTCTGTTCGATGGCGCGCGTCACTTCCTGTGCGAACACTTCACGATCCACGGTAAGCGCGTGACCACCAGGGACCCGCGCTTGTTGCGCCAGGCGCAGCACCAGCGAATCCAGGCGCCGCAATTCTTCTTTCAAAAGCCAGGGCGCGGTGTTTTCCGATTCACTTTTTAACGAATTACTGCAAACCAGCTCGGCGAGCTGGCCGGTTTTGTGCGCAGCCGTGGATTGCACTGGCCGCATTTCATGCAGGATGCAGTCCAGGCCGGCATTCGCGATCTGCCAGGCGGCTTCTGTGCCCGCGAGTCCGCCGCCGAGGATGTGGATGGTGGCCACGTATCCAGAATACAGGGGCTTGAGGCGGGCTGGCCTCATCAGCCAAGGGATGTACGCCTGTCTTCTGATTCCAGGGCCTGGTGAAGCAGCATCTTCAGATAGGTTTGATAACGCAGTCCCCTCTTAGCGGCGAGCGTTCTTGCTCGAGCGAGGTCGTCCTCGGGCAGCCGGATCGTTATGGTTGGAGACGGTCCCGAACCGCCCGCTCGCTCTCCCGCTAACCTCTTGACAGTCCCCTGCCCGAGCTTGCCCTTGGCTTTTGCCTGTTGGAAATGGTCCGCAATGAGGTTTTGGTTGCTCTCCCACCATGCGGCTTCCTGAGCTTCATGCTGAACTCGTGGCTTTTTCTTGTTCACGGTTACAGGTCTCTTACTCATCGTCACTGGCCTTTCTCCCGGTAGTAGAAGCGAACAAGGCGCCTAATTGGCTCCAAAGCAGTAACAACGCGGACGCGGTCTTCGCGCCACGCCGTAACGACCAGAAGAACGCGACCGCCTCTCGTTGAACCAAGGTTGACATATCGATCTTCTCCCTCGATAACTTGCACGCCGATGTCCAACGGATCGTTCAGAATGACCTCTTCGGCTTCGGTTGGCGTAACATCGTGGCGGGCAACATGTCCGATATTCGCTTCGTCCCAATCGAATTCAATCTCGAAGGGTTCCACTACCAATTTAAGTGTACATCTTGTGTAGGTACACACTCTGCTGGTATCTGCTCGAAACCGGTAAGCTGGTTCCACAGTATGAAGAAAGCTTTTGGCGACAATTTGATTCCGGACGGGTGGTCTCTCGAAAAAGGCTTGGACCTTATTAAGAAGACCGGGTGCGACGGCGTGGAGCTGTGGCTGGGCGGCAAGCCTTGGTTTCAGATGAACACGTCCGATGCCGGCGTGCAGGAACTGCTCCGCAAGGTTCGTGATGCGGGACTGGTGGTCTCCGATGTCTGCAATACGCTGGATTGGGATGAGAACCTCTCGGCGCGCGATCCGAAGCTGCAGGCCGCTGCAATCCGGCATGTCGAGCGGCAGATCGAAACAGCGCGAATGCTGGAAACGGACGCCATCCTGGTGGTTGCGGGCCTGGTGACCGAAGAAATTCCCTATAACGAGGTGTATGCGCGAACTCGAGAGAATCTCCAGCGGCTGGGCGAAACCGCGGCTAAGGCGAAAGTCAAAATCGGTTGCGAGAACTGCTGCTCCGAGCAGCGCTTTCTGATATCGGCGCGCGAGTTCTGGCAATTCTTGAACGACGTGAACCATCCGAATGTGGGGCTCCATATGGATGTGGGAAATATTCACGACACAGGTTTCGCGGAGCAGTGGATTGAAATCAACGGGCCGCGCATTACGCGCGTACACGTGAAGGATGTCCTGCGGCACCGTGGCCGCTGCGGGCAGGAGAGCGTTTACACGAATCTTTTTCTGGGGAACAATAACTGGCCGGCCATCCGCGCCGCGCTGGATAAGGTGCGTTACGACGGCTGGATCATCGCCGAGATGGAAGCTGTTTACAAATACGCTCCCGACCAGCAGTTCTACGACACCGCTGCCGCGATGGATCGATTTATCCACGGACGGATGTGAGAATGCGGTTTTCGCGGAGGATTTTTCTGGGTGCGGTGGGTGTGGCGCCGGCGTTCGCGAGTGTCGAAGGACTGCAGCGGAGTTGCGAGGTTCTAGATCTTGGGTGCGTTCTGCCGGAATCGCTCGCTGGATTTAAGACGCAGGTCGGGGACCTGCGCCACGGGGATGTATTGATTGTCCCGGCGGTGCCGGCGTTGACGCAAGCTGGTAAAGAGACGATCCAGGCATGGCTTGAGCATGGCGCAACCGTGCTGCTGGAATACGTCGGCGGTGCGCGCGTTGAGCAGGGCGCGTATTTTCCGTACGTCGAATACCTCTGGCCGGTCCGGGTGAAGATTCGGGAGTTCGCGCCGGTTCAGCTCACGCCCGCTCCGGGAGACGAAATCATCGCTACTTTCTTGGGCCAGCCGGTCGGTTTGCGGCGTAAAGTTGGCGACGGTCTGCTCATTACGCTCGGCTCGCCGCTCGGTCCGGTATTTCTCACAGGGGATCCGGACGCACGTCGCTGGTTGAACGAAATCGCTGAACGAAATCGTTAGATGATCGTCTGCACGGCCGCGCTAATGGCGAATTTGGCAACCGCTGGATTGGTCAACCTTTCGAAATCAGCGGTGTGCATGTGAATGACATCCCGGTGCGTTCCAGCGTTGAAGGCGATAAACTCCTGGCCGTCTACGCTCGAGTCTACAATCACGGGGAGATTGAACAGGTTTCCGAACGGCGGCATGGCGCCCAGTTCGCACTCAGGGAACAACTCCTGAAGCTCGCGCTCGGTGCCCAGGCGAATAAATGGGTCGTTGACAAATGCACCCAGCGTCGCCATGTCAATCAGGCAGTCGGCGGGCAGCACGGCCAGTGCGTAACCCTGCGCGCCGGCATACACCACGGTTTTGGCGAGCTTACGCGGCGAAATGTGCTCGGCAAACGCCACCTCCATGGCCGTGAAGGCCAGGGAGTGTTTGGTGTGAGCGTAGCAAACGTGATTTCTATCTAGGAATTCCAATACACGTTCTAACGTGGTCATAAACACCTCTCCGCCTTATGGATTAAGCAAGGCAAGGGCCAGAACAGGCCGCTGGAAACAGCTGATTTGCGCGCCGACCTCATCCGCACTGCGCGAGAGCACCCAGCGCAGGGTGGGGCATGCCTCCAGCTTGCCTTATAATTCTGAAGTGCCACGCCGAGTGCTTCTCACCGCCCTGCTGGTCTGTTTCGTAATGGACGCGGCGGAATTTGATTTAAGCAATGCGCATATTGTGGCGCCCGCCCCGCTTTCCAAGCAAGAATCCAAAGCCATTGAAATGCTGCGCGATGAAGTGGAGAAGCGGACGCTGATCCGTTTTCCAGTGGGTGATCCAGGCGAAGGGCCGGCGATTACAATTTCGCGTGCCCGCGGCGTGGCAGAAGGCTATTCGCTCAAAACCAGCGGCGGCCGCGTGTCTCTTGCGGCCAATGACGCGCGGGGCATGTTGTTCGGTATGGGCCGGCTGCTGCGCGAGATGCACATGCGGCACGGGCGCATTGCCATTTCCGAAGATTTGAACATCGCCACTGCGCCGAAATATGCGCTGCGCGGCCACCAGCTGGGTTATCGCCCGAAAACCAATTCCTACGATGGATGGTCGGTTGCGCTCTGGGAGCAATACATCCGCGATCTCGCTGTTTTCGGAACCAATGCCGCTGAGCTGATTCCTCCGCGCTCGGACGACGCGCGGGATAGCCCGCTGTTCCCGCTGCCGCCGATGCAGATGATGG
>DASYNU010000042.1:0-45791 GCA_036008345.1 Bryobacteraceae bacterium
GATTGCGATCCTCGATCAGCAGCGCCCGCGCCTTCGCAAGGCGGGCGAAGCTGCTGTTGTCACCGTTTGCCGCCGCGCGGCGAAAACAGCCGATCGCCTCGTCGCGATGGCCCAGTGTGTAGACTAGCGCGCCGGCACGGAACCACGCCTCGGTCAGGGATGGGTCAAGCTCAGTGGCGCGGTCGTACCGAATGATGGCCTCACCGATGTTGCCCAGTTTCTCCAAGGCGATTCCCAGACGGAAATATGCATCGGCGTAGCACGGGTTGCTAGCGACGGCCCGCTCGAATGCCTGGATGGCATCCGGTATGCGGCCGACCTCGAGGCAGGCGAGGCCGAGATCGTGCTGGACGACCGGGTTGAACGGCTCCAGCAGCGCTGCATCGCGCAAAGGCACGATCGCATCGGCTGGGCGCCCGGCTTGGAGCAACTTCGTGGCCAACGCAAGCAGAGGCGCCACCTGTTGGGGCGCGGCTGGGTTCGGAGACTGGGACATTGGCGTGAACGAGCGTGGAACCTGTAGCGTGGCCATCGGAATCGCCAGCGCAAATGGTCACTTACCATGATCTGCCAACCAGGAAGATTTTGCCATAGGAAATTCTGCACGCGATCGAACCGGCGGGGCGTGCCGGCTGACATCCAATTCGAACGCCTGCTTCAGGACTCGCCGTGTGGCCGATAGGGCAATGTTGTCAGCAGGCGATGTCACAAGCTTGCGCTGTTTATTTGCCTGCGCTCAACCGCGAAATTTGATTACGCTCCGTTGAACGAGTACACGAGCTTTCCTGGAACCTTTAGCGTCGGAAAGTTGAGAGAAAACTGCAAGGGAATCTTGACAGTTAAAACCGGTGGGGATTGGCTGGCCCTGGTCCCTTTATTATTTACCCAATTCCAGAGCTTGGCGCGCCTGGCGGCGTATTCCGAACTTGGCATCGTTTTCGGCCACCCACGCCAAGGTCTCGCGGATCTGTGGTGACGCGTGGGGGGCGCGGGCAAGCAGTGTTACGGCGGAACTGCGCACTGATTCCGCGGGATCCGTCCGTGCAGCGCGCAACACCGCTTCGGTCAGTGCGGAGTCCAGCGAATGACGAAACCCGGCGGCAAAAATGGCGTCCGCGCGGACGCTTGGATCGGAGTCGGTGGCGAGCGCGGTGGAAAGCAAGCCGTCCACTTCAGGCCCGCGTGTGAGGCGCAATGCGCGGACCGCGACGGCGCGCACGGGAACGCGGGAATCGTGCAGGGCCGCTTCGATCACCTCACCTGCCGCGGCGCTCGCGCTATTTCCGAGCCCGCCCAGAAGATCCGCAAGCTCCTTCTCGTCCACGGTTTTTCTGTATCGCTCTATCAGAACCGCGTCGATCGCATCCGCTTCCTTGGGATGCTCGGCGCGACCCGCCCTGGCCAAAGCGCCGGCGAGAATCCGGGCCGCGGACGCAACTCGCGCGTCAGCATCTTCCAGCAGATCCACCGTTACGCGCATAGACTCCGCGGAGGGATGCTGCGTCAGGGCCAATCCGGTGAGACCGTCCACTCGCAAAGCCGTGGATGCAGACGGGTCACGGGCCAGAACGGTGAGTGTTTCCGCCGCGGCCCGTGAACCCGACCCTCCGAGCGCGTCTGTGAGCCGGCCGTCAGGGCCCCGTTTCCGCAACAATGCGAGGGCCGCAGCCGCAGCTTCGGGACGCTGCCGGAACAGCGCTGTCAGGCGGTCCCGCAGCGATGCATCGCTGTTTCCGGAAAAGGCTGCTTCGAGCAGCGATTCCGTGGTGCGGCCGTTCAGCAACTCCGCATCCCGCTGGTTGCGCGCCGGCTCAGGATCCAACGCATGCGTGACCACCGGCAAACTCCTCACCTCCGGCAACGCTGCCGCGAGGCTACCGATCAAGCTGGGCGCCCGGATCTGGCGAGGGCTGCCAAGGTGAACCTCCATTGATGCAATGAGCGGCTCGACCTTATCGACAGGTAATCCAAACTTTACTCGATCGCTTCCATCCAGGCCAGCGACACGCCCTTCGTTATCCAGGGCGAAACGAACTTCAGACTTGTCCAGCAGGACGCGAAGTGCGCCCGCCGGCGCTCCGGCAACGCCACTGGTTTCCACGTACTTCAGCTTGCGCTTCACTACGACATTTGATTCGGCTTGCTGGTAAATTGCCAGGTAGCTTCCGGCAGCGTCACGCTCCAGCGTCGTCCAACTATGTTCGGCGGAGGTGGGACGAACGAATTGAGTCTCAGTCAGGATCATCTGCAGCAGGTTGCAATCGCTGGCACTGACGTCTTTATAAAAATGAACCGCCACGAGCGTGCCATCGTTGCGCCACGTGCCCCAGAAACGGCGGCCGATGCGGCGCCCTAACTCGTCGGCGGCCCCGGGGGGCACACTCGTTGCGGCGTTCCCGGTGACGTGCGCCCCGGTGATTTCGGCGGCCGCATCGTATTCTCCGAAACGGGTTGCGCTGATGGTCACGGTCAGCTCGCCGCTCAGCCTTACTTCGTCCGGCGACTTCCCGTCCGGCTGTTCGAGGCGTACCCGGAAATCGAGCTTCCAGGTCCGCTGATCCCCGGGCTCCGGGCTCACGGTTGCTGCTCGCCCTGTTGCCGCGAAGCCAGTCAGCATCGCGATTACTGCCGCCCAACGCCAGGTTGTGTTCATATCGAGACTCCCGTCATGAATCAGAAAATCTCGGTGAGATTCACAATGGCCGTCACGCTTCCGAGCGGGTTTCCGTTGGAAGTAGTCGTCATCGTGATCGTATAAGTGCCCAGCGTGACGGGCGGAGGCAAGGTCCACACAGCCGAGGGAGAGGAGCTTGCGCCATTGATGGTTGTCAGCGTGGTGATGTTATTCGACGGATCCGTTATTGTGAACGTGGTTGCGAGTGTTCCCGACCCGCCGGTAACCACGCCCTGAATTGCGTAAGTCTGAGCCACGGCAGTGTTAGGCAAGATGTAAACAGGCTGCTCGCAGGTTGGCGTACAGAAGCTGTACACGTTGTTGCTGGAGTCGGTTATTTGGGTGACGAATACCGAACCGCTCACTGGATTGCTGATCGTGATCTGCACGGGCGTCGCCGTGCCAGCGTCGGTGATTGTGCCGCCCGAGTTCGTGAACGTTGCCGACGCGCTCAGATTGATGGTCCATACGGCGCTCGTGCCGGCTGGCGCCGGGAACGTGACTATGGGACTGCAACCATTTATTGGCGGCAAGGAAGCTGCGCCGGATGTGAACGTCCACGTCAGATCGTTGCAGGGCACTTCCGACGGGCCATTGTTGGGAATACTGGAAGGCAACAGAGCGGATCCCGCGAGACCCACGGGAACCCCGGCGAGGGCCGTGGCACCGGTTGCCGCAGGCGACACAATCGCCACGGTCAGCGGCTTCGAGCATAACGGCGCAGGCAGCGGATGCGTGCCTGTCAGCGGGTCGTCAAACAGGGGCCAGGTTTGACTGGCAATCGGGGCCCACGTGAAGATCGGGTAAGAAACGTCGTGGCAGATCGGACAGATACCGAAGGTGGCCACCAGATCCACCTCGCCTCCGCCCGAGCTCAGGGTCAGCTGGCCGTTGAAATCGCCGCTGGTGGTGGCTGCGCAGGTGCCCGGATCTTCGTCGAATGTCCAGCCGAAGTTCGCGGTCATCGGCGCCTGCACGTCCACCAGAATGACTTTCACATCGATGCCGCCCGAGGCGACGATGATACTGACGGAACCCTGCAGATGCGCTCCGACGGAAACATTGGGCGTGAACACCACGTTCAGATTATTGGGTTGAACGTTACCGGTGAGGTTGAAGCCAGCGGTCACTTCGAGCCCGGCCGTGATCTGAAAGATCCAGATCTGGAGGGGGGGCAGGTCGAAATCGAAGTCATGGCTCGGGTTGAGGCTGACTGATCCTACATTGAAGCTGCAGCAGTCGGTTGGGAACTGCACACCTCCGAAATAACTCGTAATCGTGCCCGTGGCCACCGGGCCTTCCTGAACCGGATAGCTTTCGGCGGTGGCGGTGTCGATGGCTCCCTCGATATCGAACACGTCGGCATCGTCGCCGAACATCACCACATGCGTTCCGAACCTTGCATCCACCGACGTCGTGGCCGCATCCGTGCCGAGTGGAAGCGAGTCCCCCACACTGCCGCTTACTTCCCAGTACGCATCAAAGCTGCCCCCCGGATTGATGTGTCCGGAATAATTGAAAGGAATGGTGGTGGTGCCGCCGCCGGATGAACCACCGCCGCCCGGCAGAAGATTCACGGGCAACGGAACCGTGGCGAGATGGCTAGCGTACGTCGGCGCGGGGGTCACGATCCAGACTTGGTTCAAGTTGGCTGCCTGCACTTTGTTGAAGTAAGCCGTGACAATCTGATTCGCCTCCGCCAACTGGTTCGTGCAGCTTGGCGACGTAGTCACAAAAGTCCCTGGTTGCGGAGCGGGCACGCAGGTGTCGAAGTCGCCCCAGAACGTCGGCATGGGCGGAAGCAGACCGCTGCCCAGGGTGTCGCCCAACGGATTTGCGGCTAACTGGGCGTGGATGTTCATCGAACTATCGCCGTTCACGATCGCGAGTGACGCCCAGTTTGCACTGGCCAGGTCGCCCGGCTGGAAGCCTCCGGTGCACGACGAGAAAATGTAGGACGCTGCTGTGGCGTCGGAAGGATCAGGAGTGTAGGTGCAGGTGAATGATGGGGTGCCGTCCAGGCCGAGCTGAAGTTGTACTGAGGTCCCCGCTCCGGCCGTGCCTAGTTTCAGGTGGAAACCCTCCGGCACTTGAATCGGACCGATCGGGAACGTAGATGTTACGGGCGATCCAGGCGATCCGTTTCCTCCGGTGACCACCAGGTCGACGGAGCCTCCATAGCCGGGCGGCGGCTGGGTACCGGTGCCGGTCGTCACGACCTGAGCCGAATGGACGCGCAGGTTGTCGAACAAGTAAGTGTTCCCCGCGCTGAGTTGAAACGTCAGCGCGAATGTGAAGGTCAGGTCAGTGAAGGCAGTTCCTGCCAATGCGTTTTGGACGCGGCTGGAGATTGGATAGCTCACGGTGTTATAAGTGCCTGGCCGGAGCTTAGCGAAGTTGACGCTCCCGAGGAGTTGCTCATAAATGTGGTGCGAAGGACTACTGACCAGTAGCTCCATGGTGCCTTGGAACCGGTCGTCGAAATCGTTATCCTTCTTGGTCGGTGGCAGGACATCCACCTCGAAAGTCGCGCCGCTGTTGCCCAGGCCGGCGAGTGCAGTGGCGGTTGATGCCACGGGCATGCTAGTCAACGTAGTCAGAAGGAATCCGTCCTTGATCGCTAGCGCAAAGTTTCCCTGCGTGCGCGTGGTGGTGGATGTCTCCGAGATGGAGAACACATTGCTTTTGACCACCCAGCCGGCAGGCGTCTCGAAGCCCATAATTGCGTTTGGGTCTAGGGGCTGGGCGGCTGCTCCTGTCACAAACATCACGGCGAATAATGCGGCGGCGCCGCTTGCATTCCTGAACTGACTTTTGGTCGGCATGTTGACTCCTTCCCGGCTTGTTGCGGTTCCCCGAAAGATTCGGCTAACTCTACCTGCGCGAGATGCAGGAAAAATTAGTGGCTCCAATCAATTTTTTCCGCGGCCGCTCGGTCAACCTGCAGGCAAGGTTATTGTGAGAAAACCCCAAACACGCGATTCGCATGAAATCACAGTACTTCTGCACCGCTTACAAGCTGGAGACCGGACCGCGTTGGATGCGCTGATACCCATGGTTTACAGCGAGTTAAAGAAGCTCGCGGCGGGGCATTTGCGGAACGAAGCCAAGGCGCCGGCGATCGATACGACGGCGCGGGTCCACGAGGCTTTCTTGCGGCTGGCGGGGCCAGGCACCTGTCCTACGAGAACAGATCGCACTCTTAGGGGATCGCATCCCGGCTGATGCGTCGGATTTTAGTGGAGATGGCGCGCGCCAGGGCGGCGGCAAAACGCAGCGGAGAAGAAGTGAACTTAACCGAGATTCCCGATCTCGGGCGCCAGCGGGATCATTCCATATTAGAGGTGGATGAAGCACTGGACCGGCTGGCCTGATCGATATGCGTTATTTCGCCGGCATGACGGCGGAGGAGTCAGCCGAGGCCCTTTCGCTTTCTGTGCACGTCGTACGCCGGGAGCTGCGACTGGCGCAAGCCTGGCTGCGTAGTGAGATGGCGAGGTAGTTGGCCCGAGACCTGCCGCACAAGTTCTAGGGATGCTGCGCCGCCGTAAGCTGGCGGGCGGACAAAGGCGTTGTACGGAAGCTGGTTATCCCAGTGCTGCCAAAATTCATGGCGTCGTGCTTCTATGCTTTCGGCTTTGGGGTTGCCGCTGTCCGGCGAAACAACTGGGCCGTAGCCTCATAGAGACTCGATACCGTGTGTGCGTCCAGACCGCGCGCATGCCCGGCTCGATGCGCCAGCCTGCTTGCGCACCAGGTTGATCCTCTTCAACCGCGGTCGTCTTACTAACCACCGCGGCCCTGGCAATCAGTTCGTGATCGATGACGGCCTCCCGTTGCCGCCGCGTTTTCGGCAATCGCCTTCGGATCGTCGCCGACGGCCTTGGCAATCAGTTCGTGTTTCTCTTTCAGCCATCCATCCGCTGTTCTTCGCGGTTCCAGTTCACTCGACGGCCCATCTTCAGGGAGAGATTACCGAGATGCGAAGCTCGCGCGGCCTCGTGCGCCAGGCGGATGTTGGCATTGGGTGTCTTGCGGTTACGCACGCAATCCAGGAAATTTTGCAAGTGAGCGACGGTCCCGTCCTCTTGGGAGCGTACGATGATTTCGGGTTCCGGTAAGAGCGTCCCGGGCAAATCTCTGGATGCTTCCGAATAGACAGCCAGATGCGAGCGATCAATTTTAAGAGTTGCTTTCGAACCCCGGAACTCGATCCCGCCGTCGTCGATGCGGTTCGTCATGTTTCCGTGATAAGTCACGGTAAAGTTCTTGGGATAGTCGAGGACGCAGGTGATCGTGTCCGGGCACTCCCAAGAATACGCGTACAGTTTTCCACTTGCCAGCGCGGACACCGGCGTCGAATCATCCAGGTACCAATGAACAACATCGATCCAATGAGTCATCAAATCAGTGAGCGCCCCCCCGCCAAAGTTCCAATACCAACGCCAGTACCGGAATTTCTCATTCGTCAGCGCCTGCGCTGGAGCCGAACCCAGCCACTGTTTCCAGTCCAACTGCCCGGGATCCACCTGATTTTGTGACAGCTCGCCGTAGTTCTGATACCAGTAAGTGTAGACACAATGTACCGGCCCGAGCATGCCGGAATCGATAATCTGCTTGCCAATCCGATAGTGTTCCCAGCTTCGCTGCTGAGTGCCGGTTTGCACCACGCGTCCCGACGCTTCGATAACGCGGACCATTTCCGCGCCCTCATCGATGGAGTGCGAGACAGGCTTCTCAACATACACGTCTTTGCCGGCACTCACCGCATCGAGCGTAATCTGTTTATGCCAATGATCCGGAGCGCCGATGACCACGCCATCGATGTCCTGGCTGTCTAGCATCGCGCGATAGTCCTGGTACGTTGCCGCTCCGGGGGCCGCAATTTGGGCCGCCGCGTGGAGATGCGGTTTATAAACGTCGCAGACTGCGTCTAGGGTGGTGTTAGGCAACTTGCTTAGGAGTCTCATTAAGTAGGTTGCACGGCCGCCGGTTCCGATGACACCCAAACGGATCCGATCATTCGCGCCGCTGGCCCGCGTTGCGGTCAACGCGGCGGCACTCGATAAAAACACACGCCGGGTCAGGTCTGACATAGCGCCCTTCAGTGTAGAACAATGTGATCGTCCACTGAACAGACCTGCGAATCGATCATCGCCCACCACCCTCGTGTCTGCACCAGTCCATCTGACCGGTTCAGCCTTGAAGTATTGGCCCGACCGCCGCTCCTGGCGTCGCCACCAGCCGGAGAACCGCGTACAGTTCGGGGGCGCGGAAGGGCTTAGCCAGAAATGCATCCATTCCCGCGGACAGGAACCGTTCACGATCCCCGATCATTGCACTCGCACTCAGAGCAACTACCGGTGTCCTCCTTCGTCCCGTGGCTGCCTCACGTTCTCGAATGCAACGTACAGCTTCGAGTCCGCCCATTTTAGGCATCTGGTTGTCGGTTAGGATGACGTCAAATTCTTCCGCCTCCCAAGCCTGCAAGGCCTCTACACCGGTGGAGGCCACCGTCACCTGATGACCGTGCTTGCCGAGCATCGCGGTCGCCACTTTCTGGTTCACTGGATTGTCTTCAGCCAGGAGGATGCGAAGGGCGGATTGTTTATCCACAGTCTCCGGCGTGGGTTCTGTTAGACTCTCTGGACTTGCTATGCCCACTGCACAGGTAAACTGGAAAGTGCTCCCGGCTCCGGGCGTACTCTCTACCCAAATCCGCCCTCCCATCAACTGCACCAGTTGAGAACAAATGGTCAGCCCGAGTCCTGTCCCGCCGAATCGTCTGGTCACGCTGCTGTCGGCTTGCCCGAAAGCCTCGAAGATTGTCTCTTGTTGTTCGATTGGAATGCCGATACCGGTATCGCACACCTGAAAATGCAGGTTAGCCTCCCGGCTTGCGGGCTCGGACGCGATTTCGGTCACTTCCAAGCTAACCGATCCGAGCGATGTGAACTTGACCGCGTTTCCCAGCAGGTTCACTAATATCTGGCGCAACCGGGCAGGGTCACCCACCACAACGGCCGGAACACTATCAGCAGCCCGACACTGAAGACGCAAACCCTTGGCGCCTGCTTGTGGAGCAACCAGCTTGCGAACTTCGTCCAGCAAGTGACGCAGCGAGAACGGAACGCGCTCCACCGTCATTTTGCCGGCTTCAATCTTGGAAAAGTCCAGGATGTCATTGATCACCTGCAATAGACCTTCCGCAGTACCGCACAAGGTATCTAGGTGCTCGCGCGATTCCGGAAGCGTTGCTGAAGCCAAGGCCAGGTGGGCCATCCCGAGGACGCCGTGCATCGGCGTCCGAATCTCGTGACTCATGTTCGCCAAAAATTGGCTCTTGGCCAAGCTGGCTGCTTCAGCCGCTGTCTTTGCGAACTCAAGCTCCTTCGTTCGCGCGCTCTCCCGTGCCCGGTCCCGCAACTGCCGCCAGTATGCCTTGTGCAGGCTCCGGCCCTGGGTGAGCAGGAACGCAAAGAGAGCCGCTGTGGTTAAAGCCACGGTGTAGCCTCGCTTCCCGCCGAACCATAAGTCCACACCGAATACCGGCGCCCAAGCAGTCCAAAGATAAAGTTGGAGCAGTTGGAGACTTGGGGTGAAGGAAATAGTAGACCCAGAGGCGCAGCCAACGATCCAAAGCATAGTGATTACGTATGGCCAGCTCTCAAAGCCGTAAAACCAGAGGGCGCTCGCGTGGACCAGTCCGGCGGCTACGGAAGGCAAGCCCACGGCGGAGGCCAATGCCGCGTTGCGCAACCCTGGCCGCAGCGTGTGAACGCGCTCGGCGAGCCGGCTCAGTGCGACGCGCATTCCGATGCTGGTGACAATCGCGATCGTAAAACCCCAGAAGACGAGTGAATGCGTAGTTCGATAGTCCGTCGTGGCGGCGATTACCAGCAGGAGAATTAGGTAGGGCAGGATGCCACGGACCAGCCTGGCGATCACGTCCGCCTCTGCCTCGCGGAGGAGCTCCGGCGGGGCTCCGGAGAGACCTTCGGCGTCGGAACTATCCTTCCAGGCCATAAGTCGCTATTTTAGCTATCGGCCGTTTTCAAACAGAACTAGAAGAATTTCTTGGCATTCGTAGCCTTTGCCCGGATGTAGTCATGGTTCTAAGAATCGCTAGGACCACCGCGCTAACCAACCTCTAGATAGAATAGTTTGCCTGACCAGTGGACGGCATTGGCTGCCGTGCTCTGTCTCCCTCGGTCATCCGGCATCCGTCTCGCACAAAAACAGACCGCCGTTTAACCGCCGTTTAACCTAGGTGCCGTTGGGCTACGTAGGACCAGGCCCTCTATTTGTCGCCGGCCCAGCAATCCATGGAGATCGAGCGGGGCGCTGGCAGGGGACATCGCAGAATAGCAGTTGACTCTGGAGTCTACTCCAGGGCGTACGCTGGAAAGCAGTTGCAGATGAGATGCCTCACGTTCTCCAGAAGCGCGAGCGTAAGTGACCGGTTGTTGCTATTTATTCAAGCCTTCATACCGGCTGGAATCGCGCCGTGAAATGCCGCAGGAATTGCGGCTGTGACACGATCTCGAAGCCTCGAATTTCCCCCTTGCGCTGGTTGACCTCGAGGATTGCTTCCACAAGGTAATCAACGTGGCTTTGCGTATAAACGCGCCGCGGGATTGCCAAACGCAGCAACTCATGCCGCGCCTCGGCGCCAAACATTACCGAACCGATTTCGACGGACCGCACGCCCGCGTGCCGGTATAATTCCACCGCCAGCGCCTGACCGGGAAATTGCGCGCGTGGAATATGCGGCAGCATGCGTCCCGCGTCGATGTAAATCGCATGCCCGCCGGGCGGTTCCACAATCGGGACGCCTTCATCGGCAATGTGCCGTCCCAGATAAGCGGTGGATGCGATGCGATATTCCAGATACTCGGGCTGCAGCACCTCTTCCAGCCCCACCGCGATGGCTTCCAGATCGCGCCCCGCCAAACCGCCATAGGTGGGAAAGCCTTCGGTGAGGATGAGAATATTTTTCTGCTGCTCCGCCAGCTTGCTGTCGTTGGTACACAGGAATCCGCCAATATTCGCGAAAGCATCCTTCTTGGCGGAGAATGTACAGCCGTCGGCCAGCGAAAACATCTTCTGCGCGATTTCGCGCGGAGTCAGATCCGCGTAGCCAGGCTCGTCCCGTTTGATGAACCAGGCATTCTCGGCGAACCGGCAGGCATCCAGATACAACGGCACTCCATAGCGCGCGGTGATTTTCCGGACAGCTTCGATATTGGCCATCGATACGGGCTGGCCGCCACCCGAGTTGTTGGTGAGCGTGATCATTACCAGCGGAATCTTCGCCGATCCCTCGGTCTCCAGCAGCTTCTCCAGCGCCTCTACGTCCAGATTTCCCTTGAACGGAAGGCGCGCCTGGGTATCGGACGAAGCAGGAATCGGAAGATCCAAAGCTCGCGCTCCATTGGATTCGATGTTGGCGCGCGTGGTGTCGAAGTGCGTGTTGTTCGGCACGGTCTGGCCCGGCTTGCACATGATGGAAAACAGAATGCGCTCGGCCGCGCGGCCCTGGTGAGTTGGAATGACGTGCCGGAATCCGGTGAGCTCGCGAACCGCTTGTTCGAACCTGTAAAAGCTCTCGCTGCCCGCATAGGATTCATCTCCGCGCATCATGGCCGCCCATTGTTCGGTGGACATGGCGCTGGTGCCGGAATCCGTCAACAAATCGATCAGTATATCGCTAGAACGAACCTGGAACAGGTTATAGCCGGCCGCTCGGAGGATCTGCTCCCGTTGCTCAGGCGTAGTGCGGCGAAGCGGCTCGACACTCTTGATGCGAAAAGGCTCGATGATGATGCGCACGGAGTCAGTGTACCGCCGAGCAGCGCGCCAGGAATTCCGAATCGATCTTGCTCTTCACGGTCCTCCGGTCAATTTCAAGACGCCGCGCGGTTTCTTCGTAACTTCCGGTTTGCTTGTAGACTATGGTCGCGTAGCGCGAGAGCGCTTGATCGGCGGTGAGACGGCCGGCCCGCAGATCTGCCGTGAACTGCTCCACCGGATCAACGGGAGCCGAACGCGAGGGTCGGTAGTCGCGCCGGATCAGCACGTTTCTTACGCACTGCTCCAGTTCCCGATAGTTGCCCGGCCACTCATAGCCGGCTTCTAGATGCTTTTCGATCCAGCCGGTCACCTCGCCGGCCAGTTCCTCTCCCTCGTCGCCCGCTATACGCCGGGCGATATGCACCACCAGTTCGCGCAACACCTGCGGTGAATCGGCCAGTTGCTCGGCCAGGGATGGTGTCGCAATTTGGTCCGAACAGAGCCGGTAATACAAATCTTCGCGGAATCGTCCGCTGCGAATGTCGGCCGCCAGGTCGCGATTCGTCGCCGCGATCAGTTTCCCATGGAATCGCTGGCTGGCTGTATCGCCCACCAGGTGGAAGGTGCGAGTTTCGATCACTCGCAGCAATTTCACTTGAATCGCGGGATCCAAATCGCCCAGCTCGTCCAGAAAAACTGATCCCAGCTGCGGGCAGGTTTCGAGCCAGCCTTTGCGGTCGCCGATGGCGCCGGTGAACGATCCGCGGCGATGGCCGAACAGCTCGGATTCCACAAGGGTAGGCGACAGAGCTGAAATGTTGATTGGGAAAAAAGAAACAAGATCGGTGGCAAAGCTCAGCTTGCGGTCATCAAAAGGAACATAGCGCGATTTTGCGACGGCTTCGGCTGCCAGTTCCTTGCCGCTTCCCGAAGGCCCGGTGATCAGCGTGGTGAAATCGCCCATGCGCTGGTACAGCGTTCGGCGATAGCGGCGCATGTCGTGCGTGAAGATGGATTGCCAGATTGCAGCACGCAGCCGGGCGGCCGGCAGCGACGCGCCAATAATTGCGTTGAAGATTTGTTCGAACGCCCGTTGGATTTGCCGGTAGCAAGCGAAAGTATGGACCGGGTCGTGATGACTGGGGAAAATGATCTGTTCCGGATAGAAATGCTTCCAGTCATCCAGGAAGTCGCGGTAGAATTTCCACCCGCTCGAAGAATTGCTCCCAACGAATTTCGGATAGTAGCGATTGTATAGAAGATGGATGACGGCGTCTTCGTACAGCACTAAATCCGGCGTGCGCAGCTGGCTCGCGTTCAGCAGCCGGGTTCGAACTTGCTCGGCCAGCGGCGCCAGGCGCTGGTTGATCCTCCCAACATTCGCGCGCGGCCGCTCGGGATCTCCCACGGGAAGACTCCACACCGGTTCACCCACTTCGTATTCGCGTCCCAGCGCCGCGCGCTCGCACTCGGCGCGTTCGGGGAGGAACGGATTCGAGTATGCTAACTGAGATACAGCCGATAAGAAACTCCGCTCGGCGGGGGACAGAAATGCCATTGCTGTACACCAATTGTATATATACGGACATACAATGTACAGGCCGTTTGTCGTGTCCTTCTCTAAGTCATTGAGACGTAAGCGCGACGTCACGGCACGTGCCGTGCCCTTATGATGCCCAGAAATAAGGACGATCGAAAGGAGCACTCCGATGGCGCAGAATAGTTTCAAAGACCTGCTGAAGAACGCCGGCTTCCATTCTTTCCTTTGGACGCAATTTCTCGGAGCGTTCAACGACAACGTTTATAAGATTCTGGTCTCCATGCGCGCCGTGCACGTCGCCGCGAACACCGGGTCCGGGAGCGCCTACCTCTCACTCGCAGGAGTAGTCTTTGTAGTTCCATTTCTGTTGTTCTCAGGCTACTCAGGACATCTGGCTGACGTCGTCAGCAAGCGCAAGGTTTTGATCTCGGTGAAAGTCTTCGAGATCTTCGTGATGACACTGGGCCTGGCCGCATTCTTCTCCACACGCATTGAGCTGATGCTGGTGGTGCTGTTTTTAATGGCGCTGCATTCCACCATATTCAGCCCGGCCAAGTATGGCATCGTGCCGGAAATGCTTCCCGATAAGGATCTATCGCGCGCCAACGGGTTGCTCGAAATGAGCACGTTCGTCGCGATCGTCCTGGGCACTTCCATCGGGTCGTTCCTATTCGCTGCCTGGAAAAATGAGCCATGGAAGATGGGCGTGGTGACACTCGCCGTAGCCATCGCAGGATTTTTGACTAGCCTCAAAATCACTCGCGTCCCGCCCTCAGGCACAGTCGCGCCATTTCAAAAGAATCCGTTCGGCGAGGTATGGATCGGAACCAAGCACCTGTTGAAGGAGCGTCCCTTGACCCTCACGGTGCTTGGAATCTCCTACTTCTGGTTCCTGGGCGCACTGTTTCAAATGGATCTGTTTCTGTTTGGAAGCGAAGTTTTGAAAGAGACGGATCTGAGAGTGGGGTTGTTGGTCACGGCCCTCGCGATCGGGATCGGCGTGGGAAGCATGCTGGCAGGGCGCCTATCCGGCAACAAAGTGGAACTCGGTTTAGTACCGCTGGGCGCCGTCTTCATGGGGATTTTCTGCATCGTTCTCTATCTGTCGCGCGGCTCGTACACATTCTCAGTGATCTCTCTTTCGCTGTTGGGTGTAGCCAGTGGCCTGTTCATCGTCCCGCTGAATGCCTATTTGCAGCAGCGCAGCGAAAGCCATGAGAAGGGCCGCATTATCGCTACCAATAATTTCTACAACACTGTCGGATTGCTGCTGGCATCCGGAGCTCTCACCGGATTGCACGACAAGCTGCACCTCTCGGCCGACAAGCTGATGCTGATCTTCGGCATCGTGACATTGATTTCATCCGTTTATGTCGTGAGCGTAGTTCCCGAGTTTCTGGTGCGCTTCGCATTGTGGATGGCCACGCACACGTTATTCAAAATCCGCATCGTGGGTCAGGAGAATGTGCCGTTCCGAGGCCCGGCCTTGCTGGTTGCGAATCACATGTCGCAAATCGACGGGTTCCTGATCAACGCCTGCATCCAGCGCTTCATCCGCTTCATGGTTTGGAAGCCTTACTACGAACTCAAGGTGCTCAACTGGTTCTTCAAGCTAGCCAAGGCGATCCCGGTCGGCACCGGCGGACCGCGGGATGTCGTAGCTTCCATCCGCGCGGCGCGCAAAGAGCTCGAAGAGGGCCACATGGTCTGCATTTTTGCCGAGGGGGCCATCAGCCGCACTGGAAATCTGCTGCCTTTCCACAGGGGCCTCGAAAAGATCGTGGACGGCCTCGAGGTTCCCGTGATTCCAGTGCATCTGGACCGGCTGTGGGGAAGCATTTTCAGTTTCGAGCGCGGGAGATTTTTGTGGAAGTGGCCCAAACGAATTCCCTATCCGGTGACGGTGTCGTTCGGAGCGCCGATGCCTGCATCCTCGTCGGCACAGGACGTGCGGCAAGCCATTCAGGAACTGGCGAGCGATGCGGCCGAGTACTCGAAAAGCTCGCGCGATCTTCTGGATCTGCGCTTCATCCGCACGGCCAAAAAGAACTGGCGCAAATTCGCAATGGCCGATTCGAGCGGCCGTGAGCTGACTTATGGGCGCGCACTCGCGGGAAGTCTGCTGGTGGCGGCCTGGGTGCGGAAGAACCGGCGATCGGAAGAAATGATCGGCCTGTTGCTGCCTTCCTCAGTGGGCGGCGCGCTGGCCAATGCCGGAATAATGATTGCCGGCAAGGTCCCGGTGAATTTGAACTTCACCTCCGGCCGCGAGTCCATGGCATCGGCCGTGGAGCAGTGCGGCATCCGGACCATTCTGACGTCCAGAATATTTCTCGCAAAAGGAAAGATCGAAGCCATGGACGGCATGGTTTATCTGGAGGATGTTTTGGGCCAGATGAGTGGCTTCGAGAAACTCCGGATGCTGGTCGCCGCGCGCTGCGTGCCGGCCAGAGTGCTCGCAGCAGGCGGGAAGCGCACCATCGATTCGTTGGCCACGGTGATCTTTTCGAGCGGCAGCTCCGGGGTCCCGAAGGGTGTCATGCTCTCGCACCACAACATACTGGCGAACATTCAGGCCATGGCGCAGGTGTTCTGGATCAATGACCGCGATGTAGTGGTGGGCGTGTTGCCATTTTTCCATTCGTTTGGGTTTACGGTGACCATTTGGCTGCCGCTGGTGTCGGGATGCGGCGCCGCGTATCACACCAATCCTACAGAGGCTTCGAAGATCGGCGAAATCGTGTCGAAACACCGGGGGACACTCCTGGTTTCGACGCCCACATTCTATTCCAGCTACACGCGCAAGTGTACTGTTGAGCAGTTCTCGAGTCTCCGATTTGTGCTGGTAGGTGCGGAGAAGCTGCGCGAATCCATCGCCAGCGCGTTTCACGAGAAATTCGGACTGGAATTGCTGGAAGGCTACGGCTGCACGGAAATGTCGCCCGTAGTCGCGGTAAATGGTCCGAACTTTGAAGCGGGCAGAGATACTCAGTTGGGGAACAAGCCAGGCACGGTGGGTCATCCGCTTCCAGGAATTGCCGTGAAGATTGTGAATCCCGCCAGCATGGAACCGTTGCCCCCGGACGCGGAAGGTCTGGTGCTGGTGAAAGGTCCCAACCGGATGATCGGCTATCTGAATCAGCCTGAGCGAACCATGGAAGCTCTGCACGACGGTTGGTACGTCACCGGCGATATCGGCGCTTTGGACGATGAAGGTTTCCTCCGTATTACCGACCGCCTCGCCAGATTCAGCAAGATCGCAGGCGAGATGGTGCCGCATTTGAAAGTGGAAGAAGCCATCTACAGCATCATCGGCGAGTATGGCTGCGCTGTAACCGGGATTCCCGACGACCAACGCGGCGAGCGTCTGGTGGCACTCTACACACGAGTAGACATGACGCCCCTCGAGCTGTGGCAGCAGCTCTCGGAAACCAGCCTTCCCAAACTCTGGCTGCCCAAGCGGGAGAACGTTTATCAGGTGGACGCGCTGCCGACACTAGGCACCGGCAAGCTCGACCTAGTCGGCGTGAAGGCCAAAGCCCAACAATTGGTAGCAGCCTGCGCAGTCAATTCCTAAGGAGCACTCACCATGGAATCGGTCTTATTAGTTGGAGTGTTGATCACCCTGTTCGTCCGCTGGTTGGTGTTGTCCGGAAAGATGAACTCGATGCAACAAAAGATCGAGTTGCTCAATTCCGACACAACCCAGCCGATGCTCATCGCGAGAGTGTATGCGCTGGAGCAGGCTGTGAAAGAGTTGCGCGCGATCCGGCCGGACGAAGTTCCTGTAGTGCCGCCGCCGATCCCCGCAACCGTCCCGCCGATTCCCGCAACCAGCAGCCCCGCGCGTGAGCAAGGGGACAGGGAACCTGAGCCGCGCGCTTTCGAGCCTGTTGTTCTTGAGCCGGAAGCCCCGCGAGTTTGGGAATCAGTGAAGCTAGACACCACGCCTCCGCCGCTACCGCCAGCAGAGCCGGAACCCGAGCCGGTGCGAGTACCCAGCATTTCCATGGCGACCCCGCAACCCGCCGGACCCACTTTCTCCGAACGCGTCCGCCAATCCATGCAAGGCGAGGAATGGGAAGCGGTAGTCGGCGGAAGCTGGCTGAACAAACTGGGCGTGCTGGTGCTGGTAATCGGCATTGCTCTGTTCCTTGGCTATTCGTTCACGCAGGTGGGTCCGGGCGGCCGCGCAGCCATCGGTCTCGCAGTAAGTGTGGCGATGCTGGCCGGTGGATTCTTAATCGAGAAAAAGCCGCGCTACAAAATATTCGCCCGTGGGCTGCTGGGCGGAGGATGGGCTGCGCTCTACTTCACCACCTACGCGATGCAGGCCGTGGATGCCGCAAAGGTCATCGACAATCCGTGGCTCGGAGGCGCGCTGCTTCTGGCCGTAGCGGCCGGCATGATTGGGCACTCGCTGCGATACAAATCCCAAACCGTCACGGGACTGGCTTATTTTGTCGCCTTCGCGACGCTCAGCCCAGCCGTCACTCCGGCGCCGGTGACCGCGTTCTCAGTGATAGCGCTGGCGCCGCTCGCGGCATCGCTTCTATTCGTCGCTTATCGATTCCAGTGGTCCCAGATGGCGCTGTTCGGGCTGCTCGCAACATATGGCACCTGCGCGTCACGCGGCGATTCGGGCGCTCCGCTCTGGTCGGTCCAATTGCTGTTCTGCACTTACTGGCTGTTATTCGAGGGCTTCGACTTGCTACGCGCTGCCCGTCGTTCCGAATACTCGGTGTGGGAAAGCGCCATTCTTCCATTGAACGCGCTGGCTTTCATCGGCCTGTCTTATATGAAATGGTCCGTGGCCGCACCGCAGCATCTGCATTTACTCGCCGCCGGAATCGGTGCCGCATACCTAGCGAGCACTATTTTGCGCGCCCTGTTGCGACCGCCATCCAGTTTCGCGCCGGAAACGGAAACCTTGCAACGCGCTCTGTCCGGCGGCTACGAAGGACCCATTTCGCTCACGGCCGCTCTGACGGTAGCGGCGATTTTCCTCAAATTTCATGGCGCGCCGGCGCTCTTCGGATTACTGGCCGAAGCGGAAGCGTTGTTCCTGGCGGGACTCTTTTTCAAAGAAGCTTATCCCCGGCAATTGGGCGCAGCTCTATTTGCAGGCGGGCTTGGCAAAATGCTGATCGTCGATCTTCCTGCCGGTGGGACAGCAAAAATCTGGAACTGGAATGTCAAACCGTGGACGCCTGTCGCGGCGGCGAGCGCGCTGCTGTTCTATATGAATCGGGCGCTGCGCAGCGCGGACACGTTCTATGGTTATGCCGGATCAGCCGCGATTGCGCTGATCCTCGGTTTCGAAATGCCGGAGCCATACAGAGGGCTGAGCTGGTTTATTCTGGCCGCCCTACTTTTCGCCTTCGGATGGTGGCGACGGCTGGGCGATTTCCGTGTACAGGGCTATCTGGCCGGAACGCTGGGGCTGGGCGGCATCGCGATTTATCAAACGGACGTGGAGTTTGGCTACGCGGCGCCGCTGCGCCATCCTTCGATTTCGCTTGCGTGCGCGGCCGTGCTGAGTTACCTGGCCGCGTTGTGCGGCCTGCGCTCCTCAGCGGACCGCCTGGATGAATGGGAACGAAATGGATTGCGCGGCATAGGATCGTGGGCCGCGACATCGGCTTTGTTGGCCCTCGCATGGCGCGTGCTTCCCGGCGATTTCCTGGGCCTGGGCTGGATGGCGCTTGCGCTGGTTATCTTGGAGCTCGGGCTGCGTACACTTCCAGAGGATTTGCGCCTGCAGGCCTACCTTGCGGCCGGCCTCGGAGCCCTGCGCGTCTTCTTCTTCAACTTCCTGCCGATCGCGAATGACGATCCGCTCAGTAAACGTTGGATCGTCGCGGCCGCGGCCTTGATCGCGTATCTGATGGCCGCCCGCATTCACCTGGCACAGAATGGAATGGCCAGCGCCACGGAGCGCCGCAATGTTTTCAATCTCAGCTCTTCGGTGGGCACGCTGTTCCTGCTGGCGGGACTCTGGGCGCTCTTACCAGCGGTGGTCATCGGTCCAGCCTGGGCCATGGTTGCGCTGCTGTTAATGGAAGCTGGATACGCGCTCGACCTGCCCAGCTTACGGCTGCAGGCGCACTTGGCGGGAGGCGCTGCATTCGGGCGGCTGTTCTTTGCAAATTTCACCGGTCTCGGAAGAGTGGGCGCAGTCTCGCATCGTCTGTTGACCGTGGTTCCAGTCGCAGTCTCGTATTATTACCAATGGTCGAGACAACGAATTGAGCGGACGCGCCTCCGCGAGTGGGAACTGCCGCTTGGCCGCATCTATCTGTACGCGGCAGCCGTTCTCGCCGTGGTGCTGATGCGCTTCGAACTCGGCCGAGTCCTGACGGTGACGGGCTGGGCTGCATTCGCGCTCGGACTTTTGATATTCGGCAAGCGCTGGAACAATGTGGATCTGCGCTGGCAGAGTTACATCCTCGCCGCGCTCGCTTTCTGGCGCAGCTGGACCACCAATTTCTACGCGCCGGAAAGTTTCGCCGGCGTCTCCGGCCGGATTCTGACTGGCGCGTTTGTGATCGCTTGTTTCTACGCGGCCCAGCTCCTGATCCCAAGAAAGAGCGAGGAGACCGGCCTCGAGCGTCACGCCCGGGCGTTCTATTCGTTGCTCGCGGCAACGTTGCTGGCGGTGCTCCTGTTCTACGAAGTTTCCGGCAGCGTATTGACCGTGGCGTGGGGCGTTGAAGGCGTGGCGCTGCTGGTGGCCGGCTTTCCGCTCAACGATCGCGTGCAGCGTTTGTCCGGGATGTTTCTGTTCCTGGTGTGCATCCTGAAGCTCTTCGTATACGATTTACGGCATCTCGAAACGATGTACCGGATTCTTTCGTTTATCGTGCTCGGCTTGATGCTGGTAGGTGTTTCCTGGATCTACACGCGGTTCCGCGACCACATTCAGAGGTACTTGTAGGAGGCAGAAATGAACTGGACGAAGTTCGCATTGGTTTTTTCGCTGCTGCTGGCAGGCGCCGTTTTCGCTACGCGAGGAACTTCCGATCCGCGGGTGAGTTTGGCGTCGGTGGTGGAATTGTGGACCGACACCCTGCGCGATACGGATCAGATTGGAATGAAGATCACGCGCGTTTCCGACGCTGAAGAAATGAGGATTGGGAACGATCTGGCCCGAGGCGTCGCCGATATGGGCCGCGAGGATGCTGAGGCTACGCGCTACGTGACAGCCGTTGCGCAGCCGCTTCTCCCCCATTTGCGGCGCCCGGGAATTCACTACCAGTTTCACGTGATCGCCTCCCCGCAGATCAACGCTTTCGCCTTGCCGGGCGGGCAGATCTTCGTAATGAGCGGGCTACTCGATTTTGTGGAGTCGGAAGCCGAGTTGGCTGCCGTGCTGGGACACGAGATGTCGCATGTCGATCTGCGGCACTGCATCGAACGTTATCAGTATGAGGCCAGGCTCAAGAAAGCTGGCGCGCCGGAATTGGGTTGGCTCGTAGAAATGGCGCATCGCCTGGTTACGCTGGGATTCTCGCCGCAGCAGGAGCTGGAGGCGGATGCTCAAGGCGAACGGCTAAGCGTAGAGTCGGGTTACGATCCGGACGCGGAGCCAGCGCTGTTCGCGCGAATGAAAACAAAGCTCCATGAGCCCTCCAGACCGCAGGCAACAACACCGGCTGGTGAGGTTGGCGAGGCCGCCCGCGAAGCAATTCAGGCGTACTTCCGGTCACACCCCCCTTCCGAAGAGCGCGTGGCCCGGTTGAACGATATGCTGGCACGGCATCGCCAGGAGTTGGCTGGCCGGTCGTTTTACGTGGGCAAGGAAAACCTGCGCGAGCGCGTCCCCAAGTCGAGCCGTGAATACCCTGGCGAGTCTCGCGAGATTGCCACGCATTGAGACCCGCGAAAGAAGAAACATTAACCCTGCAATACGGATCTATTACAGTAGCGCTACCCAAGAAGAGGGCGTATGCGCGTTGCCACCCGGTGGTCTCGGCAGGGATTGCCGGGTGGTATCTCATAAAACAGATCAATCAGTCGCACAAAAGCACCGGTCGCTTACGCTCGCGGTTCGGAAAAGCGGTTACCGAACCGCGACCGTGAGGGAGACGGTGCCTTTCTTCAGGAAATTCCTAACATGTTCTTGTTCAAGACCATTCTTCGCAGACGCGAATCCGTGGAACGTGTTGGATACACCTTGGGCGGCAGGATTCGCTCACTGAAGTCAGACCGGCAGGCGCCCGTGTAGCCCAGCATGAGTTGGAATCGCGGCTTCACCGAATTCCGGCTGCCGTAATGGAAGCAACCAGAAGATTCAATGAACAGCACCGTGCCGCGCGGATAGCAGAATTCAATCACATCCTTCCGATCCGCCACGGAGTAAATGTCCTCATCACTCACACGGTAACCTCGTCGCCGCCCCCAATATCCCAGCGCTTTGGCCGTCTTTTGCGAAACCGAGCGCGGCAGGAATGTCCACGGGCCATGCTCGGGAGTCGCGTCACGCAGCAGCACAATCACATACACATTCGGGAGAGAGTAGTAATCGATGTGATAAAGCTGGCTGTCCTTCGGAGTGCCGGGCTGGTCGTCAAAGGCTGCGTTGGATTCAACGAAGCGGATTCCGGGAGGAAGCGTGGTAGACAGCGCCGGAATGCATTTCAAGTAATTCGTTACAGTTGCCAGCACATCACTCGACGTCGCGAAGTCGAGCATCGAAGGGTACTGCTCCAGATCCTCGGTCTTCCAGACATCCTGAAAATAGCTGCGGTACGGATCTCCGGAAAGACGGGCGCCGCAGCGTTCCGCGATGATTTTCTCGGAATCTTCCAGAACTCGATCCAGGTGGGGCAACGCAAGGGATGTGTCCACTGCCCAGCCATCGTTTAGCTGAATGGCCGGACGCGTAAGCCCGCCGTTCTCTTCAAACAAAGCCGCCAATTCGTTGCAATACAATTCCCGGCGCCAGCGGTCCTGCCGGCGGAATTTGATCCGGTTGACGGCGCGGGCCAGGCGCATTGTGTTGGCGATCCCGAGATGGGACATATGGCTGGCTTGCAGCCATCCAGCCAGCGTGCGCTCAAGCAGGTGCCGCTCAGGCGCGGCTGCTGGGAGTGGAAGTGCCGCACTGCCGGTACCGCTTGCGTTGGGCATCGAAGGCTCCGAATGGATCTCTTTCTATCACACGCCGCGCAGGTAACGCAAGCCAAAACCGAACCGCGACCGTAAGGAAGCCGGTGACTTTCGGCTCTGCGAACCGCTACGCGCCTGGCTCCCCGGCCTGTTGCTTGAGAACCAGTCCACCGCTGTACGCTTCAAGGACGCTCCCGGCATCGCCCTCCATAACCAGCTCGCCGTGATCCAGCCAAATAGCGCGCTCGCACATTTCTTGGACTTGTCCGGCGGAATGCGAAACGAACAAAATGGATTTCCCGGCGCGCTGAAAATCGAGCAGCGCTTCGCGGCACTTGGTCTGGAAGCCGGCATCGCCCACCGCCAGCACTTCGTCCAGCAGCATGATATCCGGCTCGGTATGAATCGCGATGGAAAACGCCAGACGCATCACCATTCCGGAGGAATAGTTACGCAGCGGGTCATCGATGAAGTCACGAATACCCGAGAAATCGATGATCTTGTCGGCCAGGTCCAGGGTTTGCTTGCGGCTGCGGCCCAGTAGCGCCGAGTTCAGGAGCAGGTTTTCAGCTCCCGTAAGATCTGGATGGAAGCCGGAGCCGAGCTCCAGCAGAGCGGCCAAATGTCCGTTGACCGTGACGCGCCCCGCATTGGGCGTGGCCAATCCCGCGGCCAGACTTAGCAGCGTGCTCTTCCCCGCTCCGTTGCTGCCCACCACGGCCAAGCTCTCGCCCGGCTCGAGTCGAAAGGAGACGTTTTTCAGGGCGACGAAATTCTCCTTTTGTTCGCCCCCAAACCAGTGCGCAATGTGGGTGCGCAGCAACGCACGCCCGGTGCTGTGCGGGAACCATTTGGATACGTTTTGGAATTCGATCAGCGCCATGTTCTTTTGCTACCAGGCCCGCTATAGATACTCGTAGAATCCTCGCTTTAGTTTCCGGAACACCAACCAGCCGCCAATAAAGGTGACGAGAGACACACAAACCAGATTCCGCAGCGTCGACGTGGCCGGCGCTTGACCATCCAGCAGAATTGTTCGCATTATCATCACCAGCGCCGCCACCGGATTAAACTCGTATACCGCGCGAAAGCGCGCCGGAATGGCAGCGAAGGAATAGAAGATGGGCACCAACCAGAAGAGGATGGTGTTGGCCGATTCCACTACGTAGCGCGTGTCGCGCACATAGACGTTGATGGCGGAAAAGGCCAGCGCCAAGCCCAGAACGAATATAATTTCCAGCACCCAGATTACCGGCAGCCACAACCAATAGATATTCACGCCGCTTCCGAACGCCAGAATCAACACCAGCAGCAGACCGATTTGAATGATCAAGTGCATGCAGTTTGAGAGCACGCTGGCGATGGGGAAGATCTGGCGGGGCACCGGGACCCGCTTGATCAGCGCTGCGTTCTCCAGCAGCGACACCGTTCCCGTCAACCAGGCCAGGGAAAAAAAATTAAACGGGACCAGGCCGCATAACACCGCCAGTGGGTAGTGTTTCATGGAACTGGAAAAAATCTGCGTGGTAATGAAAGTCATCACGCTCATCATGATGAGCGGATTCAGCAGCGACCACAGCACTCCCAAAGACATGTTCCGGTAGCGGACCTTGAAGTCTTTCGCCACCAGGCTTCGGATCACGAACCAATAGTCGCCGTTCCACATAAGCCTGCCGCTTTACACCACGGCAGCTTCTTTGATGAAATTCCCGCTGCCGCTCTCGCGCGCCTTGTATTGGCCGAGGATCCAGGCGTAAGTTTTCTCCAGACCCGTGCGCAATGGCGTGCTGGGCTCCCACTTCAGGTATTTCTGAATCAGGGTATTGTCGCTGCTGCGGCCGTTGACGCCTTTGGGCGCGGTCAGATTATAGTTCCGTTTGAGCTTGATTTCCGCGATTTCCTCTACCATATCCACCAGTTGATTGATGGAAACCATCTCGGACGAGCCCAGGTTGATGGGCTCTAGGATCTCGGAGCGCATGATCTTCTCGACCCCTTCCAGGCAATCGTCAATGTACATGAAGCTGCGAGTTTGCTCGCCGGATCCCCAGATTTCGATCTGGTTCGCGCCTGAAATTTTGGCTTGGATTACCTTACGGCAGATTGCCGCGGGCGCCTTTTCACGGCCGCCGTACCAGGTTCCGTTCGGACCGTAGACATTATGAAACCGGGCCACGCGCGTGCTCAGCCCGTAGTCCTCGCGGAAATGCCGGCACATGCGCTCGCTGAACAGTTTTTCCCAACCGTAACCGTCCTCGGCGAGTGCCGGATAGGCATCCTCTTCCTTCAGCCCGGGGCAGGCGGTCTCGCGCTGCTTGTCGGCATTGTAAACGCACGCTGAAGAAGAATAGAAAAACCTCTGCGTCCCATATCGCTGAGCGGCTTCCAGCATTTGAGTGTTGATCAGCACCGACAGCATACACAGGGCCTTGTTCTTTTCGATGAATCCCATGCCGCCCATGTTGGCGGCGAAGTTATAAATCTGGCAGGCGCCGCGCGCGGCCCGCTCGCAGTTTTCCTTGAGATTCAGGTCGAGAGAAAGATTCTCGACGTCGTCGAAGCGCTGGTACCATTCCTCCAGCGGCTTGATGTCGACAGCGCGGATCTTTCGGTAACCCTGTTTGCGAAAATCAGCCACCAGGCTGCCGCCGATGAAACCCCCGGCTCCGGTTATCACGGCGAGTTCATTTTTCATGATAAACGTCTATTTTAGCGAAGTTTGGCTGGCCGCGCGCCGAGTGTGGGGCAGGTTGGTAACCTGCAGCCGATTGTCAATCGGCCCACTGCCTGGCAGGCCGCCCGCGCTCTGGCTCCTGGAAACTACCTTAGAGCGCGTCCGGCCTCGCCGTCAGGCACCCTGATCGGGACGTCAAGCTCTCGGGGTATTACCCAATTGTCGGATTCGCCTCTGCGGATCTATTCTGAATTCAGGGAGAATGATCTGTGAAGAATCCTCTTCATCTCGCGATCCCGGTGGTGCTGGCCGGTCTCGCCGCCGCTCAACCCCCCAGCGTTGGGAACTGTTCTGTTTTTCCAGCCGACAATATCTGGAACGCCCGCGTTGACCAGTTGCCTGTGCATCCGAGTTCAAGTACATGGGTCAATACCATCGGCACTTCGGCGCATCTGCATCCTGATTTTGGATCCGGGCTGTACGACGGCGCACCCATCGGAATTCCCTATGTAACGGTTCCGGGAACACAAACAAAATATCCGGCCACCTTTACTTATCAAAGCGAGAGCGACCCTGGCCCTTACGCTATCCCACTCAACGCCCCTATCGAAGGCGGGAGCTCGAGCACCGGAGATCGCCACGCGATCGCGGTGGATACCGATGACTGCATTCTTTACGAAATCTACGCCGCATATCCCCAGACAGCCAGTTGGCAGGGCGGTTCCGGCGCCATCTTCAATTTGCTATCGGATGCTCTGCGCCCGGTAGTGTCCTAATTTGCCGGTTTCTTCAGGCGATAGCGGCATTCAAAGTACTCCGTATCCATTCCGAAACCTTCTGATCCTTTGCACTGGCCGCTGCTGTTATGCGCTTGACTTCCTCCGCGCTGAAACGCACAGGTACGATTCGGCCTTTGGCTTCGCCTTTTGGCAGCTTGGGGCGACCGATCTTCGGTTTAGTTTGCTTTGCCATGTTCTCTGAACTCCTGAACGATTGCTGCGCGGACGGCGGTTTGTGCTGATACGACTGGCGGGATATGAAGCACGGTCACATGGCGCTTTGGGCGCTTTGGATCGTCTGTCGCGTGAATCCAGGCATAAACCTTGTCCGTCTTTGGGTGGCCCTTCATATGGAACACTTCTACAACGCCGTCCCATACTGTGTGGCCCTGATGCGTTTCTGTCACCGGAACGCTCTCCAGGTGTCTAGCTGTCGCACCGTGCAAGTGGTGAATCACGTCCCTCAATTCCTCGATATGCGTCACGCTACCGCCTCAAGCAAATTGCCTACTGTCCAGAATGACTGCTCAACACCAGAGGCCATTGCAGGCGTGCAGCGAAGAGTATTATGCCGACGAACGAAGTTGTAATAAGCGAAGTGCAGGCCAACCGCCGCTTCGAAGTTCTCGCGCTTTTTGCTGAAGGCATGGGTCAGACGTGCCAGCCGTTTAACATGCAGGCGAGTGGTTGCGTTCAACCGCTCAACGTAGCTAGTAGAGATCAGATCAAAATTGGGACGGCCAAAAACACCCTTTTTTTCGATGGAGCTAATCTTCGGGGCGCTGTATCGCCGCTGGGCTTCCACCGATTCTTCGGTACCGTATGTCTTGATGATCTGGCCGTAATCAACGTTGCCGCCGAAAGCCCAGTCGATAGCTTCGACATATGCAGAGAGGCCGTCAGTTGAGATTTGCACCCGGTTCTTCATACGGTCTGCAACATCCAGCACGAAGGCGGTAGCTGCACTCTGGCTCCGATCCCCACTCACCTTGAAAGCTGGAACTAACTTAGTGTCCGCGTCGATTGCGCAGAACGTCCATACGTTGCCAAGAGTGGCGTCATCGTCAGGACGGAGGTGCTTTTCTTTCTTCCCGACGAAGCCCCACAGTTCGTCCATTTCCAAACGGTGGCAATCCAGGTTGCGGAGTTTTGCATCCATCAGAGCGGTGCAGCCTTGGCCGACTCGCACGCCAAGGCGCATGATCGTATCGCGGTGGACGCCAGATTGACGCTCGATTGAGCGGATGCTCGAACCTTCGCAGAGTGCGCCGATGATCCCGATTTGCTTGTCAGTGCTAAGTACGTTAGCCATGTACTTATTGTATTACAGTAACTTTTGGGTGTCAATTCTTTTTGTGTTACAATATTTATTGCGCAGTAGTTTGTATCCGTAAATAGCCGTAGCGATGGCGCATCCCAAAGATGCAAGAGCTAACGATATGAGCGTTATTTCCAACATGCGGGTCAGGGTCAACTCTATGCCACTGGAAGCGGTCAAGTCGATATTTGAGATAGCCGGAGTAATTCTGCTGTTTCTAACATTCGTAGTCGGCGCTGGCGTTCTTCTGATCGGCAATAAAATAAACGAACGGCAGGCTGAAAGATTAAGGCAATTCGACAAGGATCTGACGGAGGCCAAGGCCGCGCTAACCAAGCAACAGGAGCGAGCTATAGAAGCGGAACGGCGTTTACTGGAACTCCGAGAAAGCATATCCTGGCGTACACCAGACCGGGCGTTGATACCCCAGCTAGCAGCAGCTTTGCAAAGATTCCCACGGCAGCGGTGCGCGATTGTGACGGACCCCGCAGACCCGGAGCGTGCTTTTGTCCTCAGTTGGATCGTCTCATTACTGGCAACGGCCACTTGGGGACTTGAAGCGGCACCACCATCCTTTAGGTCGGAACTAACATTCATGGCTACCAACATTGTGCTATGGGTTAGTCCGACTGCGCCTGAGGTTGTATTAGAGGCCGCACGGGCTTTGGTTCCAGCCATGGAGCGCGGCGGCCTTCCTGCCGTCGTTTTACAAAGCGGTTGGGGGCCACAGCCGGACGTAGCACCCCCAGAACTAATACGGGTTGTTATTTTCAAAAAAGGACCACGAATGACCGTTACTGGAAATATGATCACTTTCGAGGGCCTACCTACGACGCAATTCTTTGGAAGCGGGCCGCCACGTTGAGGCGACACTTTTTGTGATACATTTACTCCATGGGGAAGGTATTGCTGTTGACTGTCTGGCTTGCGATGCAGGTAGTCCCACCAATGCCAGGGCAGCAGCCGGGAGCCTCCGGTAAGGGTTCCGACAAGGCCACTGATGATCGCCAGGGCAATAAGCGCGGCGCTGGCCAGCCTATTACTATTCCAGCGCATGAGCCCAAGGATTCCGGCAATGAAGGCCATACCGTAGCAGCCCAGGATAAAGAGCAGTCCGTAAAACTCACGAGTATCCCGACCGTAACTGTGGCCGACAAGCAAAAAACTTGGATAGACTACTTGTTCGACTGGGGTCCTTGGGTCTTCAGTCTGGTCCTGGTATTTGTTGGCGTAGTTGGGGTCATTCTGGCTCGCCGCACACTTGGCACAATGGACAGGCAGGCCAATCTGATGGGAACTCAAGCGACATTGATGGAACAGCAGGCAGACCTGATGCGAGCTTCCATGACCCAATGGGTGTCGGTTGTGAATTGGCAATCTAGCTTGGTTACGCTTTTCATCCCCTCGCCGTCGCCCGAACCTAAAGCCTTGCTTGTCCAATTCGATATCGCGAACGAAAGCAGCTTCCCGCTCACCGCCAGATTTGACTTCAAATTCTTTGGGAACCTCCCCAACCGGGTAAGGCTTAGAACGATTCAGGACACACCTATGTTTCCGCGAAAGCCCTACAAATGCGAAGTACGCTTGCCTCTCGCGGAGGAACAGTCCAAACAATACCTTGAGACAATCCTTCGCATCGCCGTGCACGGCGAGATTGTCCATGTTGGCGTCGCCAAAGAACAGAGCCCCTTGATGAGCATCAGGGGAAACCTGGTCTGTGGGATGAATAGGCCAACCTATCTTGAGTACGAAGACATCACAATGATTCCAATGGCCCAACAACGGACAGAGACCCAAACCGAGGATCAGAAGCCAAATTAGGACACTACCCTGCGCCCCGCCTCCTGGACTTCGGCCGACGCCGCTGGTTTGCCCATATTCCCTGGCTTGGTTCGCTACGACGAGATCGTGGCAGGCCAGATCCGCCATGCCATCCGGTTCACCGTTCCGCATACCCAGGACGCCTTCGTTTGGCCCGCGCGGCATGAGGCTTCTTCGCTCACCAGTAGCAGCTATCCTCCCATGGGCGCGCGCTTCCGGCTGAAGGCGAGTTTCGACGTCTCGGGATTCTCACCCACCAATCAAATCATTTTGACGGCTCTCAAACAGTACGGCATGATGCTGGCCGACAACGGGTCATCCTGGTACATCTCAGGCGCGCCGGATTCGCGCTGGAGCAATGACGACTTGCATGTTCTGAACACTATCGCCGGTTCCAACTTTGAAGCCGTGGATGTCGCGCCGCTGATGGTGAATCCCAACAGCGGTCAGGCGCTTGAGAACTCGGTGTCGGTGAGCGTGACTCCGCCCAGCGCCAATTTGCAAGTCAACGCGCAGCAGCAGTTCAATGCCACTGTCGTAGGCAATGCTAACCAATCTGTTACATGGAATGTGAACGGTGTTATCGGAGGCAATAGCACCCTCGGTTTTATTGACTCCATCAGCGGGCACTATACGGCGCCCTCCATAGTCCCCTCCCCGGCGACAGTTACGGTGCACGCGGTCAGCCAGGCGGTTCCATCCGCGGCTGGCAGCGCCTCGGTTAGCATCACCGGTCCGGCGCAGGGGGTGGTTCCCGTCCCGGTGTCAGTCACACCCAATAAAGGAAGTGGGTTGACCCATACATTCGCATTCACATTCTCCGACGCAAACGGCGCGGATGATATCCAGTGGGCCGAGCTAGATATAAACTCTAAACTTGTTACCAGCACCGCCTGCTACCTCTATTACGCACGCGCCTCGAATGCTCTTTACCTGGCCAACGATGCGGGTGCCTGGCAGGGGCCGCTGATTATAGGTAAGGGAAAGACTCTCGAGAACAGCCAATGCACCGTGCATGTAGCATCCTCCTCGGCGCGGATCTCGGGAAACACGCTGACGTTGAATTTGCCCCTGACTTTTAGCGCAGGATTTGCGGGAACTAAGAACGTCTATATGGACGTGGCAAACGCGACGCACAGTAGCGGCTGGTCGTTCGAGGGCACCTGGACCGTGCCGTAGAGGGTGTTACCGAACCGCGACCGTGAGGGAGTCGGTGCCTTTAGCCGGTTCTGACGACACGCTAGGCCACAATATCCTTCACAACATTTCCATGCACATCCGTCAAACGGAAATCGCGCCCCGCGTAGCGATAAGTCAAGCGAGTGTGATCCATCCCCAGCAAATACAAAATGGTCGCGTGCAAGTCGTGAAAATGAACCTTGTTCTCCACCGCATAATACCCGTAGTCGTCGGTGGAACCATACTGCATCCCCGGCTTTACGCCTCCACCCGCCATCCACATGGTGAACGCTTCCGGATTGTGGTCGCGCCCATCGGAGCCTTGCGCGGTCGGAGTTCGTCCAAACTCACCGCCCCACAGCACCAGCGTATCTTTCAGCAACCCGCGCGCCTTCAAGTCCTGCAACAACCCAGCAATAGGCTGATCCACTTCGCGGGCATTCTGCGCATGATCCCGTAACAAATCGGAGTGTTGATCCCACTTGTAAGTGTGGCTCACTTGCACGAATCGCACGCCCGCTTCCGACAACCGCCGCGCCATTAAACACTGCCGTCCGAAATCCTCGGACACCCGGTTATCGATGCCGTAAAGCTTCAACGTTGCCGGAGATTCGCCGGAAATCTCCTGCAATCCCGGAGCTTCCGATTGCATCCGGAATGCTAGCTCAAACGATTCGATGCGCCCTTCCAGTGCCTGGTCCGGACCGGTTGTAGCCAACTGTTCGCGATTGATCTTCTGCAAATAATCCAGCTCCATGCGTTGAATGTCGCGCGGAGTCTCGGCATTCGCGATAAACGGAATCTTGGCATCGCGTGCCGCGATTCCTACCGATCCAATCGGGGTACCGGCGTAAGGAGCCGGCAGAAATCCCGAGCTGTAATTGTTCGCCCCACCGTGGCTCTGCGTCGGACAAATCGTAATGAACCCGGGCATGCTCTGGTTCTCTGTGCCTAATCCATATGTAATCCAGGAACCCATGCTGGGACGTACAAAAGTATCGCTGCCCGTATGCAATTCGAGCAGCGCCCCGCCGTGCCGTGAATTCGATCCCCACATCGATTTGATGAAGCAAATGTCATCCACATGCCGGCCCAGTTGCGGAAACAGATCGCTCACCCACATCCCGCTCTGTCCGTATTGCTTGAACTCCCAAGGTGATTTCAGCAGATTGAAGGTCTCGCTCGAAACCACTTTCGGACGCTTGAAGGGCAGAGGCTTTCCATGATCGCGAATCAGCAGCGGCTTGTAGTCGAATGTATCCACTTGCGACGGCCCGCCATGCATGAACAGAAAGATCACGCGTTTGGCTCTCGCAGGGAACTGCGGAGGCTTCTCTGCCAGCGGACTCTGCGCGCCTGCCGTAGCCGCCTGGGCCTGTTCACCCAACATGGCTGCTAATGCCACCGCACCAAATCCGGTGCTGCTCACGCGCAGCAGTTCCCGCCGCGAAAGCGCTCGATTCAGATAGGAATTCCAATGGGCATTCATGCGCGCCTCAATTCAAGTATATAAACTCATTAGACGACAAAAGCGCCTTGCAGAAGCTCTGCCAGGCGAATGTACGTCTTTCCGCTGCATCGGCCTTGCGGCCTTCCATGGCGCGATCCACTTGCGCGATAAAACTCAACGCGCCATCGATCTCCTTCGCCGACGGCGGCCTTTGCAGCGCTCGTTGGTAAGCGTCGCGAATACGGCCGGCATCATCCAGATCCGTCCGTTTCAGCAACTGCTCCGCCATGGTCCGTGTATGCTGCAGCACCACCGTGCCGTTCATCATGAACAACGCCTGTGGCGCAACCACCGTAGCCGCGCGATCGCCACTGGATGTCGCAGGGTCCGGCATATCAAACGCCTGGAAAACTTCGTACATGGAACTGCGCACCACCGGTATATAAACCGCCCGGCGATTGCGATTGTAATCCACGCTGCCGCGCTTCTCCGTATCGCTCACGTACTGGCGATCTTTGTACGTAAGCAGGGTCCCGCCCATAGCCAGATCCAAATCGCCGGAAACAGCCATGATCGCGTCGCGAATGGGTTCGGCATCCAGCCGCTGCCGGTTCGCTCGCCACAACAACGTGTTCTCCGGATCCACCTCGGCGGCTTCGGCATTGTATTTCGTGCTCATCTGATACGTGTTCGACAGCATGATCAGCCGGTGCATCTCTTTCACGGACCAGCGCTGTTCCACGAAACGAACGGCCAGCCAATCCAGCAGCGGCTGATTACTGGGCCGCTCCCCCAGCTTTCCGAAATTATCCGTCGACGGAACAATGCCACGTCCAAAATGCCAGCGCCAGATGCGATTGGCCATCACCCGGCTCGTGAGCGGATGATCCGGCTGCGTCAACCATTCCGCGAACTGCAGCCGCCCGCTCTGTCCCTCGGGGATGGCCGGTGCATTCGCGACTGTAATCGCATGCAGGAATCCGCGCGGCGCTGTGGGCCCTAGCGTCCAATGGCTACCCCTTAAATGGATCGCCAGATCGGCCGGCTTCGGCCCCTCTGCTACGCCCATCGCGCGCGGATAATCGGGCTTCGAATCCTCCAGCTCTTTGCGTTCTTTCTCGATGGCCGCCAATTGCGCATCGGCAACCGCCGGGAAATATTTCCTGGAATCATCCGGCGCTCGAAAAGGTCCAGCCTTCTCATACAGCAGTTCGCGCAGCGCATCCAGGCCGGCATCCGGAAGCACCTGCTGCGGAGCGCTCTTGGGTGCCAGGTCCTCCATATCGTCGCCCAATTTGTTCTGCTCGGCGATAGGCTGCGACGCCTGGATCGCTAGAAACTGGCGGCTGGCTTCGTTCGATAATTCCTGATAGCGCGCGGCGAGTTCCTCAGCCGATTTCGGATGGAACCCCAAGAACAGTTTCGCGGCCGGCGATGTCCAACCACTCAACGATTTTTCATCCAAAGCGCGCTGCGCTTGAAATGCATACCACGCAAACAAGGCTGAATGCGGCGCGCCTTTCGACCGCCGCAGCTCCTCCACCCAATGATCCAGATATCCCGGATTGATCGCATATTGCCGCGAAATCTGAATGTTCGAGAGCGGCGTTGCGGTTCCCTTCGGCAGCGGATTCAGCGTCAACAGCAGTTTTTCGAAATAGGGAAAGCGCGACTTGTGCTCCAGCCGTAGTGTGTTCCGCCCAGCCGCGAGCGGAAAGATTCCCGTGACGGACCAACCTCCCGCATCCGGCGAGGCCGCGCGATTTTGTACAGGCTGCGCACCCTCTTTCAACAGAACGCCATTTACCAGGACGTCAGCCGTACCCGCTCCGGATTCCTCCTCCAACATGTCCAGTTCGTACTCTCCCGAAGCCGGAACCGTGACGTCGTATTCCGCGAACCAGGGGCCCTTCTGTCCCTCCACAACGTTCGCCTTGCCCTTCTCGAGTTTTCGCGGAGCAGTTCCCCGCTCGAAACTGGACGCCTCGCGAATGATCGCACCCGCCGGCGCGCTCTTTCCGCCGCTGAGCACCGGCACAAGTGGGATCTGCTCGTAGCGCAGAACATCCGAGGCCGCCAAAAGATACGCGCCCAGCTTCAGCCGAGCTTCCGCGGATAGTTTCCGATTCTCCGCCTGTGTTACGACGGCCGCCTCTTTGTTCTTCGCCTTGATCTTGTCGAGCAGTGCTTGTAAATGCTCCCGGTCCTCCGGCGGAGCCAGTACATACTCATGCCACGTAGCGACAACTTTGAAATTCTCCATCGTTTTCGAGCTCTTGAAGATGCCGCCCAATGCGTAGTAATCGGCTTGCGGAATGGGATCGAACTTGTGATCGTGACAACGCGCGCATCCCACCGTCAGCCCCATGAACGCCCGGCTGGCCGTGTCCATCTGCTCGTCAACAATGTCCATTTCCATCTTCACCGGATCGTCTTCAGCCAGCATCTTCGCGCCGAGCGAAAGGAATCCCGTAGCGGTCCATCGTTCATAGGTGGTCGCAAGATCTTGCCCATCCACCATCAGGTCGCCGGCCAGTTGTTCGCGCACAAACTGGTCGTACGGCTTGTCCTTATTGAACGCCTGGATCACGTAATCGCGATAGCGGAACGCGTTCCGATAAACCAGATTCTCATCCAGGCCGTTCGAATCGGCGTACCGCGCCACATCCAGCCAATGGCGGCCCCAGCGCTCGCCGTAACGCTCGGATTTGAGCAAACGATCCACCAGGCGCGCGAACGCGTCCGGCTTCTCATCGGTCAGGAACGCTTGCACCTCTTCAGGCGTTGGCGGAAGGCCGGTCAGATCGAACGTGGCCCGCCGGATCAACTCGCGTTTGCTCGCGGGCGGCGCCGGCTTCAGATTTTTCGCTTCCAGTCCCGCCAGTACAAATGCGTCAATGGGCGATTTCACCCATTCCGAGCTTTTGACTTGCGGCAGCGCCGGATCCATGGGCGGGACGAAAGCCCAGTATTTTTCAGGGGGAGCGCTGACGGCAGCTGTTGGCTGCGCGGCCCAAGGCGCACCCATGGCAATCCACTGGGCCAGTGTTGCGATTTCCGCATTGGACAATTTCTTGCCCGGCGGCATCTTCAAGTTTTCGTCAGTCTGCTGTAGCGCTCGAATGAGCAGGCTCTCGTTGGGTTTCCCTTCAACTATGGCGGGCCCACGCCCACCCCCATGCAGAATCGACTCGCGGCTATCCAGCCGAAGCCCGCCCATCGGACCCGTACCAGCGCCATGACATCCAAAGCAGCGCTGCACAAAAAGCGGCCTGACATTCTTCTCAAAAAAATCCGCCCCGGCCGTTTGAGCGCCGCAGGTGAATCTTAGGATCAAGAGCGTAACCGCAAAACGATGCCCCACGAAGCTATTCTGGCACGTACGGAACCGCGACCGGAAGATGCCTCTGAATGAATCGCCCAAGCACCGACTCCCTCACGGTCGCGGTTCGGCTAAAAACCGTCCGTTACCGAACCGCGACCGTGACGGGAGACGGTGCCTTTAGCCCAAACCAAGAAACCTCCGCATTCGATCCAACTCGACCTCAAGTTCCCGCCCAAACGCTCGCTCCCTCGGCGCGTGTCCCTCCACATACCCGAACTCCGCTTTCAATCCGCCGTCCTTTACCGCAAGATTAGCCCACCCAATCACACGATCCCGCCAAAGCAGCGGTAATGCATAATAGCCGAGCTTCCGTTTCTGGGCCGGCGTATAAGCCTCGAAGCGATAAATCCATCCCCACAGCAGCTCAAAGCGATCCCGATCCCACACCACTGGATCGAACGGCGTCAGCAATCGCACCACATCAGGCGCCGCATGCCGCACGACACTCTCGCCCGCCGGCCAATACCAATCGACACCCTCGACGCCCGCATGCGCGAGCCTGTGCTTTGCTCGTTGCAGCGCGCTTTTTAACTCATCGCGCCACTGCGGCACGGCAAAGCGCAAGCGGCGAACCAGGTCAGTCAAGCACGCGCTCGGCAGTGGCGCATAAATTCCGACAGCCGCATCCACCAATGCATCCACGCGAACGCGACGCTCGGCGGCGTCCACCGGCTCAAGCCCATGCTGGTGCACCGCATAAATACGGATGCCGCCCTCGCGCCGCGCCACACGCAGCATCCCGCGGTAATGCATGGCGGCCAGCAAATGCGTGGTGGCGTTTGACGACCCGCCCCAGTAATTCGTCACTGAACCGTGCGCGAAATACTCAGCCACTTCTCGTGGATGCGCCAAGCCCCGTTTCTCGACGAACTCCAGCAGCATTTGCGCCCGCTTCTTAGTTGCCGCCGACCACGGATGACTACCCTCAGCGGGAACGCCGGAATCCGATCGGGGATGCATCAACGCCTGTACGGATTTCGTCACGAATCCATAAACGACAAAGAAATCCTCCTCCAGCCCCAGCTTCGGGAAGCAGCGTTCCAGATCGCCCGCCCTGTAGTGCTTTACGCGATGGCGCAGTATCAAATCCTGCGCACGCGCCGGCGCGCGAATGGGATCCGCCTGCACAAACCCCAGCTTGTCAAGCGCCCGATTTAGCGTGGTGGGTGGAAACAGGCTCCGTGCCACCGCAAACTGCCGCAGCTGGTCGTGGGTGAATCTACTCAATCTCAACGTCTGATCCTGGCTTGACTCTTAAGCACGACATTTTCGCGTTCCAACTCAAAGATCGCACGACTCTTCGTTTGGGATCGTGTTACAAGAGCGAAAACTGCCGCCGAGATCAACAACGCCAGGAGGACCAAGGCCAAGAAGCGCCGTGCCCAAAAGCTCGCCCTGGCGCTCCGCAAACTGGGTACCAGGCACGCTTACGCCAATAGATCCCCAAACATCACTGAACAAAATTGCTGAGCAACATTAGTGAGTTCCAACAGAGCAATACGCCAGTGCCGCTAGTTTGCGTTCGTGGTAGCGCTTCCTGACCTCAAACAAAACCTGCAGGACAAAAATTCTGCCAAAAATTCTGCCTTGACTACCCGTCTCAAACATGATACAAGTACTACGTTTTCGCTTTAGGTAAGGAGACGGATGATCAGTGCCCCCGGCTTGCCAGGTGTAGTAAGGCTGCTGGATGGCCGCCGGGGTGATCCGCGCGCACACCGGCGATATGAGATTTCGTTGAGCGTTGACTATAAACTCCTCAGCAAGGGCCGGGTTGAGCGTCTGGGGTCAGGCCAGACTCTGAACATGAGTACCGGAGGCGTCTGCTTTCGGTGCATGGATCCCTTGCCCCCCGACAGATCCATTGAGTTAATGATGGACTGGCCTTTTCTGTTGGAGGGCGTCTGCCCTCTGAGACTGGTCATGCGAGGCCGCATCGTTCGCATCGACGGCTGGCGGGTCGCCGTTCGCGTGCAACACCATGAATTTCGTACGGCCGGCGCTCGAACCTTGCGCGTTGTCCCGCTGGCCAGGCCCCGAAGCACGGCTAGGTGAGACTCGCTGCCGGCTTAAGAAATCTTCAACGTGATATAGCAGTGACGAAAAACTTCCAAGCAAGCTCTCTGCCAAGCGCAAATAATCGATACGTTTTGTTTATTGACTATTGCTTTCGTTTTCCTATACTATTGTCAAAACCCTCTGGGTGGAGGGAGTAATCGAAAAAGGAACCGAGGGGAGGTCGCAAATGCTAAGAAACGCACTGAAACTGGTGCAGTTCGTCCTGTTGCTGGGTCTATTCCAGGCACTTGTCCTGGGACAGGCCAGCTTCGAAGCCCAAGTCCGCGGCGTCGTCCATGATCCGAGCGGCGGTGTTATTGCCGGTGCCAAAATCACTATTACAGATGCTGGAACAGGCATCTCTAGTACGGCCACAACCGACGACCATGGATCCTATACTTTCAACGGCCTGCGTCCCGCCACGTATACCGTAAGAGCTGAGATGCAGGGTTTTCGGCCGGAAGAGACAAAGGATGTAGTTCTCGGCGTCAGCCAGCACACCAATATCGATTTTTCGCTCGAAGTTGGCCAAGTGCAATCCTCGGTAACCGTGGTGGAGGCGAAGCCCACCCTGGATACAGGCAGCGCGGAGATTGGCACCACCATCAGCGGTGAATACACGCGCGAGATGCCGCTGTATGGCCGCAGCTATTTTGGCCTGGTGTTTCTCTCGGGCGGCGTTACGGAAGCGGCCGGCAATGGCATCCGCGATAATTACCCATCCGGCACCAACTTTGTGTCGAACGGTCAACGGAACGCCACGGCCGAAGTGCGCTTCGACGGCGCTCCCATCAGCGCGCCGGAGCAGGGCGAGGGCGGAAATTCGAACGTTTATTACACGCCGTCGGTGGAGGTGATCCAGGAATTCAAGGTTGAGAATAACAGCTTCTCGGCGGAATACGGAAACAACGGCGGCACGGTTCTGAACATCATGATGAAGCAGGGCGGTAACCAGATTCACGGTAGCGGCTGGTGGTTTGGCCAGCGAGATGCCATGGACGCCAACGACTTCTTCAGCAATCAGGCCGGAATTCCCAAGCCGCCCCACACCCACAACCAATATGGCGGCGCAATCTCAGGACCGATCAAGAAGAATAAGACTTTCTTCCTGTTTGACTACGAACGTCAGAACGATATCGGCAGCTCGCAAGCCGTCGCCACTATGCCGACGGATTTGCAGCGCACCGGTAATTTTTCGCAAACCATGACATTCGACGAGAACGGGAATCTTGCGCCCGTGACCATCTACAATCCGAAATCCATCGACGCCAACGGGAATCGCACGCCGTTCCCGAACAATACAATTCCGGTCAGCATGCTGGATACGGTGGCCAAGAATCTCCTCGCTTATTTTCCGGAACCCAATACCCCGGGTGATGCCGGCACCAACTACAATAACTTTCGCCGCAACGTCCAATCCACCTATACCGGGTATCAGTTCGACGCCCGCGTGGACCATAATTTCAACGACAACAATCACCTGGGCGTTCGTTACAGCCGGGGCCACTTCATCAACCCGGTGGGCGAAACTTACGTCGACGACTCGTATCTTTACAAGACCGATGTCCACAACGCTGTTGTGGATTACACCTGGACCATCAGTCCCAGTCTCCTCTACACCGCCCGCATCGGGCTGGATCTCGCGATTGCGCCGGGCATTACCAACTATCCCAAACTCACCAGCGTCGGTTTCCCAAGCATTCTCGAAGCCAATGGCCTAACGCGCATGCCGATGATTGAATTCGATCAGACCTACACCAACCTGTTCGACCAGTGCTGCGTGGATACGCACTTCAGCCACACCCTCTACACTTATTCGTCGGAATTGGTTTGGGTGAAGGGGTCGCACTCCATCAAATTCGGCGGTGAGCAGCGGCTCTTCTACAACAACTTCTGGCAGCCGGATAATCCCACGGGTCTTTTCAACTTCGGACCGGATGCCACCAATGCGCAGCCGGGCAACGGTGTTGTCACGCAGGGCGATCCATTCGCCAGTTTTCTGTTGGGCTTTGGAGACAACACCAGCGGCCCGCTGAATATCAAACCGCCAGTCGCCAACAAATCGAAGGAGACGGCCTTCTACGTTCAGGATGACTGGAAGGTGAATGCGAAACTGACATTGAATTTGGGGCTTCGGTACGAGTGGAGCACGCCGTACACGGAACGTTACAACCGGGAGACGTTTTCGGATTTCACGGCTTCGACCGGCGTTAATGTCCCTGGCCTCGGGGTTTTGAACGGCACTTCAATATTCGCTAGCCCTAGCCAGCGTACGGTCCCCATCGATCGAAACAACTTTGCGCCGCGATTGGGAATGGCCTATAGCTGGGATTCGAAGACCGTTATCCGGGCCGGCGCCGGCATTTACTACGGCGCGAATATTGCTACCAATTTTCAATACCCGGGCCCCGCCTTCTACAAGTCGGCGCCGATATTCTTCTCCAAGGATTTCTACCAGACGCAATACGCTACCTTGGAGAATCCATTTCCGGCTGGGCTGCCGCCTCCCCAAGGCGCGACCTACGGCAAGCTGGCTCAATGGGGATTCAGCAACGGCAGCGACCTGAGTTATGAGGCCGCCCGGAATCCGCAAATCTATCAGTGGAGCGGCGGGGTTCAGCGGCTGTTGCCGTCCGACATTGTAGTCAGCGTGGACTATTCGGCCAACCGCAGCACGCACCTCTCGTGGGGCAGCTACGGTACCGGAACCAGGAACCAGAACTTTATTCCTTCTTCGATCGCGAAGAATTACACTACCGATCAATTGAATGCGCTGGTCCCAAATCCATTTCAGTCATTTTTTGTGGGACCGAACGCCATCTTCAACCAACCGGATTCCCGGTACAACGACCCGACCATTCCGCTACTGAACCTCTTGCGGCCGTATCCGCAGTTCGATGGCGAATTTGACGGGTTCCCGAATTTGGGCGCGAACTCCCGGTACGACTCCATGCAGCTTCGGTTCGAGAAGCGCACCGGAAAATACTTTACCATCCAGGGCAGCTACACGCTTTCCCGAAACACGGACGACATTTCCTCCGGCAACAATAGCTGGGTGGGATGGTACAGCGTGGGAGGGCCGCAGGCGCTGGACCAGCTCAAGAATGAAACCAGCTTGAGCGCGAACAACGCGACGCATCGCGTCGCCGCGGCGTTCACCGCGCAGATTCCCGTTGGCCGTGGTCTCCTGATTGGGAACAACATGAATCGCGTGCTGGATACGGTGATTGGTGGTTGGTCGGCTTCTTCGAATGTGACCCTGCAGAGCGGACAACCTGTAGCTATCCGGATGGCTATCAATCGGCTGGCGGATGGATTCCAGCGGCCCAACGTGACCTGCGCCAATCCCGGAACGGGGATCAGCTTTCACACTGCGGCGGCCGCGTTGCTCAATGGAGCGTCCAGCGGCTTCAGCGTCTTCAACCCCAACTGCTTCGCTGATCCGGGGGACCAGCAGCTTGGCAACGCTCCTCGCTATTTCGACAATCTGTTTTCTCAGGGTATTGAAAATGTAGACCTGGCGCTGCGGAAGCAAGTTACCATCCGGGAACGAGTGAAGCTGCAGGTTCGCTTAGAGGCGTTCAACGCTTTCAACGGAACGCGCTTCGATCGTGCCAATTATCAATTTGGCGCAGGAGGCTTTGGCCAAGTCACCAATCTTGCCAATGGATGGCACGCGCGCCAAGTTCAGGTGGTTGTTCGTGGCGAATTCTGATGACAATCCATGGTGGCGCAGGGCCATGCCCTTCGAAAGACTTTTTCAGCGTCACGAGCGCCTGCGCCACCGCATTCCTTCTCTTGACAAACGTCGTGTACGCCCAGACCAACCCGGACTGGACCCACTTCGTTCGCATCGCGGGCAACGGCCTAACCCCTAACAATGCGGATCAGATTGTTCAACGCGCCACGGCCAGCAAAGTTTTCGGTATTGAAGTAGACAACGATATTCCGGGCCGTTACGAGAGCTTTGTCGATCCCACGGAAAAGCTGAAGGCCATCCACGCGGCAGCCGAGAAGGCGCATGCCGCCGGCAATTACGCTTTCGTGTACATCGCCGGCACTGAATGCATCACGGCTCACGCCGGCCAAGCCGCTCACAGCATGGCGAAGGACCATCCCGACTGGCTGCAACGAAACATCAAAGGCGAACCTGCGATGTTCGGCGGCGGCACGGAGTTTTGGATTCGCGAGGGCGACGAAGATGTTTGGGTCTCCCCTTTCGCCAAAGAGTGGCGCAAAATCTACATGCAGCGCGTCCGGCAAATCGCCGCTACCGGCATTGACGGTGTCTACGTGGATATTCCTTACTGGATGACGCATTTCACAGGCTGGGAAAATACGTGGGCCAGCTTTGACGATGCAACAGTTGCCGCATTCAAAGCCAAGACTGGTCTCAACGCGAAGACCGATCTGAAACTGGGAGATTTTAAGGACGCGAACTTCCACAAATGGGTGGACTTCCGCATCGAGGCGCTCACGGATTTCATGCAGGAAATCGACGCTAACGTGAAGGCCGTGAATCCGAAATGCAAGACCATCGCAGAGATCTATCCGGGCATCGAGGAAAGCGCGGTCCGGGTGGGCGCCGACGTCTACGACATGTATCCGGTGGTGGATACCATCGCACATGAGTACTCCACCGGCGGCAAGTCTGCCAGCCGCACACCGTTGTCCTGGTTCCAGGACATGATCGGCATGTACTCGTTCCGAGCGTTTGCCGGATCAAAGCCCAGCTGGATGCTGAGTTACTCATGGGAAAACGAAAAGCGGATCGCGCCCGGGGAAGCGATGAAGAATCTGGCGATGGCTCAGCTCATGGCCGGCACCAATACCTGGGACGCTCAGGGACACGTCATGTCGGGTTCAAACGACATCCAAACCCGCACCTTAATCTTTGAGTGGATCAAGAACCACGAGAGAAACTTCTTCCTTCCGCGACAACCGATTCAACCCATCGGAGTTTATTTTTCCCAGAAGAGCCGGAATTATTTCGCCGATGAATTCATCAATTCCTATCGCGGCGTCATGCTGCTTCTGCTGCAGTCTCACCTGGAGTTCCAGATAGTGACTCCTCGGACCCTGGCGAATTTCGACGGCGCAGCGCTGATTCTTCCGGATGCACGCTGCCTGAGCAAAGAAGAGCTAAGCTACTTGAACTCTTATGCAGCTTCCGGCAAAACTCTGATCGCTACCGGGCAATCCGGGATGTATGACGCGACCGGCGCGGCGCGGGCAACTAACCCGATCCAGGTGCGCTATCGCGACTGTCCCGGCAAAGCCTATTACGCGGCGCTGAAAAAGGAATTCAACCAAGGGACAGCGGCCGAAATCGACAAGCTGAGGACGAAATACCTCAGCCAGATTCTGGAAGGCTCCGGCTACAACTCCGGGATACAAATAGATGCGTCGCCATTCGTTTCCACTCAGATCGCACGCGTGGACGGCCACCTCTCGGTTTTTCTAGCGAACTTCGCGGGACTAAAATCCAAGGAAATCGCGCAGCAGACGCCGGCGCTCAATGTGAAGATAACGTTCCCGGCGGATGGGCCCCACAGCATCACGCTGCTTCCATTTCTGGGCGAACCGCGAAAGATCGAGGGGACGTTTCATGACGGCAAGCTTTTGTGTGAAATACCCAGCATCGAAAAGGGCGCCGTGGTCTGGGTGGAATAAATTCCCCCTATCATAGAAGAATGTCCGATCCGCTGCTCGAATGGCGCAAGGAATTTCCCGTCCTCGACAAGACCGTTTATCTAATCAGTCATTCACTCGGCGCGATGCCTGGCCGCACGCGCGACCGGCTGAACGAGTACGCCGACATTTGGTCCACGCGATCGATACGAGCGTGGGAAGAAGTCTGGTGGGAGAATCAACAAAATTCCACAAATTTCAGTCAACTAAAAAAGCGGTTCCTTACCAGGGAGTCGGAGGCTCAAATCCTCTCTCCTCAGCCAATATTTTCAAACAGATACGAGCCGCTTTTCGCCTGCCGAAAAATGCCTGTAGACTCCGCCTATGAATTGATTCTGGGCCGCAGCGCCTAACCGCAATTCGGGCCCGTGCTACTCGTCGGACAGGGCGGGCAAGATACATAATTTGGGTATAATCGGCAGCAATGTCTGAGCGGCACGGTCGTGTCATTCCCATTTTCGCGCTGGCAGCGGCGGGGTGCCTGTGGGGAACGGGATTCTATTTCGGCAAGATTGCACTTCGCGAGATGCCCGTCTCAACCATGGTTTTGTTTAGGTTGCTTTTCGCGTGCGCCGGCTTGCTGCCTTTCCTGTTCTTTGACCGTCCTCGCTTTGCCCGGGCGGAATGGGTCTGGGTTCTCGCCGCCGCTGCGCTCGGGGTGCCAGTCGTATTCCTCCTTCAGTTCAAAGGGCTCTCCCTCACGACGGTTTCGCACGCTGCTCTGATGGTCGGTACCCTGCCAATACTGCTTGCCATTGCGGCGGTGCTGTTCGCCGGAGAGCAGTTGCACTCAGAAAGTAGCGGAATCATCAGCAGAATGCGCTCCATTGCGGCGGTGCTGTTCACCGGAGAGCAGTTGCACTTAGGCGGCTGGTTTGCAGTTCTCGCCTCGACCGTCGGCGCCGGGATGATTGCGCTCTCCAGCGGGAGAGACTCTGGCACGGCAGGCCCGACCCTTCGAGGCGATTTGCTGGTTGTGCTTTCCATGTTTGCAGCCATCGGCTGGATTCTTATTTCTAAGCGTCTGGTGCAGCGGCATTCCGCCCTAATGGTCACTGCCTTCGTGTATTGGATCGGCACTATGATGCTGGCTGTGATGGTCACGACGGCATCAGGTCTTCCTTCCGTGCGTTATTCGTCCAGTGCCTGGGTTGCGGTGGCCGGGCAAGGGCTATTGGCAACGGCGACCACAGCCGTGCTGTGGAACTGGGGACTGAAGTGGGTTCCCGAATCGCAGGCAGGAATCTTCATTAGCCTGGAACCGCTGGTCGGAGCGATCCTCGGCGTCTCGGTTCTGCATGAGATCCTGGGGAGGATGGCTCTCGCCGGCGGTGCGCTGATCCTTTTCGGAGCGGTTTATCTCAGCTACAGGCCCCTGAGCCGCAGTTGATTCTGGAACGCCAACCTCGATTCTACTGGTGCTGTTTTCCTTTGCGCCCTTTGCGTCCCCCGTGGTAAATAGGACTGTGGCCGTCACATTGTCCTTTGTGAATGGAGTCGTTCTCATCACCGGTGGTTCGCGCGGAATTGGCGCGGCGTGTGTCCGGTTATTTGCCGAGGCGGGCGCGCGTGTGGCATTCAGTTATCGCCAGGCGCGCAGCCAGGCTGAAGCTCTGGTGCGCGAGTGCGGCCCGCGCAATTGCTTTGCGATTGCGTCTGAACTGAATCAATCCGAGTCGGCGCAGGCTCTCGTCGCTGCGGCCGTAGAGCATTATGGAAGGCTCGACGCTCTGGTGGTGAATCATGGCATTGCGCCGGATGAGTTGCTAGTCGACCAAATGACCGATGCACGCTGGCGACACACCATGGCTGTGAACCTGGATAGTGCTTTTGCCCTGGTGCGAAGCGCAGTCGCGCAGATGAAGGCGCAGGAAGGTCCAGGCCGCATCGTTCTCATCAGCTCCGCCTCCGGTCAGCGCGGCGAAGCCCGTCTCTGTGACTACGCGGCTTCGAAGGGCGCCATCATTAGCCTGACCAAGAGCCTCGCGGCCGAGCTGGCTTCATTCGGCATTTGCGTGAACTGCGTTGCACCCGGCTGGGTGAATACCGACATGGCCGCGCCTTACCTTACCGATCCTGCCTTGCGCGAAGGCATTTTGCGAACCATTCCTTTAGGCCGCGTAGGTACGCCCGAAGAAATAGCGGCGCCGGTGCTCTTTCTATGCACTCCCCATGCGGGGTTCATGACGGGCGAAATCATGAACGTGAACGGCGGATCGGCGATGGTGGGATAAGTTTTTCGGCGAAGAAATCCGGGTTAATTGAAAGCGATGGGACGCGACCTTCTCTCTCTGCCTCCAGTTTATGCCGATGGGCGAATCGCTTACGGCACCGAACCGAATCAGTTTCTTGACTTGTGGCAGTCGCAAGAAGAAAGAAAAGAAGTCCGCGGCGCAATCGTGATGATCCATGGTGGATTCTGGCGCGCGCGCGAATGGGTGAGACGTGGCCCTTTTCCCCCCCACTCACGGTGAGCTATTGCCTGCCGTCTCCTCGCGATTCCCCACTACTTTAGCCCGACCGCAGTCTGAAAGCACTCCGCAACCGGCTTCAAACGTGCCCTGCATTATCGCTTCCCCAGCTCGGTCAAGTCACGATGCACGAGCATGGCCGCTTTGCTCCAATCGATGTCTTCCAGCCGCTTCATGCCGGCGCAGAGCTCGTCCAGCAAACGATCCTGAATCCGCCCGCGTTGTTGTGCCACCGCATACGGAATGCGATGGAACGCGACCATCGCATATTTGGGCACGTAGAGACCGGGAAATCTGGCTTCCAATGCCAGGTCCACTTTCTTCTTGAAAAGGAAATGCGGATCAGCCACGCGGTCCCGCATTTCGACAAAGTTCTCTAACGCCAGGTCGGCAATGGCTTCGGTATTGGGCTTGCGCGAGCTCTCGAAGTCAGTGAAGAGCTTCTGCCAGTCGATGGACTCTGCGCCGCTCGCCCGCGCGGCATCCAGTAATTCCAGGAAGCAGGTGCAATCCTCGAACCCGCAGTTAATTCCCTGCCCGAAAAACGGGACAATCGCGTGCGCGGCGTCGCCCAGGAGCAATATGTTTCCTTCCTGATGCCACGGAAAGCAGCGGACCGTAACCATGGCGCCCGTGGGATTGGCAAAGTAATTCTCTGCCAGATTCGGCATTAAGGCGAGCGCGTCGGGAAAATTGGCGCGGAAAAATTCCACCACCCTCGACTCGGAATCGAGGGCCGCAAATCCACGTTCGCCCTCGAACGGCAGGAACAGAATGCAGCCATACGTCCCGTCCACATTCGGCAATGCGATCAGCATGTACGAGCCGCGCGGCCAGATGTGAAGCG
>DASYNU010000043.1:0-3854 GCA_036008345.1 Bryobacteraceae bacterium
TCTGGAGTGTAGGTGAGTTGCTTGAGGCGGTAGCGTGACGCCGCATATCCAGGAGCTTCGAGACGTGATCCACCACTTACATGGAGCAACAGCAACGCATCTGGAAAGCGTGCCAGTTACGGAAAGTTTTAAGGGTCAGACAGTATGGGACGGGGTTGTTGAGGTCTTTCGTTTGCGAGGTCATCCGAAGACGGACAGGGTTTATGCTTGGATTCACGCGACGGATGATCCTGCTCATCCGAAACGTCACGTCACAGTACTTCATATCCCTCCTGTCATCTCTCCGCAGACAGCAGTGCAGGCGGCAATCGTGCAGGAGTTCAGACAACATGGCCAAGCAAACTAAGCCAAAGATCGGGCGTCCGAAATTGCCCAAGGGTGAAGCCAAGGGCTGCATCGTGCCAGTGCGCTTCAGCGCGGATGAAGTCAAGCGGATCACGGCAGCAGCCAGCGCCAATGACCAGAAGGTTTCAGAGTGGATACGGAGCACATTGAATGCCGCGACCGCGTGAAGAAAAAAGCAAATTAGGACACTACCCGCTATTTTTCCCCCTTGACTCTGTACCTAGGTACGGGGTGCACCATCGGAAGCATGAAACGCACAAGCATGCTCCTCCTCCTTGCCGCCCTTCCCGTCCTGGCCCAGCAAGATTTCTCCGGCCCCTGGGAATTTAATCCCGCGAAGAGCCGGAACATCGGCATGATGGCACAGATGAAGCTGGTCAGCACGGTGAAGCAGACCAAGCGCGAGTTGATCATTACCGACGTGTCCACGTTCAATGGCCGCGAACAAACCAGCGAAACTCGTTTCGACCTCAATGGCAAGCCGGTTCCGAACAAAAATCCCATGGAAGCCGCGGCTGAGACCGTAACCAAATGGGACGGCAACAAGCTGGTGACAACCTGGACCAGTCCCGGATCCATTGCCGGAACAAACAGCGTTCGCACAGAGACGCGATCGCTTTCAGCGGATGGACGAACCATGACGGTGGAAAGCAGCCGGGGCAAAGGTCCGGCGATGGTCATGGTGTATGAGCGGAAGTAGCGGAATCGCCGCCATCGCTTTCTTGGGCGTGACGCTGGCCGCGGGGGCCGTTTATTACTGGCCCAAGCTTACCCAGAAACCAGGGGACACCGCCGCCAAGCCCAGCATCGTTCGCGCGGAATCGCGAAACGTGAGCGCCACCGTGACGGCCACGGGAACCATCCGTCTTCGAACCGGGGCCGAAGTCCGCGTGGGCGCCCAAATTTCAGGGATCGTTACCAAGCTCAACGTAACGGTGGGATCGCACATTGATAAGGACGCGGTGATCGCCGAGATTGAGTCGCGGGGTCTGGATGCACGCATCGCGCAGGCGCGCTCCCAGATTGAAGTAGATCAGGCCTCCGTCGCGAAGCTGGAGCGCGAGTTGTCGCGCAGCCGGAAATTGCTGGAGGAACGCTTGATCCCGCGCCAACAAACCGAAGATCTGGAGGACGATCTGAAAAGCTCTCAGGCGCGGCTCGATAAATCTCGCAGCGATCTCAGCGTTGTGGAGAGCGACGTGCCGTATCTCATCATTCGATCGCCCATTTCGGGCACGGTGGCATCCGTTTCCACCGAGCAGGGTGAGACTGTGGCGGCATCGTTCAACGCACCCACCTTTGTCACCATCATCGAAGACAACGCGTTGGAGCTAGTGGCCATGGTGGATGAAACCGACATCGCCAACGTTCGCCCATCCAACGCCGTTACCTTTTCCACCGAGACTTATCCATCGCGAGAATTTCATGGAATGGTGGAGCGCATCGCGCCCAGGGCCACCGTGGTCTCGGGAGTAGTGAATTACGAAGTGGGCATCCGGATCCGCAGCGGCTTGGTGGAACTCAAGCCCGACATGACCGCCAACGTGAGCATTGAAACCGCCCAACGGCGCGCGCTGACGATCCCCGCGGAGGCGATCCGCAAAGATGGCGAGCAGCGCTTCGTGTACGTGGCCTCGAACGGCGTGGCTCAGAAGAGAGAGGTGGCCGTAGGGCAGCGGACCGGGGCGTGGATAGAAATCAAGCAGGGTCTCGACGCGGGGGACGGAGTGTACTTGCGCGATCTGCCTGCGGCGGGAGGCAAGAAATGATCGAGGTGCAGGCGGTTTCGAAAACGCATCAACGCGCCGGCGGTGCGCCCGTACACGCGCTGCTGGACGTATCGTTCGGCGTGGCAGCCGGCGAATTCGTGACGATCCGTGGAGCATCCGGTTCCGGAAAGTCATCGCTGCTCAATATTCTGGGCTGCCTGGATCGGCCCACACTAGGTGTCTACCGCTTGGCCGGCGAAGATATCGCGTCCTGTTCAGACCGGCAGCTCGCGCGCATCCGCAATCATCGAATTGGGTTCGTTTTTCAATCTTTCAATCTGCTGGCGCGCACCACCGCGCTCGAGAACGTCGAAATCCCGATGGTCTACCGGGATGGCCGCGTGGACCGCAAAAAGGCGCGGGCGGCTCTCGATCGAGTGGGCTTGAGTGGGCGCTATCGTCACTTCAGCTCCGAGCTTTCCGGAGGCGAGCAACAGCGCGTGGCGTTGGCGCGGGCGCTGATCAACGATCCGTGCCTGATCCTGGCGGATGAGCCTACTGGAAATCTGGACGAGACCGCCGGCAGCGAAGTGATGCGGATCCTGGGCGATCTGCATCGCGAAGGTAGAACGGTCCTGCTGGTGACGCATGACGATGCTGTAGCCGGGCATGCACGGCGGGAGATTGTGCTGCGCGATGGCCGGCTGGTTTCAGACAGATGAAAACCGTAGCCGAAATTCGTCAGGCCTTTCGAAGTGTCGCTCGCTTCCGGCGGCGCAGCTTCTTTATGATGCTGGGAATCGCGGTGGGCATTACTTCGCTCACGGTGCTGGATTCCATCGGCGAGAATACGCGCCGTGAAACCATCAAACGCGTCAAGAACATGTTGGGCACATTCGACACCGTGATCATCCGGCCAGGCGGCGGGCGCACGCGCGGCATGGTATCGCTGGCCAACGTGGAACCGGTGCTGAAATTCTCGGATGCTCAGGCGATCGCTAGCGAGCTTTCAGGCATCAAGCAGGTGGGCCAGCTTCAGAACGCATTCGATGTGGAGGTGAGTTATCGCTCCCAGGAACTGACGCCGGCGGTTTTCGGCGTGTCCGCAAACTGGCTGGATCTGCGCGGCGATGAGGTTGCCGAAGGGTCGTTCCTGACCATGGAACAGGAGCAAACGCTCGCGCGAGTTGCGGTGCTGGGCTCGGAAGCACGTAAGAGCTTGTTTGCGGATGAATCTCCGATTGGAAAAACGATCAGAATTGGCGGCGTGCCTTTCGAAGTGAAAGGCGTGCTGGCATCCCGCGGCGCGGGGCCGGCGGGCGGCAGCCTGGACAATCTGGTGCTGATTCCGGTCACCACAGCGTCCAAGCGGCTTTTCAACCGCGATTTTCTGACCATGGTGATTGCCCAACTGCGCGACCCGGATCAAGGCGATCAGGCGGTTCAGAAAATCACAGCGCTGCTGCGCGAGCGGCATCATCTCGCGCCGGCCGCCTTGGACGACTTCACCATCACGAATCCGAAAGCGGTGATGGCGCAGATGACTAGCGTGGCTTCCACCTTGTCTCGCATCATGCGGGGCGTCGCGTTACTCTCCATGGTGATCGGTGGCGTGGTGATCATGAGCTTGACTTTGATCGGCGTCTCGGAGCGGCGAAAAGAAATCGGTGTGCGCCGCTCCGTGGGCGCGAACCGGGCCGACATTCTGTTTCAGTTCCTGGCGGAGGCAATGCTAGTTTCAATCGCCGGAGGAGCGCTTGGCGCGCTGCTGGGCCTGGGTGGCGCGAACGCCGTGGCCGC
>DASYNU010000044.1:0-14293 GCA_036008345.1 Bryobacteraceae bacterium
GAGGCGAGTCAGCGCCGGCGCTTTTATGAGGCCCAACTTGACGAAGAAAAGAAAATGTTGAACGAGGCCGAAGAACAGATGAAGAGCAGCCAGCAAAAGAGCGGGATGATCCAGATTACCGGCCAAGTGGAAGCCGTGATCCGGACCATGGCCGGTTTGGAAGCCGAGATCACGGTGCGCGAAGCGGCTCTCGCCCGTCTGAAGGCCGGCGCAACGGAAGAGAATCCTGAGGTGATTCGTGGGGAAACCGAACTTCGCGTTCTGCGCGCACAATTGCGGACCCAGGCCGGCGGGGATCGGCCGGTGGATCCCGGGAATCCGTTGATACCGATTACCAACGTGCCAAAATCCGGGCTCGAATATCTTCGCCGGCTGCGCGACGTGAAATACCATGAGGCGCTGTTTGAGGTGCTGGCCAAGCAGTACGAGGCAGCCCGCCTGGACGTGGCCAAAGAGTCCCCGGTGATCAAGGTCGTCGATGAGGCAGTCACGATGGACAAGCCGAGTTCGCCCTCCGGCTTCCTGGTTATAACGATGGGCGCGCTTTCGTCCGCGATATTGGCCTGTTGCGCCGCCCTGCTCATGCATCGCATCGAGGCTGTTGAATAAAATGCACCTGTTACGGCAAGGGCCGGCAGCGGGCGATTGATGACCCGTACCGTCGCTGCGCTCGCTAGTGTCATGCTGCTGGCGGCCATTGCGGGCGCGGCACGCGAGATGGCCACTGCATCGGTATTCGGCGCCAGCCGCGAATCCGATGTGCTCGCGCTGCTGCTTCTTTACCTCGAGGCAGTTTCTTCGTTGATCATTCACGGTGTCGGGGGTTATGTGCTGGTTCCAATTACGGTGAGACTCGCGGCTGAGGGGAACAAGCATGAAGCATTCTCTGTAATGGAGTGCATGATTCTCTGGTCGGGCGCGTTGTGTCTGCCACTGGCTGCGGCAGTCCTCATATTCCCCAATGCTGTTTCCCAGTTGCTGGTTTCCGGTTTTGGAAGCATCGAGCGGAATCTCTTCATTGCGGCGCTTCCCGTTGGAATGTTGACGCTGGGGTTGGCGATGATAGGGTCCTACATGGCGGGGGTCTTGCAAGGGCTCAGGCAATATAACGTCCCTGCCTGGGGCCGCCTGGCACTAAGCGCTTCGGTTGCCGGCGGAATCTGGTGCTGGGGACATCGATTCGGTCTCGCGGCTGCGCTGGCCTGTATGGCCGCCGGCGCAGCCGCGCAGACCCTCATCCAGGCAGGGAGTTTATGGCACCTCGGTTGGAGGCCGTCTCTCCCTTCCTTGCGGCATCCGAGGCTGAGGACTCTTCTTAAAACAGCGCTTCCCGGCCTGCTCTCCGGCGCAACCATCTATCTTCTGATGCCGGCCTGGCAGCGCTCGCTCGCAACCTCGCTACCCACCGGCTCAATTGCTTCAATCCAGTATGCTTACCGTGCGGCAAACATAGCCTCCAGCCTGACCATGGCGGTGGCAACGGTTGCCTTCACGGAGCTGTCGCAAGTCTTTTCGGCCAAAAAAGGAGAGCAGGCCACAACGGAAGCCCTGCTGAGCAAACTGCGCTCAGTCCTGTTCATGTTCTGGCCGCTGGGAGTGCTGCTCTGCCTAATAAGCGAAGATCTGGCCAACATTCTTTTCGGATCAGGATTGCGCGGGTCGGCGTTCATGGCGGTCACTATCACGTGCCAGCGATGGTTTACGGCTTGCCTGGCGCCGAGTGCGACGCTTGGCATTCTGCATCGCGCCTTGCCCGCGTTCGGCCGGATCTGGAGCGCAGCGGGAGCGAGTTGTGTGTGGACCGTATCCGCTGTTATAGGAACCTTTCTTCTCATGCCGTCGCGCGGAGCGGCGAGCGTGCCCATGGGACATTTCGCCGGCTGCACCGTGGCCTGTCTCTTCAGCTTTTGGCGGCTTCGCGACTTGGTGGATGCTGAATTTCTCCGCGAATTGGGAAGGTATGTCTGGAAACTGATACTCCCAATGTCAGCAGCTCTAGCGGCAGCCTGGTTCATCCCTAGCCCTCGGATCGGTGGGGAGATCGCCGGCCGGCTACTCCACTTGGGATCGCAAAGCGTCGCATTCGGCTCGGTATTTGGAGCGCTCTGCATCCTCATGCGTGAACCTGAGTCCATGCGTTTGGCGACTCAGCTCCGAACCGCGGCCACTTCGTTCCGGCGCCGCACTCCAAGCGAAAGTCCCTACGGGGTTCGATGACACGGACCATCACACAGTTGTCGATCGTGCTGGCGGGCTCGGCCGCATTTGGGCTTTCCATGGTGCTGGCGGCCGGTGACACCAGCGCGGCTATTGGGATGGTGCTGCTGACCATGGCAGCCGCCGCTCTGTGTACCGCATTGTTCCGGATTCCATTGGAATGGATGCTGCACCTTCAGATTGCGGCAGTGCTCATCACCGCATACATCCCGCTGTCAGTCTCGATCGGAGGGCTGAATTTTCGCGCATCCCAAATGCTATTGCCGTTTGTACTGTTTCGGCTCCTGACCTGCAGCCGCGTCACCAGGTCGAACGTACCGATGGGCCGGTTCGCCTTTCCCGCCGTTGCGTTCTGGTTGGCGCTCCTGGGATGGACTATCGTAAGTCTCGGCGACTACGATGTGCCCATCGGGCAACCGCTCGGCCGCGTGTTTTTGCAAGCTCTCAACCTGGCACAAGCCGCGGCCATCGCAGCCATGATCGTGGTGACACACCAGTGGCGGCAGGCCGTGATGACGCTTCTGATCGGCGTGTGCATATTGAACGGAGTACTTTTTGTTTGTGTCACGGGCCAATCCCTCGGCATAACCGCGCTGGAACGTTTCACGGTTGCTGAGGACGCGCCCCAACTTTCCGATGGCTCCGTAGCCCGAGGCGCCGTAGATCGATTTGTGGTCGGAGTTCTCACCGGATGTCTTTCCGCCTGCGTGCTCGTCCTGGCCCTTGCGGCGCTGGTGCTGGGTGAACCGGAGAAACGGTCTACCTATCTGCTATTAGCCGCCGGGGCGATGGTGGGCATGGTGATTGGATTCTCGCGTCAGGCGGTGCTGGATGTAGCCGTGGGGCTCGGAATCGTCGGCTGGCTCGGGTTTCGAAAAATCAATTGGAAACGCGCTCTCGGGTCGGCTATCGCGGTCCCCACTGTAGTGATTGCGCTGTTGGCGGTCTCGAGCACAATCCCGGTTATACAACCCTACTGGCGATCTTTTGCCGGCCGGACACTACTGCTGGCGGATCTGAACGCTTATTCACAGGGAACTGTTAACGACCGCCTGAAAATGTGGTCTGAAATGTTCCACGATATTGTGTCGAATCCCCTAATCGGCAGGGGCCAGGATGCCTATCTCCAGTACTATCCGACGCGGGGCGAGGGAAGCCACAATTTCCCGCTCGAGGTCCTGCATTCCACCGGCCTACTCGGCTTTGCAGCGTACCTGTGGATGCACGCATCGGTAGTGCGGGCCGGGTTTCAGGCCGCGAGGCGAAGCCGCGACGAACTCCGGGCAGGTGTATTCGCAGGTGTGGCGATCGTAATCCTTTCGTCCTGTACAAATCTGATCTTCTGGAACCCGGCGTATTGGCTGATACTGGCGCTGGGCGCGACGGCCGCATATACCCGGGCCGACTCACCAATCGAGCAACCAGCTTAGCCTATCGGAACAATCACCAGGCTCAACCGGCCACCATGCGTACTCAACCGGCGACCATGCGTATCGGATATGACACCTTAATTGAAGACCCGCTAAAACCAAGCAGCGCCATCGACTTCCTGCGCCGCCACTTGGTGGCGCTCTCCTCGGCCGGACCAACCTGTCAGTTCTATGTCTTTGTCAGTCCCAAGAATCGCGATTTCTTCTACTTTGAAGCGCCGAACGTGATTTTTGTGAATTGCTTTGTCTCCAACGAATGCATCCCGTTACGAATCGCAGTTCAGCAATTCTACTATCCGATCCTGGCCCGAAGACTTCGACTGGACGTAATGTTCGGGCTGAATCAGTTACCTATTCTCTGTGGTTGTCCCACGGTGGTGAAGACCTGCACGGTGCATCATCGAGTGACACCGGAAAACTTCCTGGATTCGCGGGATGGCGGACATTTCAACCGGTTGCGGTTGGTTTACCGCCGTTTCATGTTTGATATTTCGGCGCGGCGCGCCAGCATCGTCATGGCTAATTCCAAGGCGACTCAGGAAGTAATCCGAACCACCATGCGAGTTCCGGCAAAGAATATCGAAGTGGTCTACGAGGCTGTAGACACAGCTTTCGGCGAGCGCCCACCCAGCGCCGCAAGCTCAGAAATTACGCTTCAACTTGGTTTGCGTTCTGCGTTCATACTCTACGTCTCTACGCTTTGGCATTACAAGAATCCGGACGGCGCCATTCGCGCATTCGCGCGCCAGAAGGAGAAGTACAACGACGACTTGGACCTGGCGCTGGTGGGCAGCGATGATTTCGGTATCAAACCGGATCTCGAACGGCTGGCGCACAGCTTGGGTGTCGGGGACCGGGTACACTTTCTGGGGAAACTGCCCCAGGAGAAGTTGCTCCAGCTCTTTGGCAAGGCTCGGATGCTGTTCTACCCTTCGCGCGCCGAGACTTTCGGCAAGCCGCTGGTGGAAGCGATGCTGGCCTCGCTACCAATCGTGGCGGCGCGTGCCACTTGTCTTCCTGAGATCCTGGCGGGCGCGGGATTGTTGGCTGCTCCTGACGACCCCGAAGAGATGGCGGAAGCTCTGCACCGGGCCCATACCGATGAGGCGCTGCGATCCGAGTTGATTGCCAAAGGTCACGTTCGGGCACGGGACTTTTCCTGGGAAAAAACCGCTTCCGGTACGCTCGAATGTTGCCGCAAAGCTGTCCAAAAAACTGTGAGGATAACGTTGTGAAAGCTGTAATTACCGGTGCGGCCGGTTTCATCGGAAGCAATCTCACCGACGGGTTATTACGCGCCGGACATGAAGTGATCGGCGTGGATAACCTGTCCACCGGGAAGTTGGAGTTCCTGTGCGATGCCAGACGATCGCCTAGGTTTCAATTCAAGCAGGCGGATCTGTTGGAGACAGACGCGCTCGACGAACTGCTTCCCGGGGCGGATATCGTTTTTCACCTGGCGGCGAACGCCGACCTAAGGTTCGGTCCCGAACACCCCGACAAGGATCTGAAGCAGAATACCATTGTCACCGCTCGCGTGCTGGAGTCCATGCGGCGACAGGGCGTCAGCCGGATCGCATTCGCCTCCACCGGCTCAGTATATGGTCAACACAACATGATTCCGACGCCCGAAGAAGCGCCCTTCCCAATTCAAACCTCGCTATATGCGGCGTCCAAATTAGCCGCTGAGGGAATCATAACCGCATACTCCGAGGCATTCGGGATGACGGCTTTCATATTTCGCTTCGTGTCAATTCTCGGAGAGCGCTATACGCATGGGCACGTTTTTGATTTCTATCGTCAGTTGCGTCAGGATCCTGAAACTCTGCGCGTCCTGGGAGACGGCACGCAGCGCAAATCGTATCTGTTGGTTGAGGATTGCATCAGTGCGATCCAGCTTGCAATCGAGAAATCGTCTGAACTGATCAATATTTACAACCTCGGTACGGATGAGTATTGTCAGGTGAACGATTCCATCGACTGGATTTCAGAGCGTCTGGGATTGAGCCCACGCCTCAGCTATAGCGGTGGCAAGAACGGGTGGATTGGCGATAATCCGTTCATCTTTCTCGCCTGCAACCGGATTCGGAAACTCGGTTGGACACCCAAGTACACCATTCGGGAAGGCATTGGGCGCACGCTCGAATACCTGATCGCGAATCCGTGGGTACTGGAGCGCTCCTAGAGCATGACCGGCTTGCCGATCTTGGACCTCAACGTCATCATTACCGGAGCAACCGGAGGGCTGAGCCGGGTGCTGGCGCGGACCATGCGGCAATATGGCACGAACCTGCTGCTTACTGCCCGATCGGAACCTAAGCTGAATGATTTGGCCAAAATGCTGCTCAGCGGCACATCCTCGGGACAAGTCGTGGACGTCATGGCGGTGGATCTTACTGCTCACGGCGCGGCCGGCCTGATCATGGCGCGTGCGCGGAAATTGTGGGGCGGTTGGACGTGTTGGTCAATAACGCAGCCAGCTTGGGGCCAGTAGGTGCGGCGCAGGACTGCGATTGGACCGTGTGGCAGGCTGCCATCAAGGTGGACCTTCTGGCTCCGGTTGAATTGTGCATGCAGGCTATCCCGTTGATGCGGGCAGGCGGCAGCATTGTGAACCTCTCTGGCGGCGGGGCTACTGGTCCGCGCCCCAGATTCTCCGCATACGCCACTGCCAAAGCCGTTTTAGTGCGCTTTAGCGAGACATTGGCGGCGGAACTGCAGACTTCGAGAATCAGAGTGAACTGCGTTGCACCCGGAGTGATGAACACGGGCCTGCTGCGCGAAGTAGCCGAGGCCGGCCCGGAGCGCGCCGGCGATTTCGAATTCACGCGTGCGCTCGAACACAATCCCGAAGACGCCTGTACAAAAGCCGCGGAACTGGTGGCCTGGCTCGCAAGTCCCGCCGCCGCCGGAATCACGGGGCGCCTGATCAGTGCCGTCTGGGACAACTGGAAGGAGTTGGCCCGGCGCGCTCCGGAATTGGCAGCCTCGGACATTTACACACTTCGGCGAATCGTTCCGAACGATCGCGGGCGGGAATGGAATTGACATGCCACGTAGAACGGACAATGCTCCGATCCGTCTATTGATGTTGACGCACGGGCCTCGCGCGGCGGAATTCGCCAGGCAACTGGCTCCGATGGGTTACGACGTAACTGTGGTCACAATTTCTCCCTCGAACCGGTTTCGTGGATCGACGCGCAGGGAAGGCAACGTCCTCACGATTCAGGCGCCGGATTTGCTTTGGGGTAGAATGCGCACCGGTTGGGATCCCTGGGACACTCTCTATCGCATCCTGCGTACCGCTCGCAAAACTTTCGATCTCATCATGTCCATTGATCCTCGCCCGGTGTCGATCCTCCCGGCGCTGGTGGCAAAATACGCGAATCAGGTGCCGCTCGTGGTTGATTGGGGCGATTGGTGGGGGCATGGTGGCACGACATTCGAGCGTTCGGTGGGCCTAAGCCACTTGGCGGATTGTCTCTTTAGCCCCGTAGAAACATTCTTTGAGGAGGCTTTTGCACGGCGCGCAGATCACTATGTTGTTCTATCCTCCGCGCTCAGACAGCGCGCCATTGGACTGGGCGTCCAGCCCAACCGGATCTCCCGTGTGCTACCCGGCGTCGAACTCGACCGGGTTTGGCCGCGCGACAAACTGGCTGCGCGAAAAGCCTTGGGAATCGATCCCGACGAATGGGTCTTCGGCTATGTCGGCAAGATCTTTCCGCGCGACGCCGGGTTTCTAGTTAACGCCTTCGCGCGCTTGAGAAAGCTGCACCCCAAAAGCCGTCTGATCGTGGTGAGCAGTTTCAAATCCAAGTTGCGGCAAGAGGTGGATTGGACTAACATCCACGAGACAGGCTGGCTCACTTTCGACGATCTGCAGGTTCATGTGGCCGCCTGCGACGCAATGTGGTTGCCCCTGTGTGACTCCATTGCCAACCGGGGACGTTGGCCCTGGAAAGTTTGCGACTACCTGGCTGCGGGAAAACCGGTGGTTGCAACCACGGTCGGCGATGTTGCGGGCCTCTTCACGGACGGCGCCTTCGGGGTACTCTCGCGCGATGAACCAGGCGAGTTCGCTGAGGCCGCGGCATCTTTGATGAACAACCTCAATCGCGACGAGATGGGCATCCGCGCCCGCGCCTACGCCGAGCAGAATCTCTCGTGGAATACCCAGGCCGGCCTGCTGCATTCCGTGTTCGAAAAAACGTTGGCGGCAGCCGGTTGAGCCTCGGGCGGCCGTTAGATATGTTGGCGCATCCCTTCCGGATTTTAATGTCGCTGCTCTGCCTCTTCCTACCGTGGCCATTGCGCCGGCGCGCGCTGATACAGTTTCTTGGGTTCGCCATTGATCCTTCCGCAAAGATCGGCTATTCGCTCGTTTTGTGCGAACACCTGATTATGAAGCCGCGCGCGCGAATCCTGCACTATACCGTCATTGGGGGCGTGGAACTCTTACAAATGGAGGAAGACAGCATCATCGGAAACTTCAACACCATTCGCGGAGCCTTGCAGAGTACTCCCTACTACAAGCACCAGCCCGAGCGGAGGGCTGAACTAACCCTGGGACGACACGCTGCAATCACGTCTCATCACTTCCTGGACTGTACAAATCGAATCGCCGTTGGACAGTTCACCACAATCGCCGGTGTGCGAAGTACGTTTCTAACCCACAGTGTCGATTTTCGTCTGAATCGGCAGGATTCAGGAGTCATCACCATCGGCGACTACTGTTTCATCGGTACCGACTGCACGGTGCTCAAGGGAGCGGGTCTGCCTTCCTATTCCATTCTCGGCGCGAAATCACTGCTCAACAAGGCTTTCGCTCAAAGCGGACTGTATGGTGGCGTGCCGGCGAAACATATCGCCGATCTCGACACCGACCTCGCCTACATGAGCCGCGACAGCGGACATGTGTTCTAACAGTCTAAAATCCACCGATGCCTGATGCACGCACACTGAACGCGCGTTATTTCGAGAGCCAATGGGCCTCCGGTTCTCCTTGGAAGCAGCGTTTTCAATTCAATTTAGAACTCGCTCGCAAGGATGTCCTGTATGTGCTCGGCGCTTTAGGCATCGGTCGCGAGAACAAAGCCGTCCTGGATGTGGGCTTCGGAAACGGCATGCTCGCGTTTCTATTCCACCCATCCTGCAGGATCTGCGGTACCGAACTGTCGTCGGCCGCCATCGCCAATGCGAACGAACGCGCGCGGCGCAAGAGGTACAGTAAGGTAGATTTTAGAATCCCTTCCGAGGATGAGCCGTTTCCATTTGAGCCGGCGTCCTTTGACGTGGTCATTGCGTCGCACGTCGTAGAACACGTCACCGACGATCTAGATTTCATGCGCGCCATGCTTGCGATGACGAAACCCGGCGGCTATTTGATAATTCTCGTGCCTCTGGATCTACCCTGGAACGGCGTGGCGTCGGAAGAACAACTGCTAAACCCGGAACATCGGGACTCCGGACACTATCACGTCCGCCTATACAATCTGGAAAGCTTTTTTGCGCGACTAACTTCTCTCGAGGGTGAATGCGTACTCTCGTTCGCCGACGGATTTGCCTGGGACTGGAAATCATCCTTGAATGAGCGCCGCAGCCGGCTCGCTCGCGGCAGGCTGGGCCGTGCCGTTGACAGATTGGTTGCAGCAGCGTTGAATATTCCACTGAGTCTGTCGCCTAGGTGGTGCTTGGCAACGCTCGACAGTATCCTTCAGCGTCGCGGCTGGCGGCCGAGGCAAGGCGTATTCGTCCTCAAAAGTCGGGGGGTATGATCATCGCTGGCCAGATTGTAAGAAGATTGGCCACGCTTCTTCCGAGGACAATCCAACTAGGAGGCCATCGCGTAGCGCTTCCAGCGGGACATCGGCTGGACTGGTACCGGTTCCTGCATCGCCGCCTTCGTCAACCCGTGGCGGATCTTTCCACTCTCTTGCTGAGAAAACACCATAAGCTCCTGGCCATTGATGTTGGCGCCAATATCGGCGATACCGCCGCCCTGATGGCGAGAAGCCCACAAGTGTCGATTCTATGCATCGAGGGTAATTCTGCATACTTGCCAAAATTGCGGGCGAACCTCGCACGCATCTCCCCGTCATCGGAAATCGAGCCCAACTACCTTGGGACCGCCGATACCCACGCCACTGGCCAGGTTGTAACCCGCGCGGGAACTGCATCCATCAAATTGAACGGAGGCGAACCGCATATTGGAAAGACTATTCACTTTCGGAGCCTGGCCGCGATGCTTTCCGCTCATCCCCGCTTCGAAAGCGCACGGCTTTTCAAAGTGGACACCGACGGCATGGATGCCAAAATAATTCTGGCGTCGAGTGACGTACTAGCCAGGATGCGGCCGGTCATTTTCCTGGAATACGACCCGCTGGGGCCGATTGCCGTCGAGCGCGAGTGCCGGGCGATGATTGAGCGCCTTCGGAACCTGGGCTATACGCAGTTTCACGTCTTCGATAACTTCGGCAACCATATGCTTCGGTTAGCTGCGTCCGAGACGGACCATCTGCGCGCATTGAGCGCATATGTACGCAGCAGCCAGTTGGACCTGCGGCCTGCCGTGTTTTACTACGACATTTGCGCACTCACGGATGACGATAGAGACATCTCTGAAATGTTACTGGATCAATACCTGACGCCGAAAGAATGAGTTCCGTCGCCCGAAAATTGCGAACGCTGGCGAATGCGGGTAAGTACGCCGCGACTGGCGCGGAGTTGCTGGCCCTGGACTGGGCCCAGGCCCGGACACGCCCGTACTGGCATCAAGCCCGGCGGCATCTGCGTACGCTGCATTTTCGGGCGCATGCCGCGTTACCCGAGGTTTCCCTCAATGAGTTATTGAGTACTCTGTCCACAAATGCGAGTGCCATCTGGCTGCCGCCCGCCAGCATCGACTGTGCCGGCGTGGGGGATCCGGCGTACTATCACGCCCTCGGCGCCATCTGCGCCGCCTTGCAGCCCAAAACCATATTGGAGATAGGCACATATCTCGGCGTTGGCACGCTGTGCATGGCGCTCAACAGCGCCCCGGATTGTCAAATCTGGACCCTCGACCTGCCGGACGAGATGAGCCGAATCGACGTGCACCTCGAGGACTCCGATAGAAGCCTGGTACAGCGTTCCCGCAATCGCGTCGGCATGGCCTACCGGGAGCATCCGGCTAGTTGCAGAATCACCGAGCTTCGCTGGGACTCGCGCCACGTCAATTTCCAGGATCATATTCACAGTACCGTCGACCTGGTGCTGATCGACGGCGGTCACACGCTGGAATTGGTGAAGTCCGACACCGAAAAGGCGATGCAACTCATCGGCCCCAAGAGCGTTGTAGTCTGGGACGATTATTGGTGGATGTATCCGGACGTGGTTCGCTATTTGGACGGCATCCCGTCCGTCCCTCTCTCCCGCATCGAAAACACAAACCTGGTTGTCCACTTAGGTCCGGAACACGGGGACAGCCCGCGTTCCCTACATGCCTAATCTACATAATGTTGCCATCATCGGATGCGGCCTGATTGGCCAAAAGCGCGCTCAATCGTTGCGCGGCTGCCGGCTGGTGGGCTGTTGCGACATCCTAGCGGAGCGCGCGAAGCAATTGGCCGGCAAATTCCCTGGAGCAGAGATTTGGACTGACTGGCGAGTGGCTGCCAGCCATCCCGGGGTGGATATTGTGGTAGTAGCTACCACTCCCAATCTCCTGGCTTCGATCGCGCAAGCAGCCGCTCAAACGGGCAAGCATGTCCTGATCGAAAAGCCAGGCGCGCGCAAGGCATCGGAGCTCGATGGGGTGCTGCGCGAATCCCAGCGGACCGGTTCGCGCGTACGGGTAGGGTTCAATCACCGCTATCACCGCTCGCTGCAGCAGGCTTCGAAGGTGATCGCTTCCGGCGCCTTGGGCGAGCTGATGTACGTCCGCGGCCGTTATGGACATGGAGGCAGGCTCGGATATGACCAGGAGTGGCGCCGGCACGCACCGATTTCAGGCGGTGGAGAGTTGCTGGACCAAGGCGTGCACCTGATTGACCTGGCACGTTTGTTCCTGGGCGATTTCAGCGAGATCACCGGTCACATTGCAACCTATTTCTGGGACATGCCGGTAGAAGACAACGCTTTCCTCCTGCTCAAAACAGAGGCGGGAAAGACAGCTTTTCTTCACGCGAGTTGGACCGAATGGAAAAACAAGTTTTCGGTGGAGATCAGCGGCCGGAACGGAAAACTGGACGCTACCGGATTGGGTGGGTCGTATGGAACCGAGAAACTTACGTTCTATCGGATGCTCCCTTGCATGGGCCCTCCAGAGACCACGATTTGGGAGTATCCAATGGCGGATAATTCCTGGGAATTGGAGTTCGACGAATTCCTGGAGGACATCCGTCTCGAGCGCGATCCCGTTCCCGGGATCGCTAACACGCAGGCTGTGCTGCGCGTTGTAGAAAAAGTTTACAGGGATTCCACTCGATGATAATTGCGCGCAGCCCTATGCGCATCTCGTTGGGCGGCGGTGGCACTGACTTGCCATCCTACTACCGGGAACACGAGGGTTTCGTCATCTCAGCCGCAATCGACAAGTATGTCTATATCACGCTGCATGAGACGTTCACTGAGGAAGTAATCGTGAAGTACTCGCGGACGGAGGTAGTCAGCCAGGTTGAGGATATCCAGCACCCTATTGTCCGGGAAGCGCTGAAGCTGGTGGATATCGGAGTGCCTCACCTCGAGATCATGAGCATGTCGGACATCCCGTCCGGAACAGGCCTGGGCTCTTCAGGAAGTTTCACCACGGCCTTGTTGCGGGCGCTCCACAGTCTCAAACGTCACAGTATCGGGCGAAAGGAGCTGGCCGAGCAGGCTTGCCACATTGAGATCGATCGCCTGGGTGAGCCGATCGGCAAGCAGGATCAGTTCATCGCCTCTTTTGGAGGCGTCACCTGCTTCGATTTTCACTCAGACGACGGCGTAACCGTCACTCCTTTACGCCCGGACGCAATGACGCTGCATAACTTGGAAGACAATCTGGTACTGTTTTTCACGAACTACACCCGCAGCGCTTCCGAGATCCTCAAGGATCAAGATACGCGCAGCAGGCAAGGCGATCCGGAGATGATCGAAAATCTGCATTTTGTCAAACGTTTGGGATATGACAGCAAGGCTGCTCTCGAGTCGGGCGATCTGCGCGGCTTCGCCGAAATAATGCGCTTGCATTGGGAACATAAAAAAAAACGGACCGCGGGGATGAGCAATGTCTGTATAAACTCCTATTACAACTTCGCCATGGAGAATGGAGCATTGGGAGGCAAACTGATTGGAGCGGGTGGCGGCGGATTCTTGATGTTCTACACAGAGGACAAAACCAGGTTGCGCCGCGCCATGTGCCAAACGGGTTTGCGCGAAGTGCGATTTCGGTTCGATTTTGAAGGTACGAAGGTGGTAGCGCATTCTTGAGCGCGGTGGGGCAGGGCCGTGCCCTGCCAGCGGTCTATTGAGCAAGCTCACGCAAGCCGTGAAAGAGAGTTCAAGCTGATGCCGGCTGCAAACCACCCTGCGAGGGGCAGGCAGGGCGCGGCCCTGCCCCACTTGCGCACGAAGTCTTCAGCCTGCTGGTGTCCAATCAGTGAGAAAAATGCCGTGCTTCCGGTAGCGATCCTGGCAGGTGGCCTGGCCACTCGGCTCCGGCCGAACACCGCAACGATTCCCAAGGCGCTGCTCCCCATTCAAGGGGAGCCTTTCATCGCCCATCAGTTACGCTTGTTGCAAGCGCAAGGCATAGAGCGTGTGGTCCTTTGCCTGGGCTACTTAGGCGAGATGGTTCGCGATTATGTCGCGGAGGGCCATGCCTTCGGCTTGTCCATAGCGTACTCCTGGGACGGCCCGGCGCTATTGGGAACCGCGGGGGCAATCCGAAAAGCGCTTCCGCTGTTGGGGGAGGCATTCTTCGTCCTGTATGGGGATTCCTATCTTCTCTGTAACTATCGCACCGTCCAAGATGCTTTCGTCAAATCAGGAAAGAACGCGCTCATGACCGTATTTCGAAACGAAGGGCAGTGGGGCCCGAGCAACGTCGAATTCCAGAACGGCCGCATCATCCGCTATGACAAGCAAGGCCTCACGCCGGACATGCGTCACATCGACTACGGTTTGAACATGTTTCGGCCATCCGCTTTCGCGGTGCTGCCGGATGAGCCCGCGGATCTGGTAACGGTTTGCCACTAACTTCTGGCTCGAAATGACCTGGCTGCTTTCGAGGTCTGCGAGCGATTCTATGAGGCAGGTTCTTTCGAGGGAATAAAGTCGCTCTCCGAAGTCCTCGCAAATCCGGAAGGGCTGCGAAGAGAATCCGTTTGAAATCATCCGCCTCCCGTCCACTTTCCGTTGAGAGCCAGGTTCACACGGCTCAGTTTTGCCGGCAGTATCTATCCGAAGTTCGTCAAATCGTCGGACTGCTGGACGCCGATGCGATCGAAGCCGTGGTCTCGATTTTGGCTGAAACTCGAAGCCGGAAGGGGCGGCTATTTATCCTAGGGGTGGGTGGCAGCGCCGCCAATGCTTCGCACGCCGTAAACGATTTCAGAAAGATCGTGGGGCTGGAGGCCTACACGCCCACTGACAACGTAGCGGAGTTAACCGCACGCACCAACGAT
>DASYNU010000045.1:0-35409 GCA_036008345.1 Bryobacteraceae bacterium
GGAGCGGCTTTTTGGGGGTGGATCGAATTCGGATCGCGCCTTCCCGGATTTCCAAGCCGGCCCCAGAGATACGGAAACAGGTTTTCCGATCGGTGGCACGGCAGAACTATTCAACAGCTTCGAGCTGCGCTTCCCGCTGATAGGCGACAATTTTGGCGGCGCTTTATTCAACGATATGGGGAATGTTTATTCCAGCCTGGACAAGGTCAGCCTGCGCTTCCGCCAGAACGGTCTCAAGGATTTCGACTACGGCGTGCAGGGATTCGGCTTCGGCATCCGCTACCGGACCCCTATCGGTCCCGTTCGGGCGGACTTCTCGCTAAGCCCCAATTCGCCACGCTTCTTCGGATTCAAGGGAAGCATCAGCCAACTCGAGTTCGGCGGAGGGACCCAGACGGTGCAGCGGATCAATGTTTTTCAATTTCATTTTTCGTTGGGGCAACCGTTTTGAAGAAAGAATCCAGAAAGCAGAAGGCAGCACGCAGAAGGCAGCACGCCCGGCTCCACGTTCTATGGGCGCGCCGCGCCGCTTTCTGCTTTCTGCTTTCTGCTTTCTGCCTTCTTCCGGCTGAGATCATCGACCGCATAGCCATCTCGGTGGGGAATCAGGTAATCACCGAAAATCAGATCGATGAGGAGATTCGGCTCACGGCGTTTTTGAACCAGGAGAAATTCGATCTCGACAATGCCGAGCGAAAGAAGGCAGCCGGGAGATTGATAGAACAAACCCTCGTCCGGCGCGAAATGGAATTTAGCCGCTATCCGCAGCCGCCGTTAAGCGATGCCGACCACGCGCTCGAAACTCTCAAGGCCCGCTACAAGACCGAGGCCGAATACCAGCAGGCGCTGGACGCCGACGGCATCACTGAGGTTGGCTTGAAGCGCAGACTATTATGGCAGGCGACCTTGTTGCGATTTATCGATTATCGCTTCCGTCCTGGGATACAGATCCCGGATGCCGAGGTGCAGGCGTACTATCAACAACAACTCGACAAGTGGAAGCAAGAAGGCATACAGCCGGTTCCAACCCTTGAGGACGTGCGCTCGAGCGTAGAGCAGACTCTGACCGAACAACATATCGATCAGGCCTTGGACCGCTGGCTGGCTGATACGCGCACCCAGGTGGCTATCCGATTCCGCACTGAGGCACTCGAATGAGCCGCCGCAAGAAGGCTTGGTTATTCGTCCTGGCGGGGGCCGCGGGGCTGCTGTTGCTCGCTCTCTTTGCATCCGTGGCCTTGCTGCAAACGGATTGGTTCAAAAGCCACGTGCGCGAGAGGATTGTGTCCGTGGCTGAAACCGCGACCGGCGGGCGGGTGGAAATCGGAACGTTCGATTACGACTGGCACAACCTGACGGTGGAGGTAGCGCCGTTCATCATTCACGGCAACGAAGCGCCGCGTGCCGAGCCTTTCTTTCGAGCGGATAAAATTCGGATTGGATTGAGGGTTATCTCGCTTCTCGAGCGGCAGGTGGATCTGGTTTCGCTGAGTGTGGAGAGGCCACAGGTCAGTGTAACGGTAAATCCTGATGGTTCCACCAACGTGCCGCAGCCCAAGGGCCAGAGGCGCTGGGAGGAGAACTTCGCGGAAAAGATTCTCGATCTTAAAATTCAGCACTTTGAGCTTCACGACGGCTTCGCCGAATATAACTCTCAGCGGATTCCGTTGGATGTTCAAGGGAATCGGTTGCAGGCGTCCATCCGCTACGAACCCGCTGGTCCCCGGTATATAGGCGAGCTCTCCTCGCGGCAGGTCCGCGTCTCTTCGCCGCAGCTGAAGGTGCCGGCCAGCCTGGACGTGGATGCAAAGCTTTCGCTGGAGCGTAACCAGCTGCAGGTAATGCACGCGAGTCTAGCAGGCGAGGGATCAAAATTCACCCTCGACGGCCTGGTCCGTGGCCTTTCCGCGCCACACGCCGATTTCAATCTAACTGCTTCAGCGCCCATAAAATGGCTGAACGCAACACTTGGCCTGCCGCTGGAGCCGGCCGGCTCGGTCTCTTTCCAAGGAAAAGGATCGCTCGAAACCAATCCATTCCACTACAGGCTGGAAGGTAAACTCGCGGGCCGCCAGCTTGCAATTGTTCGCAATTCGCTGCGCGTCCCGGACATCAGTTTTGTTTCACACTTGGAAATGTCACCAGAGAAGATCAATCTAGGGGATCTGCAGCTTTCGGCGCTGCATGGCCACTTCCGCGGATCGGCGCAGGTATTGAATTCCGAAAAGTTCACACTGAGCGGGACCGCCGCGGATTTGTCGCTCCAGGAACTCGTGGGCTTGGCGAAGCGTGACACCGGCCAGCTGAATGGCACGGTGAACGGAACGGTTCGGCTGGATGGCCGCTTCTCACACGCCGGGGCAGCGGGGGTGATGCTGGACACCAAACTCCATATCGTTCCAGGGATCGGCGGCGAGCCGGTGCAGGGCGCGGCCGGTATCAACTACGATCAGCGGGCGGCCAAACTGCATTTGGAAAACGCCGAGATCAGCCTCGGATCCACCAATATCAAACTGTCCGGAACACTGGGTGAAACGCTGAGCATGCATGTTATTTCAGGCAACCTGAGCGAGACTCTGCCGCTGTTTCCGCTCTTCGGCGAGAAGCCGCCGGTGCAGCTCCCCGTAACGCTTCACGGTGGTTTGGCGCGCTTTGATGGCGTCGTTTCCGGCCCGCTTGTGAACCTGAAGGTTTCGGGTAAAGCCGATGCCACCCATCTGGTTTGGGGTCAGCGCGAATTCGACCATGTGGCCGGCACGGGGGATATCGACAAGACCTTAGCCAACTTGTACACGATCGCGGTGGACCAGGGCCAGATGCATGTGGTGGGGCAAGCGCGGGTAGGTCTGGCGGGCTGGAAGACGGTGGACTCTAGCGCACTCTCGGCGTCGCTGTCCATTCGCGGCGCGGATATTCAGAACTTGCTCGCGGATAATGGATACCAGATTCCGGTAAGCGGCACATTGTCGGCTACCGCGCACGTGACCGGGACTCTCGAATCCCCGCTGCTCTCGGGCCAGGTAGACGCCCGGGACGTCACCGCCTACGACGAGCATCTGGATCGCGCTCAAGCCGATGTCACCATGACCGGTCATACGCTCGAGGTGGCGCATTTCGAAGCCCGCGCGGGAGCCGCGCTTATCTCCGGGAGCGGCGCCTTCGATCACCTGGCCAACGATTGGAACGATGGATCGCTGCGCATGGATATTGCCAGCGATTCACTCGGTCTTGCGCAGATCCAGCATGTGCGGCAATACCGCGAAGGGCTGGCCGGCGATCTGAATATCAAGGGCAGCGGCACGGCCAAGGTGGTGAAAGGCGTGGTCACTCTCGCGTCTCTGAATGGCCAGCTAACGCTTAAGAACGCCACTTTGGACGGCCGCCCATACGGCAATCTGGAGCTTACCGCCAACACGCGATTACCTATGTTGGCCCTGAGCGCGAAGGTGGATTTGCGCGGTATCCAGCTCGAAGGGAATGGCGAGTGGCGACTGGACGGCGACTATCCGGGCCAGGCACGCCTCCAGATTCCGCGCATCACTTTCGCCACCCTGCACGATCTGTGGCCGGGCGAGCACGAACGCAAGGAATTGCCCTTCGAAGGTTTTATCCAGGGCGAGGCTACCATTCGAGGGCCGCTGACCAACCCGGCCGCGATGACAGCCAACGTGACGCTGTCCAGTGTCCAACTCAGCGCCGGTCCCAATGTGCGCCCAGTGGCTGGAACCCAGATTCAGGACCTGATACTGAAGAATGCCCAGCCCGTGCAGTTTGAAGGCAATATCAAAAGCATCGATATTCGAAGCGCCAATTTCATGGCCAAGGACACCACACTCACTGCGTCCGGCCGCATTACTTTTGACTCGAAGAATCCATGGGATATCGCCGCCAAAGGCAACATAAATCTGTCCATCCTGCAGATCTTCAATCCGGACCTGCTGGCGTCCGGAACGTCTGTCCTCGACATGACCGTGCGCGGCCCACTGACAGAGCCGCAGATCGATGGACGCGTGGAGCTGCACAACGCATCCGTTTACATTCGCGATCTGCCGAATGGCGTGGATCAAGCCAACGGGCTGATCCTGTTCGACCGGAATCGTGCCACCATCCAGAACCTGACGGGCGTCACCGGCGGCGGCAACGTGACATTCGACAGCGGCAGCTTTGTAGGATTCCGCGGACCGGCCCTGATATATCGCCTGCAGGCGACTGCCAAACAGGTGCGCTACCGCTCTCCTGAAGGAATCAGCGTTACCGTGAACGCAACGCTAAATCTGATTGGCACGTCGGAGAACAGCGTGCTCTCCGGCAACGTGGCAGTGATTCGCGCCGGTTTCAATCCACGCACCGACGTCGGTTCTCTGCTGGCATCCACGACCACGCCGGTTTCGTCCACGCCGAACGAGTATTTGCGAGGAATCCAGTTCGATGTTCGCGTGACCAGCTCACGGAACCTGGAAGTAGAAACCACGCTCACCCGCAATATCCAAGCCGAGGCCACACTGCGCTTGCGCGGCACACCCGAGCGGCCCATCGTGCTCGGCAACGTGAGTGTGAGCTCAGGCCAAATCGAGTTCTTCGGGAACAAATACACTATCAGCCGCGGCGACATCAATTTTTACAATCCCGCTAAAATCGAGCCGATTCTCGATCTGGCACTCGAAACACGAACACGCGGCATCGTGGTGGACATCACTTTTACGGGCCCCCTCAACAAACTCAATTTTTCCTACCGTTCCGATCCTCCGCTCGAAACCAATGAGATCATTTCCTTGCTCGCGGTGGGGCGAACACCCACGGAAAATGGAGGATTGGTTTCCAACCAGAACGCCTTCGCGCCCACAGGTGTATCCACGGGCAACGACTCTCTGCTGGGTCAGGCCCTGGCGCCACCTTCTTCAGGACGATTGCAACGCTTCTTCGGAGTGAGCCATATCAAAATCGACCCGCAGCTTACCGACATCACGGCCGTCCCGCAAGCTCGCCTGAACCTGGAACAACAGGTCTCGCCGGATATCACGCTGACCTATATCACCAACTTGGCGCGCACCGACCAGCAGATTGTCCGCATAGAGTGGGATCTTAGCAAGAGATGGTCGGTGGTGGCGCTGCGAGATGAGAACGGTGCTTTCGGCATCGATTTTCAGGTTCGCAAGCGATTCAAGTAGCCGAGGCTAAGAATTGAGACTGCGCAAACTGCAGGGTAAGCTCAAAGTCGAGCACAGCATAATCAACGGCGTGCGGGATGTACTGGAGCGCTTGCTTCAGGATAATCCTGGGATTCGTTCCGTCATACCCGGCGTGATCCGTCCGGTTCGCGACGCGAAAGGGGAGGTGAAGATTCGAGTGACGGTACCGGTCTCCAACGGTTGGAAAGCCATTGCGTTGAGCGCGGGCGCGCGCCAGGAACTTTTCATCAGCACCGCACTTTCGGAAGCCGAGTTGGAGCAAGCCATTGGCAAGGCGTTGGAGGGCATGGCATGAATCCGGAGCTGGAATTTTCCCCGGAACGCATGCGTCAGATCGGATACCGCGTGGTGGACCGCATCGTGGAACACCTGGCTACCTTGCCCAGCCAGCGCGTGGGGACGAAAGGCGATGCGGCGGTATTGCTGAAGGCGTTGAGCGAGCCGGTACCTGAGCAGGGCATGGAATTTGAAGCAGTGCTGGATCAAGTGGAGCACGAAGTTCTGGCGAATACCATGCACGTGAATCATCCGCGGTTCTTCGCTTATGTACCCGGGCCGGGCAACTATGTGGGCGCCATGGCGGACGCGCTGATTTCGGGCTTCAACGTTTTCGCCGGAACGTGGATTAGCGGTTCCGGACCGGCCGCGGTGGAACTGACGGTCCTGGAATGGCTGCGTGAGATGTGCGGGCTGCCTGCCGGCGCAGGCGGCGTGTTTGTGAGCGGAGGAACGCTAGCGAACTTGACCGCGCTGGCCGTGGCGCGGCACGTGAAGATCCGAAGCCGGCTGGAAGATGCCACCGTATACTTTTCCGATCAAGCGCATTCGTCGCTCGAAAAAGCCCTGCGCACAATTGGGCTGCCCGCCGAGAACCATAGGAAGCTGCCTTCCGACCCTGCTTACCGGCTCCCGGTGGGTGAACTGACGCGAAGCATTGAACAAGATCGCGCCGCTGGAAAATGTCCGTTCTGTGTCATAGCCAGCGCCGGGACTACTAATACCGGGGCCATCGATCCCCTGCCGGAACTTTCCGCGTTGTGCCGGCGGGAAGGTCTATGGCTGCACGTGGACGGTGCCTACGGAGCGGCGGCCGTGATCGCGCCGCGAGGACGTGAATTGCTGGCCGGATTGGAACTGGCCGACTCGCTTTCCCTCGACCCCCACAAATGGCTGTTTCAACCATATGAAATTGGTTGCGTGCTGGTGCGCGATCGGGACCATCTGCGCAATACATTCAAAATCCTGCCGGAATATCTCAAGGACACGCAGCAGCATTCGGAGGAGTTCAATTTCACTGACCACGGAATTCAGCTCTCGCGCAATTTCCGGGCACTGAAACTATGGATGTCGATCAAGGTTTTCGGATTGGCGGCCTTTCGCGCGGCCCTGGAGCGCGGTTTCGCCCAGGGGATATTCACTGAGGCGTGCTTGCGCGCAATGCCCGGTTGGGAAATCGTAACGCCGGCTCAAATGGGTATCGTCTGCTTCCGATATTCGGCCTTGGATGACGCGGCTCATCTCCGGTTAGTGCAGACGCTGCTCGAAGACGGCTTCGCATTGATTACGTCTACGATTCTGCGCGGACGAACGGTTCTGCGGACGTGCACCATCAACCCGCGAACCACGGAAGCGGATATTGAGGCATCGCTCGAAAGATTGGACAGCTTTGCCCGCCGCGCTGCAAAATTCGAAAGCACCGATCGCTTACGCTCGCGGTTCGGTAACAATTGTTTGTAGCCGAACCGCGACTGTGAGGGAGTCGGTGCTCGGGCCGATACATCTTTACCGCAGGGCGCGCAACCGGGCGATCCGATCCTCCGTGGACGGGTGCGTCGAGAACAGCTTCGTGAGCCCACCGCCCGTAAAAGGTTTAATGATGAACAAATGCGCGGTGGCTGGGTTCACGTCGGACATTGGAATACGCTTCGACCAGGTCTCCAGTTTCCCAAGCGCGGAGATCAGCTCATCAGGATTATGCGTCACATGCGCCGATGTCTCGTCGGCCGAGTATTCGCGCGTGCGTGAAATAGCCATCTGAATCAGCAGCGCAGCGAACGGCGCCAGGATCAACATGATCAAGCCGGCCCAACCCCCGCCACGATCTTCGTCATCGTCACGGCTGCCTCCGAACCAGAACGCCATGCGTGCCAGAACTGTGATAGCCGCTGCAATGGTGGCCGCCACGGAGCTGGTGAGAATATCGCGATTCTTCACGTGGCCCAGTTCGTGCGCCACCACGCCCTCCAGCTCCTGGTTATTCATTAGCTTCAGGACTCCCGCAGTGAACGCCACCGAAGCATGTTCCGGATTCCGACCGGTGGCGAACGCATTGGGCGATTCGTCCGCGATCAGCCAGAGCTTCGGCATCGGCAGGCCCATGCGTTGGGTCAAACTTTGCACGATGGGGAAAACGCGCGCGTACACTTCGCTGTTTTCGGTGGGCGTGACTGGTTGCGCCGAATACATGGAAAGAGCTAGCTTGTCCGAAAAGAAATAGCCGAAAAAGTTCATGAAAACGGCGATGGCCAGCGCGATGTAGAGACCCTTGCGGCCGCCGAACAGCTCTCCGCCAAACAGCAGCAGTCCACTCAGGATTCCGAGCAACAGCGCAGTTTTGACACCATTCATAGAGGCCTTCTACCTCAATTATCCCGCACCCCACTATGATGAAAGTTGGACGTTCTTCGCGTGCTTCTGCTCTTCGCGGCTGCGGCCGATCCGCAGGCAGCCAGAGTCTCGCACAGAATCGAGATTATTGAAAGCGGCAAGGCCAAGGCCGGAACCGTCTATACGTTCACCGCGGCGGAACTGAATGCCTGGGTCCGCGCCAAAGCTCCTGCGGTGGTGCCGCAAGGCCTGCGCGAGCCACGTCTGGAACTCGGAACGAACAGCGCTACCGGCTATGCGCTAGTGGATTTCATCAAGATGCGGCAGGGCGCCGGCGAAGAAACCAATTGGCTGGTGACGAAACTGATTGAGGGCGAAAAGCGCGTGAAGGTAACCGCGCGCATTCAATCGGCGAAAGGGCGCGCCACGGTGACGTTGCAGCGCGTGGAGATTGGAGGGTTGGCAGTAAGCGGCAGCACGCTGGATTTCCTGATCCACACGTTCTTCATGCCGCTCTACCCGAACGCGAAAATCGACGAGCCCTTCGAGTTGGCCGATCGTATCGACCGCATCGAAGTAACGCCGGCCGCGGCGCGCGTGTACATCAGGAAGTAATGCGAGTGGCTGCATCCCGCCCGGCCTTGATGCAGTCCGGCAATCCGATTCCGCGATAACCGTTGCCCGCCAGATGCAGTCCCGGTATGCCTTGCACGATGGATTCAATCTGCTTCAGGCGCTTTTCGTGTCCCACCGTATATTGCGCCATCGCGTTGGGCCAGCGCGCGATGCTATGCAGAACCGGCACGGCTTGAATGCCCATGATGCTGCGTAGCTCGCGTTGCGCAGCCTCCACCAGCGATTCGTCGGATTCTTTCAGTGCGTCGCCTCCCATGAAACAGCGCAGCAGCACCATGTCATCCGGGACGCGATAGCAGAATTTGTTTCCCACCCAGGTGCAGGCCGCCATTAATTTGCGCTCGCGCTTGGGAACCAGAAATCCAAATCCATTGAGTGGATGATCGAACGTGTCCCTGCGGTAGCCGAGCGACAGCGTGACTGACGACGTGTATGGAACGGCTTGCAAAAGCTCCGCCAGGTTTCCGTGCCAAGGCTTTAACAAGCGCGCCGCGTCACCCGCCGGCGTGGCCAACACCACCTGATCCGCTTCGATGAAATTCCCGTTCACACGAGCGCGGAATCCGGACCCGTTGCGTTCCAGACTCTCCACTGCGCCGTGCACGACCTCCGCGCTGCCCGTGAGTTTATCCACCAACTGGCCGAGCCCCTGCTTCAGCGTACGGAACAAGGATCCGGATCCCGAACCTTTTGGACGGGGAGTTGCCAAGACACCGCGCGTCAAGCTGCCATACTTGGTTTCGATTTCAACGAAGCGCCCCAGCACACTGTTCACGCTCATCTCGCGTGGATCGCCACCATAGACACCCGCCAGCAGCGGCTCCGCCAGATAATCGATGGACTCCTGTCCATAGTGATCCAGCAGAAAATCGTAGACCGACCGATCCGCGAGCGGCGCCTTGGGTGGTTGGCGCAAAAACTCCAGGCCCATCCGGATCTTGGTGCCCCAGCCCAAAAGCCGTGTTCCGATCAGCGGCAAAATCTTGGTCGGGACCATCATCATGAGGCCATCGGGCAACGGAACCAGCTTCCCGTGTTTGAGAATGTAGGTCACACGCAGATGGTCGTTAGAGCCGATCACCTCATCCGCCAGCCCTACCTCGCGGATCAGCTCCATGGCCCACGGTTTGGCTGCCATGAAGCTATCCGGACCGGCTTCGAGCAGACAGCCCTGCTGGGTGGAAGTGCGAATAACCCCACCTAGATGCGCAGCTTTCTCGATGAGTATGGGGCGAACGCCGGCCTTGTTGAGATAGTAGGCGGCGGATAGGCCGGAGATTCCCCCGCCAATGATCAAAACGTTTGGCATGTAGAGAATCTCCTCAGCACTTAAGCTGCCAGCTACAGCTTAAACTCGCGGACGAAATCCACTACCGCCCGCACACTATCCACGGGCGTCTCCGGCAGAATGCCGTGTCCCAGATTGAAAATGTGGCCCGGGCGCGACCCGGTGCGCTTTAGGATTTCATGTACTCGCATTTTAAGCTCCGGCAGCGGCGCAAATAGTACTGCTGGATCCAGATTGCCCTGCACGGCAGAGCGATAGCTGATATCCATCCAAGCCTGGTCGATGTTGATCCGCCAGTCCACACCCATGACGTCGCCGCCGGCAGCGTGTAACTCGCGGAAGAAGCCGGCCGCGCCGGTACCGAAGTGAATCACCGGGACGCTAGCGGTGCGAATGCGTTCGATCAATGCGCGCGAATAGGGCGCCACATAACGGACGTAGTCATCCGGACCGAGCGCGCCCACCCAGCTATCGAAAACCTGAATCGCGCGCGCGCCGGCAGTCACCTGCGCAAGGGCGAACGGCCCTAGCACATCCACCAGCTTGCCCATCAGACGTCTCCAGAGTGTCTCATCGCGATACATCATCTGCTTGGTGCGAAGGAACGTCTTGGAGGGTCCGCCTTCGATCATGTAGCTGGCGAGGGTGAACGGCGCGCCCACAAAGCCGATCACCGGAACCCGCCCGGCCAATTGACGCACCACCAACTGAATCGCTTCCCCCACGTAACCCAGTTCGTCGGTGTTCGAAATGGAGATTGAGTCGACGTCATCCGAAGTTCGAACCGGATTATCGATCTTGGGACCTTCGCCTGAAACAAACTTCAGCTTCAAACCCATCGGTTCCACGGGAAGAAGCAGGTCCGCGAAGATGATGGCGGCGTCTACATCCAGAACCTCCACCGGTTGCAGGGTTACCTGCGCGGCCAGATCCGGCCGCTTGCAAATTTCCAGGATACTGGCCTTGGCACGGATATCCCGGTATTGTTTCATGTAACGTCCGGCCTGCCGCATAAACCAAACCGGCCTTACATCGGTGGGCCGGCGGCGGCAAGCATCTAAAAATCTACTGTTCATTGAAGCCAATCGCATGTTGCACCTGGTCTCGCTTCGCAAAAATAAACGCGAAAGTCGTTGTGTCTGTGTTTAGCTGCCCATTGAGGCCCTAAGATATAGTAGGGCTTGGTCCAAGCCTCACTGTCAAGGGTTCGAGGTGCAATAACTGAAGTTGATAGCATTCCTTGGGATGGATACCCGGTCCGAGGGTCCATGATATGGCTATACATCTTGCCCTCGGCATAGAAGAACTTCTCGTAGTTGCCTGAGGTGGACATGGATTCGTCCTTCAGGTAGACGGTTTCTACTGATTCTTCAGGGTTTTTCGGATTCTTGATGTCCACTTTCCAGCCCTTTTCGTGCGGTGGGGCGCCGATGGCATAGATGCTGGAACCACCACCCGATATCAATGCCTGGCGGACTCCATTATCCTTTAGAATCTGCGCTATACGGTCCACTGCGTAGCCTTTTCCGATCCCACCAGGGTCAATCTCCATGCCCGGCTTGCCGAACCGGACGGTTTGTCTGTCAGGGTCCAGCAGAATATTCTGGTAGCCGATCTTGTTCAGAGCCCCCCAAACTTCGGCGCGGTGGGGCAAGTGTCCCGAACCCTTGTAGAAGCCCCAGACCTTCATGAGTGGGCCTACGCTGATATCGAAGGCGCCATCGCTCTCGCGGCTGTATTCCACGCAGGCGGCCAGCAGTTGGAAGAGCTCCAGTGTTATGTGGACCGGTCCGTCGCCGGCTATCCGGTTAACCATGCTCCATTCGCTCGAAGGTTTGTAATTGGAGAGCATCTCATCCAAGCGGCGAGCTTCTTCCAAACCCTGGGAGACTGCCGATTGCAGCTTGCCGCGGTCCTCGCCATAAGCCACGATCGAAAACGCGGTACCCATGGCGTCCACGCTGCCTTCCACGCGCAAGAGGTCGGGTTGGGCGGCGAGCGCGTTGAGCGCGACGAGCATCAGCAGAGCACCGGCTCCCTTACGGTCGCGGTTCGGTAAACCAAGATTCTTTCCGAGCCGCGAGCGTGAGCGACCGTGAAAAAATCGGTATGAGCAGTGGGTTGGCAGACGAAAGCGTCTGCCCCACATTGACGCAAAAGGATTTGCGATTAGGTGGCGCAGGCGCTTTCGCCTGTGAATCGATTTTTTCACGGGTTCAGAGCGATGTTTGATCATCCGGCGGGCTCCGGATCGCGAGGCCGGCCTTTCCGGATGCGCTTCAACAAATGCTCCATTTTGCCGCCCAGTTCGCTGGCCACATCGGCCTCAAAGTGCAACTCCGGGATGCGATACACGGTCAACCGGGCGGCGAGCTGACGCCGCAGGAAATTGCGTGCGTGCGCCAGCGCCTCAAGAACAGCCTTGGTATCCGAGTTTTCCGGAACGCGTACCCGCACCATCGCGTGCCGCTTGTCGGGCGAGATCTGGACCTCAGTTACAATCGCCGAGCCCACGCGCGGATCCGCCATTTCGTAGCCGATCATCTCGGACAGTTCCTCGCGGATAGCTTCGGTGATGCGTTCAATGCGATGGTCCATGATGTCCAGGCGGCAGGCTGCAGGAGGCAGGCGGCAGAAATCGGTAGCTGCCAGCTTCGGCCTGTCTCTATTCAATCCATTCCACTGTGGTGCCTACCAGGGCTGCGCCCAACATGGAGGACGCTTCCCGTTCCACCAACTGCAAAGTCTGTTCGGCGCGAACATGGTCGCTCGAAACAGTCACGGCGGAGATCAACGACCGCTGCCAGAGATCCTGATAATCGATCTCTGCCACCGCCACGTTGAACTTGCCGCGCAGGCGATCTTTCAGGCCTTTGACGGTGTGACGCTTGTCCTTGAGCGAGTGCGCCTCGGAGAGCTGTAGCTCCAGCGTCAGGACACCGACGGTAGGCATAGCTAGGTGACGGGCGTCCTGCCGCCTGCCGCCTGCCGCCTGCGGCCCGTCCTTGCCTCCTGCCTCCTGCCGCCTGTCATCACGCCAACGCCTCCGCTGCTACTTTCTCGGTCGCGAATGCCTCAATCACGTCTCCAGGCTTCACGTCGCTGAAATTGCGGACGGTCAAACCGCACTCGAATCCGGTCTTCACCTCGCTGGCGTCGTTCTTGAAACGCTTCAGAGATTCGATTTTTCCCGTGAAGACCACTACGTTGTCGCGCAACACCCGGACCTCGCTGTCGCGCCGGATCAGCCCGTCCGTCACCATGCAACCGGCCACGTTTCCTACCTTGCTGATACGGAATACGTCGCGCACCTGCGCCCGGCCCTGATACACTTCCTTGAAAACCGGTTCCAGCATGCCTGTCATGGCGCGCTTCAACTCGTCGGTCAGCTCATAAATAATGGTGTGCAGCCGGATGTCTACCTTCTCCTGCTCCGCCAGCGCCGTCGCGTTTCGCTCGGGACGGACACTGAATCCGATGACGATGGCGTTGGATGCGGAAGCCAGCAACACGTCGCTTTCGTTGATGGCGCCCACGCCCGCGCGCAACACATGGATTTTGACCTTCTCGTTCGAAAGCTTTTGCATCATGTCGCTGATCACTTCCGCCGTGCCGCCGACGTCCGTCTTCAGGATGATGTTCAGTTCCTTGACTTCGCCTTCCTTCAACTGCTCGTGCAGTTGTTCCAGGGTGACGCGTCCGGTCTTGGACATGGCGACATCGCGCGCCTTGGCTTCGCGGTAGATGACGATCTGTTTGGCCTTGCCGGTATCAGTAACTACCTGGAAGGTGTCGCCAACCTCTGGGAGAGACTCCAAGCCCAGCACTTCGGCTGGCATGGATGGTTCAGCTTCGCGCAGCGGCTGCCCACGATCGTCGAACATGGCGCGCACCTTGCCGAACACCGAGCCGCAAATGAAATAATCGCCCACATGCAGCGTTCCGTTCCGAACCAGTACGGTGGCCACGGGACCGCGTCCGCGATCAAGCTGGGCTTCCAAAACAGTTCCGACCGCGGGACGATCCGGATTGGCTTTGAGATCCTGCAGGTCCGCTACCAGCAAAATCATCTCTAACAGCAGATCGAGACCGGTTTTGGCGCGCGCTGAAACGGGCACCATCACCACATCGCCGCCCCAATCCTCGGCCAACAAACTGCGGTCAGCCAGTTGCTGCTTGATGCGCTCCGGCTGGGCATCCCCTTTGTCGATTTTGTTGATCGCGACAATGATCGGCACCTTCGCGGCTTTAGCGTGATCGATAGCCTCGATGGTTTGCGGCATCACGCCGTCGTCGGCGGCCACCACCAGCACTACGATATCGGTGACTTTTGCTCCGCGCGCGCGCATTCGCGTAAACGCTTCGTGGCCGGGGGTGTCGATAAATACAATCTTGCGGCCGTTCTTTTCGATGTGATACGCGCCAATGTGCTGGGTGATGCCGCCGGCCTCATGCGCGGCCACATCGGCTGATCGAATAGCGTCCAGCAGCGATGTCTTGCCGTGATCCACGTGGCCCATAATGGTAACCACCGGCGCGCGCCTCACGCGGTCCGCCGTCTCCTCGGTGAGCTCGATCTCCTGCGTGCTCTCCTCTTCGAAGCTGACTTTGTTCGTGGAAGCGCCGAAATCGCGCGCCAGATCTTCGGCCATCTTCACATCCAGATTCTGGTTGATGGTGGCGAAGATCTTTTTCTCTACCAGCTTCTTGATCAGCAAGTTGGCTTTGATGCCCAACTTTTCGGAAAGTTCCTTGACCGTGATTCCTTCCGAAATCGTGATCTCGCGATCGATAGGCGGCGGCGCCACGGGTTGCTCGCGCCGCGACACGGGCATCCGTAGTCTGCCCTCTTCCTGCTCCTGATCGCGATGCCGGTCGCGTCCACCGGGCTTGGCTTGATGCCGGCGCTGCTGTTCCGTGGTTGGCAGCGGCGCAGCCGGCTCCATGCGCAGCGGCGAAGTGGGATGCAGCGTTCTGGTGCGGCGAAATCCGGGTGCCGCGCCTCCGCCTCCACTTCCGCCGGGGCCGGGAACTCCGGGCCCTCGCATGACTGGTTGGCCTGGACGAATGGGACCGCGATAAATGGGCTGGCCGGGAACCGGCGTGGAACTGCGGGTCGGCATGCCAGGGCGCGGCGCTTGTGGCTGAGCTTGGCCTGGCGCCGGACGTGTTTGCTGTAGGCGTGCCACCATGTCGGGACGTGGAGGAACTACCGGACGTGCCGCCGGCTGCCCAGCCAAATTTGGGCGCGCTGGGGCGGATCGCAAAGGCATGGACGGCGCTGGTCCCGGCGTTTCAACTGCGGGAGGCGCCGACGCTCGCGCCGTGGACGGCATCGAGGCCTGAGCCGGGACCGGATGAGCCGGCGTCGCAGCCAGCGGCGGAGTTCCTGGCGGCAGTGGCTGGCGCGGTCCTGAGAGTATCTGCCCGGGGCGCGGCGCTGCCGGTACAGGGCGCGCTGTCACCGTGCTCGAACGTAGCGGCGGATGCAATGGCGCCGTCGATCCTGTGGCCAACGGCGGCCGCACTGGTGCCGGCTTGCCGCGCAACGGTTCTTCCGCGGCGCTGGAGGTGGAACCATTCTCGGACGGCGCGACTGCCGGCGCCGGGGCTTCCGCAGCGTGCGCAGGCGCGCTCTTGGCTGCGATCACCGGTGGTTCCTGCTCTGGCGGCGCCACAGAGTGAGGTTGTTGTTGTTGTTGCTCTTCAATCTTTTCCGGTTCCTCTACCGCAGTGGACGCTCCACCGCGCTCCGAGTGGACCGGACCTTCTCCGTGCACGCGCTTGCGCACCAATTCCGCAACCGGTTCGTCGATCGAGCTGGAGTGCGTCTTTTTTTCGGTGACGCCGACCTCAGGCAACATTTCTACGATCACGTGCGATGGAATCTCCAGTTGCCTCGCCAGCTCGTTGATGCGGATTTTGCTCATATTTAAGACTGCAACGCTCTCGTAATGCGGCGCTTAGCTGACTTCCCCCGAATTCTTTATGGTATCAAATTCTTTTTTGGGAACCGCGGAATCCTCCACCGATTCTTCTTCCACGCCGGAAGCTAGCTCCGCCACCGGCTGCGCCACCAATGCATCTCCATTCGCTGGATTTCCATCCGCTTGCGCCACTGGTTCACCCGCTTCAGGTTCCGGTGGAACTTCAGCAGCCACGGGACTCTGTTGTTCGAATTGCGAGTAATACGAATTGACGGCGATCAGGATCTTCTCGACGATATCCGGCTCGATACCTGGAATCGCTTCCAATTCTTCGGGTGTCATGGAGCCGAGGTTTTCCACCGTTCCGACGCCCGCTTCGATGAGCTTCTCGGCGATTTCTTCACCCAGGCCGTGATCCATGAGCACCGAGACTGGCGCTCCGGTGGGCACCAGAGCCGCCATGGCGGACTCCACTTCCTGGCGCTTTTCTTCTTCACTCTTGATATCGATCTTCCAGCCCAACAGCTTTGCAGCCAGCCGTACGTTCTGGCCCTTCTTGCCGATCGCAAGCGATAGCTGCGTGTCATCCACGATCACTTCCATATGCTTCTCATTGGGATCGATGATGGAGACGCGGCTGATCTTCGCCGGACTCAACGCGTGCGTTGCGAACGATACGGCGTCTTCTGAGAATTCGATAATATCGATCTTCTCGCCGCGCAGCTCGCGGATGATGGATTGCACGCGCATCCCCTTCATCCCGACGCAAGCTCCCACGCTGTCCACATCGCGGTCGCGGCTGGATACGGCGATCTTGGTTCGCTCGCCGGGTTCCCGCGCGCAGCCTTTGATGACTACTGTGTTGTCGTAAATTTCGGGCACTTCCTGCTCGAATAGACGCATCACCAGCTCCGGCGCACCGCGCGAAACAATGACGCCCGCGTTCTTGCCGGCTTTCTCCACGCTCTTGATGACGCAGCGAACACGCTCGCCCACGCTGAAGTTTTCGAGCTTGCTTTGCTCTTTCTTGGGCACGCGAGCTTCGGTCTTTCCAAGATCCACCACCAGATCCTGGCCTTCGATCCGTTTCACCGTGCAGTTCACCAGTTCGCCGACGCGGCCGGAATACTCCGAGTAAATGGTTTCCCGCTCGGCCTCGCGAACCTTTTGCAGGATCACTTGCTTCGCGGTCTGGGCGGAAATGCGCCCCAGCGCTTCCGTCGGCTTGGGAAACCGTAGCTCGGATTCCAGTTGCGCGGCGGGATCGATCTGCATGGCTTCTTCGAGCGAAATCTCTTTGATCGGATCTTGGACGGTTTCCACTACTCTCTTTACGCCGTAGATTTCGAGCGCACCCGCATCGTTGAATGCAGCCACCAGATCCTCGGTTGTGCGGAAGTGCTTGCGAGCCGCCACCAACATGGCGTCCTTGACCGCGTCGATTACGATCTGCGGGTCAATGCCCTTCTCCTTACTCAAGATCTCGATGGACTGATAGATAGTTCCCACTGTGTCCTCTTCTTAAACTGTCCGGGGGTTCTTTACCACTCAAACTTCAGGTTGGCTTTTTCGACCTGCGTTAGCGAGAAGTGAATCACCCTTCCATCACTCGGCTCCAGGGCGACCACTCCTTGGGATACACCGGCTAACTTGCCTTCCCAACGGCGCTGGTTCTCCACCGGTTCACGCAGTATAACTTTGGCTTTCTGCCCCACAAACCTCTCGAAGTCTTTTTCTTTAAACAACTTGCGCTCCAGGCCCGGCGAACTGACCTCAAGCGTATAACTCTCGCCTGGTATGACGTCTTCCACGTCCAAAATAGTTCCCACCTGGTGCGAGATGAATTCGCAATCGGCGTGAGAGACACCCTGCGGCCGGTCGATAAAAACGCGCAGAACTCTGCCCCGGCCGGCGCCAAGCAGCTGGACGTCGACGATTTCGATCCCCTCCGGACCGCCAACTCGTTCGGCGATTTGGATGATCTTAGCGACAATTTCTTCTTTGCCGATCGCGGACATAGGTCGAATGCAATAAAAAAGTGGGCTTTCGCCCACTGACGTTACCCGACAGTTTCATTATACACATTGTCCCCTTGCTAACGCGCGGGGCTACATTCTTTCGTGTAGCCCCGCGCGTTAGCAAGGGGACAGATCACTTCTGCTATCGTCTACCGTATGGACATCCAGGGAAAAGTCGCGCTGATTACTGGCGGCGCGTCAGGATTGGGAGCAGCCACAGCCCGAATGATCGTCTCCGCCGGCGGTCGCGCCCTCATCGTCGACCTCAACGAAAAACTGGGACAGTCGTTAGCCAGTGAGCTGGGCGGATCGGGCCGGTTCGTACGCGCCGACGTCAGCGATCCCGGTGAAGTGGAACAGGCGGTGAAAGCCGCCACTGAAGCTTTCGGCGCGCTGCACATCTGCGTAAATTGCGCAGGCATCGGAGATCCGCAGAAGATCATCGGAAAGGAAGGCCCAGCCGATCTCGCGCGGTTCACGAAAGTGATCCGGGTGAATCTGATCGGCACATTCAACGTCGCGCGCCTCGCGGCCTGGGCGATCGCACGCAACGAGGCGGGTCCGGATGGCGAGCGTGGGGTGATCGTCAACACCGCATCGGTGGCAGCCTTCGATGGGCAGATCGGCCAAGCGGCCTACTCGGCTTCGAAAGGTGGAATCGTCGCGCTGACGCTGCCGCTCGCGCGCGATCTGGCCAGCCTCGGGATTCGCGTAATTACCATCGCGCCCGGGCTTTTCGATACTCCACTGTTGGCCGCGCTGCCCGAGGACGTGAAGGCATCGCTCGGCGCCATGGTGCCGTTCCCCAAACGCCTGGGCCGCCCGGCGGAGTACGCCCAACTGGCCCGCCAGATCATCGAAAACCCCATGCTGAATGGCGAAGTGATCCGCCTGGATGGAGCCATTCGGATGGCTCCGCGCTAGGTGAAGGGCGAGACGGCATCCCAATGCCATCTATTTTCCCCTGCCAGGTGGGTCATGAGCCGGTTGTCGCAAACGGTGGACGACCAATGGTTGGCTGCGTGGCGGAAAGTCACTTCCTCGAGGTCCCGGCAGGGCATGGCCCTGCCCCACCGGGCAAAACTAAGTGATATTGGGATGCCATCCTGCGGCGCTGTAAGAGCGGATCGCCTTGGGCGATTTTTTCACGGATTCTAATCGACTGGTGGTTGAAACCGATAACCCCCGGCCTTTCAGGCACAACCTGAACTTAATACAGTTTCAAATAATTCTCGGTTTCCCAGGCGCTCACGCTTTGGTGATAGGCGCGCCACTCTTCCGATTTTACGCGCCGATAGTATTGCGCGTAGTCGTCGCCGAGCGCTTCTTGCAGCACTTGATCCCCGGCGAATTTGTCCAGCGCTTCGCGTAGCGTGGTCGGAAGGAAGCGAATGTGCCGCTTCTTCAACTCGGATTCGGAAACCTCATGGAGATTATCGTGGTTCAACGGACCCGGATCGATTTTGTTCTCGATTCCATCCAAACCGGCCGCCAGCAGCACCGCGCACGCCAAATAAGGATTCGCCGCGCCATCCACGGTTCGATTCTCCAGCCTGCCAGGACCGGGAATCCGAATCATCTGCGTCCGATTGGCTCTGCCGTATGTTACGTAGACCGGCGCCCAGGTGGCGCCGGACCGCGGCGCTCCCCGGGTCAACCGTTTGTAGCTATTCACCAACGGGGCCGTGATGGCGGTCAACGCTTCGGCGTGATGCAGCACTCCGCCCATGAACCAGCGGGCGATCTCAGAAAGTCCCAGTGGATCGGCCGAATCCAGAAAAATATTCTTGTTGGTCTCCGCGTCGGCTAGGCTCATGTGGAAATGCGCGCCATTGCCGGTGAGATGAGAAAACGGCTTCGGCATGAACGTCGCCCAGAGGCCGTTAGCTTCCGCCACCGTTCGCACCATCCATTTGAAAAAAGTATGGCGATCCGCGGTTCGCAGCGCGTCTGAATACAACCAGTTGATCTCGAACTGGCAGTTGGCATCCTCATGATCGTTGGCGTACGGGCCCCAACCGAGCTCTTGCATGTGGGCCAGCAGCGTAGTCATAATATCCAGATTTCGATACAGCGCGCGCAGGTCGTAGCAGGGTTTCCCGAGAGTGTCGAGCGAATCCCATGGCTCATAATCTCCCGCTGCATTCTTCTTCAGCAGCATAAATTCAGGCTCCACGCCGACGTTGAAGATGTATCCCAGTTGCCGCGCCTTCGCAATCTGCCGCGTTAGTATGGTGCGCGGGCAATGGCTCCAAGACTTGCCGTCCACGTGCAAATTACCCGGCACCCACGCTACATTTTTTCTCCATGGCAGAATCGTGAGCGATGCGAAGTCGGGAATGCTGACGACGTCCGGATCGTGCGGACCCTGGCCCAGGTCGCCGGCCGCGAACCCCGCGAATCCCGCACCCTCCGACGCCATTTCTTCCAGGTTGGTAGCAGGAACCAGTTTGGCCTTCGGGGCGCCGCTCATCTCCACAAACGAGCAGAAGAAATACTCGATTCCTTTGTCGCGAACCAGCTTTCTGACGTCTTCCATGGTCATCGATGTCCTCTTTTCGGATTATGAAGAAACTGCCGCGGCCGCTTTTTCTCCCACTAGCTGTCCCCGGCGGAAACGTCCCGGCGAGAAAGCCTGAATCAATGCCGGCGTCTTGCCCGTAGCCATCAATTCCGCCGTGCACTGGCCGGCGATGGGACCCGCTTTGAATCCGTAAGTTCCCCATCCAACGTCCATATAGAAATTCTCCACCTCTTCCGCGCGTCCGATGATGGGCGCATAGTCCGGCGTCATATCGCAGACGCCGGCCCACTGGCGCAGGATGCGCAGCCCGTGCAATTGAGGAAACAGGTCGAGCGTGTGACCGGCGATCTGTTCCAGTGTCGGAAGCGTGGACCGCATGCTGTAGCTCTGGTACGGATCGATTTCCGCGCCCAACACCAGTTCCCCTTTGTCAGTCTGGTTGACATACACGTGCAGTGTCGCCGAAACGATCACCTTGTCAAGAAACGGCTTCAGCGGTTCGGTGACGCAGGCTTGTAGCTGGTGGGACACGATAGGCAATGGGACGCCGGCCATCTTGGAAACAGTGGAGGCCCAACCCGCAGTGACGTTGAGCACCGCGCCAGCGGCGACATTGCCGCGCGTAGTCGCTACGCTGAGCGCGCGGCCCTTTTCTACGCGGATCCCCGTCACTTCCGTAAAGGGATGGATTTCGATATCCATGCGGTCGCAAGCACGCGCGTAACCCCATACCACCGCATCGTGCCGGATCACGCCGCCCGGCGGATGATAGAGCGCTGCCATAATCGGGAATCGCGCCCGGCTGCTGATGTCGATGGCCGGGACCATCCGCTTGATCTCGTCCGGATAAATAAGCTTGCTATCGACGCCCAGCACTTGATTGTTTTCCGCGCGTACCCGCAGGCCAATGAGAGAAGAATCGGTGTGCGCGAGCGTAAGATGGCCGCACTGGCTGAACAGGACGTTCCATCCCAACTCCTGTGACATTTGTTCATAGAGTTTCACGGAGGCATCGTAAAAAGGAATGCCTTCCTGCGTGCGATAGTTGGAGCGCAGGATAGCCGTGTTGCGGCCGCTGTTTCCGCCTCCCAGATAGCCTTTGTCGAGTAACGCGATTTTCTTCACGCCGTGACGCTTGCCTAGATAGTAGGCGGTGGCCAGGCCGTGAATGCCGGCTCCGATGATGACGACATCGTAGGCTGACCCGAGCTCGCGCGGCCTCCACATTCTTTCCGTCAAGCTTCGAGCCTCCAACACGCTTCCAAGCCGAACGGCGCTATGTGAAACTCCTCGCCGGCCTCGAGAATGGCCTCCCATGCGAATTCCGCGTAGTCGCGCGGAACCATCACGAGGTATCCCAGGTCGTCCCGCATAAACAGGCAGCGTACATGCGCCACGGAGCCATAGGCAGCGGTCAGATCCAGATTGAGCGACGTAAGCTTGCTTAAAACCGCGCGGGTATCGGGCCCAGCAATCAGAAAACGCGCGTAAGGAGAAAGTGGTTCGTGGATGTGGCTCAGATCGCAGATGCCAACGCTCGCCGTCGCCCGGTCCGCTTCTTGCTTCGCGTTCGAATAGCGCAAGGGCACGGACCAACCTTGCTCTTCAGCCAGCGTCGCGCCCGCCTTTTCATGCCATCGATGCAATGCGGAACGCTTCATCACATCCTCAATCGAGCGCCTTCAGGATCGTAGAAGACGTGCTGCGTGACCGTGGCTTTGACGGGCCGGCCGGCCACTCGAACCTCGACCGACGCTCCTTCAGCCGCCGCCGTCGTAACCCACCCGAGTCCGATGGCTTTCTGAACAGCCGGAGAATAGCGTGCGCTGGTGACGCGTCCGGCCAGCGCTCCATTCACCAGAATCGCAGCGCCATCCTCGGGAATTTCATTCGCGCTCATCGTGAATCCAACCAAGCTTTGCTGCGCCGGTGCGCCCTGCAGCTTGCCAAGAGCAAATTTCCCGATGAAATCGTTCTTGTCATGCTTCACCACCCAGCCCATGCCTGCCTCATACGGATTGGTAAGCGCGTCGGTGTCGACGCCAACAATGACGTGCCGCTTCTCCAACCGCAGCAGGCGTTGAGCTTCCACGCCGAATGGGCGAATTCCGTAGGTCCGGCCCGTGTCCATCAAGGCGCTCCAAAGATGTTCGCCGGATTCCGCCGGGTAATGGATTTCCCAGCCGGTTTCTCCGACAAAACCTATGCGCATCAAGAGCGCTGGAACGCCCGCAACATTGGCACTGCGGCAAGCCATGTACGGGAACGCGTCATTGGATAGCTTGCAATCCGTGAGCGCGCTCAACACATCGCGAGCTTTGGGACCCGCCAGATTGACGGCAGCCAACGCGGACGTCAAGTTATTTACCTGAGCGTCCCAACCCGCGCCCGCCAGCCACCACTCCAGCCACTGCTCCACGAAATCCAGATTGCCGGTAGTGGTGGTAATGAAGAATTCATGATCCGCCTGGCGCGAAATGGTGCCGTCATCCAACATGATTCCGGCTTCATCGCACAACATTGCATAGCGGACGCGTCCAGGTTTCAGATCGGAAAAGCGACTGGTATAAACCTTATCCAGCAGCTTGCCGCTATCCCGGCCCTTCAGCGACAACTTGCCGAGCGTGCTGACATCTATTACTCCGACAGCTTGCCGCACGGCCGCATATTCCTGCTGGACGCATTCTCGTTCCGTCTGAGCGCTTTTGTAGTAGCGAGGGCGCTTCCAATCGCCCATGTCCATCCACACAGCTCCCAGATCCGCATGCTGGTGATGCATGGGGGTGCGCCGAATTGGATGATGCCGTGCGCCGCCGAGTGCGCCCAGCGTAACTCCCGGATTCGGAGGCCGTGAAGTTGTAACGCCGGTCTCGGGAATCGAACGACGAGTTTCGCGCGCGCAGATGCCGATAGCCTGAAGCTGGCACATGCGTCCTTGGCATGGGCCCATGGTTGCCGTCGTATAGCGCTTCAGCAATTCAATGTGATCGAAGCCTTCCGCCACGCTGTCAGAAAGATCTTGCGTAGTTACGTCGTTGCACAGGCAGACGAAGGTTCTTTTATTCGTGGTTTCCGCCGGTGCTGGGAGCATGGCCGCGGCTTTCAGACCCGCACCGAGCACGTCTCCAACCGCCGTGACGTTCGGCGGAAACTCAACCGGAACAAACGCGCCCGCCTCAGCGCTCCACCGAAGTTTCGCTCCGGCTTGAGAGAGCAGCCCTGCGTCCGGGATGCGATGCCCGCACGTGACCACTAAATCGCACGCGTAGTTGCCGCGACTGGTACGCAATCCTGTAACGTGTTTGCCGCCGGTAGCTTCCAAAACGTCGCTCGGAGGAACGCTGGCCACCACTGCGATTCCCACGTTACGAAGTTCGGCCGCAATATTCGAATCCCCGAGTTCATTCGAAATAATGACGGCGCTGGTTCCGGGCTGAATGCCGTGCCGGTGAATCAAGCGCCAGACAGCGGTGGACAACATGATTCCAGGCAGATCATTGTTCTTAAACGTCAGCGGCGCCTCGTAAGCGCCGGTTGCAACCACCACGCGCTTCGCCCGGAGGTGGACCAGCCGCTCGCGGGCACCCGAATGCGGCTCCGATTGCAATACACCGAGCAAGTTTCCCTCGTAAAACCCGAAGCAGTAGGAACGCGATAGCAGGCTAAACTTCGAGTCGGCTGGTACGACACCGCGCGGTTGATCGTCCACCACGACCACGCGTTCGCCTTGCTCGGCAGCTTCGCGCGCCGCCTTCAATCCAGCTTCGCCTCCACCGATCACGGCAACGCCGGCCTGCATGTGAGCGTGTTCGTATACAGCTTCGGGAGCATCCGGCGGAGGAGCCTCACCCAATCCCGCAACTTTGCGGATTTGTGCCTCGGCCAGATGCCACATGCGTGGATTGGTGAAGTGTTTGTAGTACCAGCCCACCGGCATCATCCAATCGAATCGTTGAGCAATGGCCAGGTAGTCGAAATCCAAAGAGGGCCGCGCATTCTGATGTTTCACCGCCATACCCGCACGCGCCGGAGTGATGCAGGTGCGGACGTTAGGAATTCCATCCACGTTCATCAGGCAGTTCGGACAATTGCCCGCGCAGCAGAGCAAGCCGCGGGGCCGGTGATATTTGAAGCTGCGAGTGAAAATGCGCTGGCCGGCGCGATATAGGGCAGATGCCACCGTATCGCCTTCCTGGATAGGAATCTGTCTTCCATTAAAGTGGATAGCCACTTTTAATTACTCCGGCTTCCATGTAGCGATGACAGTGTTGGTTCGGGTGTCCCGCAGGGCTTGGAACCACTTGCGGCAGCCGTTGCGGTGGAACCACCATTCCTCCTGCTCCCCGGCCTCATTCGCTTTGGTGTAGATGTATTGGAACCAGGCCTCTTCGCTATCGCCCTGCTGCGGACGCGATTTGACCTCGCCGCCGAAGCGGAATTCGTAAGCGCTGCGTTCTCCACATTCCGGACAAGCCAGTAAAAAGGACATTCAGCTTCCGAATACCTTTCTGGTGCCAGCCAGCGGGATGCCGCAGATCATGGACGCTTCCGCGGTGAGCGCCGCCATGTCTTCCGGTTCCAGATGATGAATATCGCTCTTTCCGCAAGCACGGGCGAGCATTTGAATTTCCATGGTCATCACGCACAGCAAGTTGAATACGCGTTCGGAAGCTTCATCAATATCCAGGCGCTTCATCAGCAACGGGTCTTGCGTGGTGATTCCCACCGGACAACGGCCGGTGTGGCAATGGTGGCAGTGGTACGGTGCGGCTCCGATGGCGTGATAATCCATCTGATGAATTGCGCGGTTGCAGTTTAACGCAATCAACGCAGCCGTACCTATGTATATGGCGTCCGCGCCCAGGGCCATAGCTTTCGCCGCGTCTACTCCGTCGCGAATCCCGCCCGCGATAATTAACTGCACTTCGCCATAGAGGCCGATGTCTTCCAGTGCGCGGCGGGCTTCACAAACCGCCGCTAACGTGGGCAAGCCCACGTGTTCCTGCAGAATGGCCGGTGAGGCGCCCGTGCCGCCTTCCATTCCATCCACTACAATCACGTCCGCACCAGCTTTGGCCGCCAGCTTTACATCATCGAACACACGGCTGGCGCCCATTTTGATGAATATCGGAACTTTGCCATCGGTAGCTTCACGCAGTTCTTCCACCTTGATGACCATGTCATCGGGCCCGAGAAAATCGGGGTGACGGGCCGGACTGCGCTGATCCACGCCCAGAGGTAAATCGCGTTGTTGGGCGATGACATCCGAGACTTTTGAACCCAACAGAAGACCGCCGGTTCCGGGCTTCGCGCCTTGACCGATGGTTAATTCGATACCATCCGCCTCGCGCATATCGTGAATGTTGATTCCATAGCGCGACGGCAGAACTTCATAGATCAGATACTTGCTGTTATCGCGCTCCGCGCGCAGCATGCCGCCATCGCCGGTGGTGTTGGATGATCCGGCCATGGCCGCGCCTTTCGCCAGCGCCGTTTTTGCGTTCAGCGACAGCGCTCCCCAGCTCATGCCCGTGATCATGATGGGGATGTCGAGTTCAATCGGCTTTTCCGCGTGCCGTGTCCCGAGGATTGTCTTGGTGGAACATTTCTCGCGATAGCCTTCCAGCGGAATGCGCGTCAGCGAACAGGGCAAGAAGGTCAGGTCGTCAAATGTAGCCCAGCGGCGTTCGCGCAACGTTCCATAGCCGCGAATGTCATAGATACCCGTGGCTGCCTTGCGCTGGATCTCTTCGATAACGCCAGGTTGAAATGTCCCGCTGGTTTCGAGCATTCTACAGAGCCTCCTGCCAGATGGTCCGGTCGCGCTGGCTAAAGTTCCAAAGTCTGCGCCCCGAAACCACCTTCTTGAAGACCTTGCCGGCAGGTTTGGTTTTGCGGATTTCAAACGGCAGATAGCGCTCCAAAGTGGCGTCCAGAAATTCTACATCCTGCGAGCTCAAATCCTCCCGCACCGTGTCAGTTCCCAGGCCCGTGATCTTGCCGCCCACGTAGCAAACCGTCGCGTACATGGAATCGGCGAACGCATCGCCGGTGTCGCCGCAAACGATTAACGATCCCTTCTGGCCCATAAAACCGGCCATATACCCGCAGCTTCCGCCGATCAGCACCAGGCCGCCTTTCATGGAGACTCCCGCGCGCGCCGCTGCATCGCCATGAACGATCACCGCGCCTCCACGAATGGCCGCGCCAGCGCCATTTCCAGCGCTGCCATGCACGATGGCGGTTCCATTCAACATGGATTCGGCCAAACCCCAACCGGCACTCCCCGTTATTTCCACCGTGGAGCCATCCGCCAGCGCGCCGCAATAATATCCGGCGCTGCCTTCGATGGTTACGTGCGCGGGTTCCAAAATCGCGACCGCCAAGTTATGGCGCGCACCGGGATTCTTAACCGTGATCTGCTGGTCGCCGCCGCGAATGCGGGATTTGATGTCCGCGTTAATTTCGCGGATGCTTCGGCCGCTGCAAATCACTTCCGCCATATGCGTGACTCCTTGGCTTGCGCCTCGCGCACCGCGTAATCGCCCGGGAGTGCGTTTCGCAACGCGATCTCTTCGGTCGCGATAGCGACGAAGTCACTGGTTTCGGCGTACAGCAGTGGCTTCAGAGCAAACTGATCTTTCACGAAGCCAAGCTGGGAATCGGTGGCCACCACGCAGCTGAACGACCCATCCAGGTCGCGATGCATACTGTCAAATGCCTCTTCCAGACTGCGTCCGGCGTTTAATCGCCCAGCCAGATAGATGCCGATGATTTCCGAATCGTTCTCGGTATAAAAACGAATACCGCGCTGCTCGTAGCGGCGGCGAAGCTGATGGTAGTTGGTGATATGGCCATTGTGAGCGGCGGCCAAATCGGGAAAGCCATGCGACCAGAAGGGTTGCGAATGGCTGAGATCCACGCGCGATTCGGTAGAGAGCCGCGTGTGGCCAATGCCGTGTGTGCCTCGAAATCCGGAGACGCGATAAGTAGCCTCCAGATTTTCGGGCGATCCCACTTGTTTAACGATTTCCAGGTGTCGCCCCAGGCTTACTACTTCAGATCCCGGCTCAACCGATTCCACGGCATCGATCAACTGTTGAATGCATGCATCGCCCGCTATCCGGAATCGCAGGTAGCAATCCGTGATGCTGGAATCGGTGACTGCGCCAAAGTTCCCGGCCGCCGCAATAATCTTCGCGGCGGAATCTTCGAAATGATTCCCGCTTGGGAGCGCCACCCGAGCCACCAGTTGCCCATCCCGCGCAGCGCCATACAATGCGACTCCCGCGGAATCCGGACCGCGGCATCCCAGTGCGTTGAGCATGCCCAACACCGTGCATCCCAGCGCGCCCGCATGCTTGCCCGTCTTGTCGAGATAGCCCACTATTCCGCACATCGGTTGGGTTCGCCTGGATTCTTGCAGTATACAAGCTGTATACTGGCAGTTGCAAGCAGAGTGTTAGCCGTATGCCCACCACGCTAGTGAGAAAGAAGAAGGCCGAGCGGGAAGGCGAGCTGGATCGTGTTTATCGGACCCTCCGCGAATGGTTGATCGCTGTCCGTCTGCGGCCCGGCGAGTTTCTGTCCGAAGTGGATTTGGCCGCGCAGTGCCGCACCAGCCGAACGCCGGTACGCGAAGCCTGTGGACGGCTGGCACAGGACAAATGGTTGGTCCGAATCCCGCGCAAGGGTTATTTGGTTGCGCCCATCTCCGTGCGCGACATTGTGGAACTGTACGAATTCAGGCGGCTGCTGGAATGCTTTTCCGCCGAGAAAGTGGCGCGCTCGGCGAGCCGCGAACAATTGGAGGAGCTACGCGATCTGGTGCGGATTGAGAACGATCCGACGGCTAAACTTGAGGAAATTCTCCCGTCCAACCAGGCTTTTCATCTGCGCCTGGCGGAGATCGCCGGGAACCAGCGCGTGGTGGACGAACTGAAATTAGCGCTGGGCTACGTGAGACGTCTGGATACGCTATGTACCCAGACAGTTCCAGGCTGGATTCCGCACACCGATATTCTAGCGGCCCTCGAATCCCATCGCCCGCAGGAAGCGCAGCAGGCGATGGCCTTGCATATCGATAGTTCGCGGGATAAGATGATCAAGCTATTTGGGAGCTGACAGGCTTGAGCGCGAGCTGGCGGCGCCTGGCGAAGAAGCACAGGCCGGCCATCGCCACCATCAGAAATCCGTAGAGGCGCGGCTCCGGGGTCGGGGCCACTTGAACCAGGAAGGTCTGCTTGTCAGATTGTAAATTCAAGTTGCCGGAACTGTCGGTGGTCCAGGAGACAACCGCCCAGTCGGCCGTGTTTACCCCAGCGTAGTTCAATAGCGCCTGGTGGATCCAATACTGATCGGTGGTGTTGTTCGAATCGTTTCCACTGATAGTGGAGAAGCCGCCCGAGAGGCTGCTGTTGTTGGTGAGAGACCAGATGGCTTCCTGAATCGCTAGGTCCTGCGAGGTATTGGCTACGATGGCGCCCGATTCTGAACTCGTGAAGCCGTTGTACTGCGACACCAGATAGGCCGCCATTTCAAAACGCGACGTGGCATCGTCCGGAAGCGTGACGCTGTCGAGTGTGTCGGTGGTATTGTTCCAATGCGGAGTCCCGCTGTTGGTGACGTTCCCGTATTTGACGAAATTGGCGTTGGCGCCGACGTTTCCGAGCAGGGTCACGTTGCCGAACCCGGTATCGCCAAAACTAAACTCTTCTTGATCGTCGACGCACCAGAACAGAGTGCTGTAGCCGTTGACGGTCCCCGAAAATTCGCCGCCGCCCACGCCCATTTGCGAAGATCCCGGAGGCGTGGCCATAAGATCCAACGACCGCGCCAGCCCAATATCACTGGGGCTCGTAATAGGCGCAGGGTCCGCCAGTGCGACAGTCGCGGTGACCGCCAACGTAAGAAACAGCGGGATCAATTTCATTATTCTCCAGTCATTAGTTCGATCTCAGTCTAGCCGCCGGCTAGTAGAGTGAACAATGGGATTGGAGGGGTACCAGGTTCTGGTACCGATGCCGGGCTACGGGTTACCTGCTGCAACGGTTGGGCTTGTGACTACGTGGCCTATCCCCAGCACTACCTCGGTTTTGCTGCTGGATTCATTCAAGATTTCCAGAGTTCCAATCAGAGTGCAAGCCGCCGGTTGACCGGTGGTGGTGGAGGAGGGCGGCGGGGGAATCGCGGGAATGGTGATGGTGGCCCGGATTTGCCGACGATCCAGGGCCGTCAGAGCAAGATCTTTGTCGCCGAAAAGATCCAAGTATTGGCTTTGTCCGGGAAGCACGATGGCCGGACTAGTCTTGAGCAGGGCGCCCTTGCCGTCCCAGAAACTGAGAGTCGCCGTGCAGACCACGCCCACGGCCGGCGCGGCAACGCCCGGGTTCAGAACATTCAAACGCGCCACTTGTCCATCGGTAATGCCGACCATGCCGGACGTGCGAGTTTCGGGAGCCGGCACTACGGGAGTAGATTGAGCGAAGAGCCCAACTGCGGCCATCGCGAAGACACATATCCTCTGTGTAAATGTGAACATTGGTTCACTCCTGTTTCATTGGATTCGAGACCGTCGATCGACGCGGCGGGGAGCACCCGGTCCCGTACCTTGGAAACACAAAAGGCGGAGAGAAGTTGTGGTGCTAGCGCTAGAATAACGGAAGCATGGAGCGCTTCCGCAAACGATTCATCCTCATAGGCAGCGCTGTGGTGATCACGCAGCTTGGCGGAACGCTGGGTTTCATCCTGATTGACCACTATCCGGTGTTCGATGCGTTTTACATGACGCTGATCACCATCAGTACGGTGGGCTACGCCGAAGTGCATCCGCTCAGCCATGCCGGCCGGGTCTTCAATTCTTTTCTGATATTCTTTGGCGTTACCATCATGCTGCTGGCGGTGGGCGGCATGACGCAGGCCATCATCGAGCTGGAGCTGAACCAGTATTTTGGAAAGCGGCGGACTAAGAAAATGATCGATCATTTGCAGGGCCACTACATTGTCTGCGGTTTTGGCCGCGTGGGCCGAGGTGCGGCGTTGGAGCTCCAGAGGGCGGGTGCGCCGTTTCTGGTGGTGGACAGGAACGACGACAGGGTGGAATGGGCCATGAAGCTGGGGATGCTGGCGGTGCTGGCGGATGCCACCGACGATCAGACGCTGGCCGATAGCGGGGTGCTGCGAGCCAAGGGATTGATCGCGACATTGCAGAGCGATGCCGATAATCTGTTCGTGATTCTTTCCGCGAAAGCTCTAAAACCCACGCTGCTGGTTTCAGCGCGCATCGCATCCGAGCAGAGCGAGAAGAAGATGCGGCTGGCCGGCGCGGACTATGTATTCGCGCCTTACGACATGACAGGCAATCGCATGGCGCAGGTGATGTTGAAGCCGCATGTTTCGCAGTTCATCGATTTCACAACCAAAGGTATTGGATTGGATGTCGGAATCGAGCAGGTACGTGTGCCCGCCGCGAGCGGGCAGATTTCGAAGACGCTGCATCAGATGCAAATCCGCAGGGAGTTGGGCGTAATCATCCTGGCCATCCGCAAATCCGACGGGCGCATGTTGTTTAATCCGCCCGCTGAGTCGGAGATCGAGGGCGGTGATTTCTTAATCGCCATGGGCGAGAGCGCCAATCTGCATAAGTTGGAACAGATGCTGACGGAGCCACAAGCATGAAGGTTCTGACGGCGGCTCAAATGCGCGAAGTGGATCGCCGGTCGAGCGAGCTTGGCATTCCTTCGCTGGTTCTGATGGAAAACGCCGGGCTGCGCGTGGTGGACGTGCTGGCTCATAAATACGCTCCGTTGCGCCAGCAGCGCATTGTGGTGATCTGCGGCAACGGCAATAACGGCGGCGATGGATTGGTGGTGGCGCGGCAGCTTTATACGCGATTTCGCCCGCGGGCTCTGGATGTAGTGTTGGCGGGCGATCCGGCCGAGATGGAAGGCGACGCAGCGGTCAACTATCAGATGCTGGAAGCAGTTGGGTGTCCGGTAACTTTCGAGTTTACTCCGCAGATGGAAACCGCGACGCTGATTGTGGACGCCGTGCTTGGTACCGGAATTCACGGAGCCGCGAGAGGACGCGCGCTGGAGCTGATCCGGGCCATAAACGATCGGTTTCCGCTGGCAGAAGTGGTGTCGGTGGATCTTCCCTCGGGCCTGGATAGCGACTCGGGCGTTCCAGCGGGAGAAACTGTTCACGCGAGCCACACCGTGACGTTCACGGCGCCGAAGTTATGCCACGTGCTGTCGCCGGCTTGCGAATTGTGCGGCGAATTGCACGTGGCGGCGATCGGGAGTCCACCGGAGCTGTTCGAGCAGGACGCTTCCATTTATCTTTCGCTTTCGGAGCCGGCGCTGTTCGCGCACCTCTTCCGGCCGCGCGTGCGCGATTCGAACAAAGGTTTGTACGGACACGCGCTGGTGATCGGCGGATCGCGGGGGAAGAGCGGCGCGGCGGCTATGGCTGGAATTGCGGTGCTACGCGCGGGGGCGGGATTGGTGACAGTGGCATCCACCGAAGCAGCGCTCGGAAGTATCGCCGCGCATGCTCCTGAAATTATGACCGAGCTGTTGGGTTTCGACGAAGCGGCGCGGGCGCGAATGCTGGAACAGAAAGACGTGGTTGCGATCGGGCCGGGGCTGGGTCAAGATCCTGCAACGGTGCAGTTCGTTCGGATGATGGTGGAGCAAACGCAATTGCCGATGGTGGTGGACGCGGATGGATTGAACGCGCTGGCTGGGCGTCCGACGCGGTATCGATGGCCGCGTATTTTTACTCCGCATCCGGGAGAGATGTCGCGGCTGAACGGGCGCCCGATTGCGGAGATTCAAGCTGATCGGATCGCCACTGCCCGAGCGTTCGCGACGGACCGCGACGTGCACTTGGTATTGAAAGGAAACCGCAGTGTCATCGCCGCGCCGAATGGCCAAGTTTGGATTAATCCCACTGGTTCGCCGGCGATGGCGACTGGTGGGACTGGCGATGTTCTCACCGGGCTGATCGCTGGATTGAGCGCGCAGTTTCCGGATCAAATTGACGCGGCGCTGCTGGCCGCGGTTTATTTGCACGGCAGATGCGGCGAGTTGGGCGCGGCCAAGCTTGGGGAAAAATCGCTGATTGCTACGGACTTGTTTGAATTCTTGCCCGAGGCCATGCGTGAAGTCGCGGATCATTCACACACGCTCTGAAGAGGAGACCGTCGCGTTGGGCGAGGAGTTGGCGGCGCAGTTGCCGGCCAAGTGCGTGGTGTTATTGATCGGCAATTTAGGGGCTGGGAAGACTACGTTGGCTAAGGGTCTCGTCAAGGGCCTGGGGGCCGCGCATCCGGACGAAGTTTCGAGCCCCACTTTTACTTTGATTCATGAATATGGGGCGAAGGTTTATCATGTCGACCTGTATCGGTTGGATCGCGCGGAGCAAGTGGCGTCCATCGGGCTGGACGAGATCTTCGAGCGCGAGGCTGTCGTGTTGGTGGAGTGGGGTGAGCGATTTATGGAGTTGATGCCCGAGGAGAGGGTGGAGATCAGGCTACGGGCTGTGGGCGATGGGGAGAGGGAGATTCTTATTTCGGCACGGATGCACACGGATGAACACGGATAAGACGAAATCATTCTGCCGTCAGGTCTCTGTGCACGTTAAGGAGGTAGGACAGGTCGAAACGTTTCTTTCTTCGGTACCAGATCAGAACCGTGGCGAAGATTAGCGTGACTAGAGCGATCACCCCGATCAGGGTTGAAGACAAGGAGCCGGATTCGTGGTGGATCCAGGAAAGGCAGAACGTCATCTCCACTGCGTAGAGAATTGCTCCGAAGGTTACGGAGCGGAGATTCGCTCGGCATCGGCGGATGGAAATATCTAGGAACGCTGAGTTGGTCGCGGCTGCGGGGGACCAGGCGGCTTTTCTATTCGACAGTCCGAAGATCCAGGCGGCAGTGATGAATAGCCAGGTTGCGGCAGCCAGGATCAGCATTGCGGGTTGTGGATTCCGCATGGCCAGCAGCATGGTGCCGCCGCCGATCACCAGCGTCACTAGGATTTCGGCTATCAATACGATCCGCATGTAGAGCGACTGGCGCGCTACTCGTTTCCGAAGGTCAGTCAGTACAGGCGCTTCTGACGAGGCTTGCCACTGTTCGCGCCAGAGTTCTAGTTCAGCATCCAGATTCATTTGCTTTTCTCCAGGAGTTGCCGCAGCAGTTGGCGGGCTCGATTCAGGCGAACGCCAACGTTGGTTTCGGTGACGCCTAAGATGGCTGCGATTTCGCTATAGGACATTTCTTCGAGCGTCAGGGTGATGACTTGCCGGTAGGGCAGCGGCAGGCGATGAATAGCCCGGCGGAGGCGTTCGCCTTGTTGCTCCTGAGCGAGGCCGGTTTCCGGATTGGGGCGTGCATCGCGGATCGGCGATTCGGCGTCGATGGGAGAGGTTGGTGCGCGGTGACGCCGCAAAAAGTCGATGGCGCGATTGTGCGCCACGCGGAAAAGAAATGTCCGCTCAGAACATTCGCCTCTGAATCTGGGTAACCCTTTCCAGAGCGCGATCGCGATGTCCTGAAACAGATCGTCGCGATCGCTGGATGTGTTGGTATAGCTCGAAGCCAGCCGCAACAGCGCCGGGCCGTTTTCAGTCAGCAATCGATTGAGCTGCTCTTCGATTGTGGACTCCGAATCCGCCGCTTCGAAGCTAGCTGCCGTAGACAAATTCATCTCGATGCAAAAGTCTCGCGCTGAGCAGCAAGACGAGTGTCGCGGACGCTGCTGTGATCAGGCTCAGCGCCAGTGTTGAAACCAGCGAAACGGGCGCCCCTTTGGTTAGCAGATCGATCAGCAACTGCTGACCAGCCACGGGTAGCCAAAGCCACGTCGAAGCCATGTGCGGAAAGAATATCAAAAACATGCCGATGACCATGGGGAGGAAGATCACCAGCGACAGGTAAGTATGCGCCTCCTTTATATTGCGTGACCAGGTGGAGATCAGCAGCTCTAAGGCTGAGGCGAACAGGACCAAAGGAATCAGGCCAAGCGTTACGGCGATCAATACATGGAAAGGCAACCCGACTACGATCGCGAATCCCGCGAGATTGATGATCACGCCGGCAACAGCGAACAAGCTGATGGCCAGCCATTTGCCAAGAACCACGTCGCGGCGGAGAAGCGGATTCATCAGGAGTGGCAGCAGCGATCGGCGCTCGCGTTCACCGGCGATGGCGTCCATAGCGACATTCATCCCGCCGACGAAAGTAGCTACCAGAGCCAACACCGACGCCATGCTCAAAAGGACGGCGGAGGATTTCTCGCCATGTACGGCGCCGTGAACTGCAATGGATACCATGCCGACCACGAGCGGCCCCATCAAGGCGTAGAACGCGGAAGAGACCAGCGACCGGGTGTCGCGCAGATGGTCGCGAATTTCTTTTCTGGCAACGATTAGAGCGTGGCTAAGCATTCGAGATTCTCCTGTGTCAGTTTTATGAAGGCGTCTTCTAGTGATTCAGTATCGGTTCGGCGGCAGAGATCTTCCGGGGACCCTTGCGCGACCACGCGGCCGGCGGAAACGATAGCAACGTGATCGCAGAGGATGCGGACCTCTTCCAGAATGTGACTGGAGAGCACGATGCACATCCCTGAATCGCGCATCTGACGCAGCAGACCGCGGAGGGAACGGACGCTGGGAACGTCCAGGCCATTGGTAGGTTCGTCGAGCAGAAGATTTTGAGGGGAGTGCAGGATGGCTCTGGCGAGCGCCGTCTTCATGCGCTCACCTTGAGAGAAGCCGCCGGTGCGCCGGTCGGCGATGTGTTCCATTCCGAATTGAGAGAGCACCTGATCGATTCTTTGTGCGAGCCGGGCGCGTGGGATGCCGCGCAATTCACCGAAGTAGGCGAGGTTTTCACGCGTGGTGAGGCGCGGGTAGAGGCCGATGTGGTCGAGCAACGCGCCGACAGGTTTGTCGATACGAACCGTGCCGTGGTCGGGCTGGAGCACTCCACAGATCATGCGAAGGGTGGTGGTTTTGCCGGCGCCGTTGGATCCTAGGAGACCAGTAATTTTTCCGTCGGAAGCACTGAAGGATAGGTCCCGGACTGCTTGAACCGCGCCGAATCGTTTTTGGAGGTTGTGGGCTTGGATCATTCTGGCTAGGTAGTCGGGCGGATGGAGGAGTTCTTACAGAGAATTTGAGTTCTGGGGGGGCGCGTAACCGAACGGCGACCGC
>DASYNU010000046.1:0-34503 GCA_036008345.1 Bryobacteraceae bacterium
AGGCGCGAGCTGAAGCCGGATTCTCGAAGCTGACTTTGAACTGCATCGCGAATGTCCGGAATGCGGTGATCCGGAAAATGCTGTCGAACGGGAAGCATTCGGGGAAATAGCATGTTTTTAGGATACCGCCGCGCTGGACCGCTCCGGGCCGCGCCGCACCCTTTACGCTCTTAAGGAACTTGCGCACAACGGAGCGCGGCGCTGGCCAGGTACTGGACCGTTTTGCGGTGCGCGCCGCACTCTTTGCGCTTCCTCCCGGTCGCGGTTCGGCATCATTTTTGTATTCGCTCGCGGGGTCTGGGGGCTCTGGCGCGAAACTTGTATTGATGTTTTGCCATCCACACGCGGCCTCCGTGGAATGTCACGCCTTCCGTCTCCAGGCGCAGTCTTTGCTCCAGTCCGGATTCACCCGGCAATAGGATCTTGCCGCCCGCTCCGAGCACGCGATGCCATGGTATCCCGCGGGCGTTTCGGAGAGCCCACACCACTTGGCGGGCGCAGCCCGGGAATCCGGCCGCTTTGGCGACATCGCCATAGGTTGCTACTTTGCTCCTCGGGATCTTGCGAATCGTGTCGCGAATGATGCTCAACATGACGCGCGATACCACGCCAAAGTTCTTCGCAGCCCCTGCTCGAGCGTATATTGCGGATCGTGCCCCAAGTCGCGGCGCGCTGCAGTGGTATCGGCCTGAGAATCGTGAACGTCGCCTTCGCGCGGCAGAGCGTAGCTAGGCGGCAGCGAAACTCCTTCGATCTTTTGCAGCAGCTCCCATATATGATTCAGCGAGTATCGCCCGCCGTTGCCGGCGTTGTACATTTTGCCCGCTACGCCGGCCGCGTTCGACGCTTTCAAACACAAACCAACCACGTCCTCCACATAGGTGAAATCGCGGGTCTGCTCGCCATCGCCGAAGATGACGGGCGAGCGCCGTTCAATCAAGGCCCGCATGAAGAGCGAAAGTACTCCCGAGTACGGGCTGGACGGGTCCTGCCGCTCGCCATAAACATTGAAGAAACGCAGCGACACCGTCTCCAGGCCGAATGCGGAGTGGAACACGGAGGCGTAGTATTCGCCCAGCAGTTTTTGCACCGCATAGGGGGATTTGGGGCGGGGAAGCATGCTTTCCACTTTGGGCAACACTTCCGTATCTCCGTATGCGGATGATGAAGCGGCGTACACAACGCGTCGCACTTTGGCCTCCGCGCAGGCCCGGAAAACGTTGAACGTTCCGTTGACGTTCACTTCGTGCGACGGCACCGGCTCGCGGATGGAGCGCGGCACGGATGGAATGGCGGCCAGATGAAATACAACTTCAGCGCCTTCGACCGCTGCGGCCACCGCGCTGTAATCGCGGATGTCGGAGTGGTGGAACGCGATGCGCGAACTTACCTCCTCCAGGTTCTTCTTATGACCGGTCAGCAGGTTGTCGATCACCCGCACTTGGCCATCCGCCCGAGCCAAAAGCGCTCGTACTAACGCCGAACCAATAAAGCCCGCTCCACCAGTCACTACATAGCGCTTCATGCTGTGGATTGCTCGATTTCTTTTTCGATGAAACGCAGCGAGTCTTCGGCGATCTTCTCAGGACCCCGAGTGAAATCGAATACCTCAAGCGACACCCAGTGCCGGTAGCCACGCCGCTCGAGAATATCGAACACCGGTTTGAAATCGTAGTTACCGGTACCGGGATGACGCCCGTCCATTTCATTGATGTGGACATGCCGGATCAAATCGAAGTAACGATCCACCAAAACGGCATGCGGTTCGGTTTCGTTTACTGCATTGTGCGTATCGAACATGGTGCGCACCGCAGGGCTGTTCAACTGGTTCACGATTTCGGCGGCTTCCTCGAGCGTAGTTATAACGTCGCATTGGCCGATGGGAAGCGCTTCCACCAGGATAGTCACGCCGCGCTCTTCGGCACGGGAGGCGACACTCGCGAGGCCAGCGGTGAAGTTTCTGGTAGCCTCCGCCGGACTCAACCCATCTACCGCGCAGCGTTGCTTGGGCGATCCAAATACCATGACGGCATCCTCACCCAAGTCCGAGCAAAGATCGATCAGCTCCAGAATATGCCGCCAGCTTCGCTCTCGCAGTTCGCGATCGGGTGTTGTGACGTGCAGACCCTTCGGCGAGACCATCAGCCAATGCAGTCCGGCGAAGTTCAGTCCGTGGGCTCGAATGATTTCGCGATAACGCTTGCGGTCCGCGGCGGAGATCTCGCCCGGCCGCTCGGCGAGCGTGAACGGCGAGATTTCTATCCCCGAGTATCCGATCCGCCGGATGCTGGCGCAGACCTTTTCGAAGGGCCACTGCTCATATACTTCGTTGCAGATTGAAAGCCGCAATTCCCCAGTATAGTTGGAGCCATCCTAAAAAATGGCCGCCCGAAAACTGCTTTCGCAGGTCGGGGACCTGCGCCTCGGGCGGCCTAACTAGCAATGAGGACTAAGATGGCAGGACGCTAGGGACGGCCTGAAGTGTGCAGGTGCGCTTCGCGTTCGTCGATGGCTTGCGCTTTCACCCACTCGTCGGCTTGTTTCTGAGCTTCGTCCTTGCTGATTCCGTAACGCTCTTGAATACGCCCGATCAGTTGATCTTTCTTGCCGGCAATCTGTTCAAAGTCACTATCAGTGAGCTTGCCCCACTTCTCGCGGGCTTTGCCCTTCAGCTGTTTCCAGTTGCCTTCTACTCTGTCCCAATTCATATTTGGTATTGCTCCTTCGTTGGATTGCATGGCACGGCGGAGACCATCTCTAAGTGATTGATCCCCGGTTGCTAGCCTATCGGTAACCCAAGAAAATATTACGAAGAGCATAGCAGCCGTTACCGTTACGTGATAACACTATGTATTGGAACCCCTGTTTGAAACCAACCTGAACGGCATTCAACCCATCGCGCGCGGCAAGGTCCGGGACATCTATGACGCCGGAGATTTCCTGATCATCGTCGCCACGGACCGCCTTTCGGCGTTCGATTACGTATTGCCAACTCCGATTCCTGATAAGGGCCGCGTGCTGACCCAGCTCACCATCTTCTGGCTGGATCTATTGCGTGAAGTAGTGCCCAACCATTTTGTATCGGCTGACGTGGATGATTACCCCGCGGGCTTCCGTCTCTTTCGCGATCAGCTGGAGGGCCGATCGATGCTGGTGCGGCGCGCGCGGATGCTGGAAGTGGAGTGCGTCGCGAGGGGTTATGTGTCGGGCTCCGGTTGGAAGGATTACCGCCGCGAAGGTAGCATCTGTGGCATTCCGCTTCCAGCAGGACTCAGCGAGAGCGACCGGCTTCCTGAGCCGGTATTCACGCCGGCAACGAAGGCGCAATCCGGCCAACACGATGAAAATATTTCTTTCGACACGGCAGCGGCGCAATTGGGCGTAGAGCTGGCTGGCCGCGTCCGCGCGCTGACGCTGGAGGTTTATTCGCGCGCCGCGAAATACGCCGAAACGCGCGGCATCATCATTGCCGATACTAAGTTCGAGTTCGGGTTCATCGGCGATCAATTGGTTCTGGCGGATGAGGTGCTGACGCCGGATTCTTCACGCTTCTGGCCGCGCGCGAATTACCAGCCAGGCGGACCGCAAGCGTCCTACGACAAGCAATATGTTCGAGATTACCTGGAATCGATCCATTGGAACAAGCAGCCTCCTGCGCCGGCGCTCCCGGCGGATGTCGTCCAGAGAACCAGCGAGAAATACCGCGAAGCTTATACCGTGCTGACGGGGAAGCCGCTGTGAACTGGATCGATATTCTGTTGGTGCTGGTAATCGGCTTCTCTGTACTCTCGGGTTTCACGGCTGGATTTGCCCGAGTGGGAGTAGGCTTCATTGCCACGATACTCGGCATCTTTCTGGGCTTCTGGTGTTACGGGATCGCGGCGGCTTACGTGCTGGACTACGTCAGTTCGCACGCGATCGCTAACCTGATCGGCTTCTTCGTCATTTTTATTGGCATCGTGTTGGTTGGAGCCATAATCGGCCAGTTGCTGGCCAAGCTTTTCAAGTGGATCGGCCTGTCGTGGCTGGATCGGTTGTTGGGCGCGGGCTTTGGATTCATTAGGGGTGTGGTTATGGCAGTGGCGCTGGTCACGGTGTTGCTGGCCTTCGCGCCCTCGACTCCGCCGCGCTCGGTGCTGGATTCGAGGCTGATGCCGTACATGCTGGATGCATCCAACATACTCGCCGCACTCACGCCGCGGGAAGTGAAGGACGCGTTCCGGGAGACGAAAGACAAAGTAATGAAGGCGTGGTCTGAGCACACCGGGTCTGAGCACGCCGCGGAAGCTCCCAAGGTACGTCACGAATGAATTTGCTGATCTTCGATCTGGACGGCACTCTTGTGGATTCAAAGCTGGATTTGGTCCACTCCGTGAATGCCGCCAGAGGGCTGATGAATCTGACGCCGATTTCGGAAGAATTGGTGGCGTCCTATGTTGGCAACGGCGCTCCGGTCCTGATGCGGCGCGCCTTGGGGCCGGACGCTAGCGAAGCAGAGGTGCAGCGCGCCTTGGAATTTTTCCTGGCCTACTATCGCGATCATATGCTGGACAACACGCGCCTGTATCCCGGCGTAAAAGAGGGGCTCGACCGAATGCTCGAAAGCGGCGCTAAGATGGCTGTGCTCACCAACAAACCGGTGCGGTTCAGCCGCGCCATCGTGGAGGGGCTGGGATTAGGCGGCCATTTCTTTCAGGTTTACGGTGGCAACAGCTTTGAGCAGAAGAAGCCGGACCCGATCGGCATTGAGAAGCTGCTGGAAGAAAGCGGAATCCCGCGCGAACGCGCCATCATGGTGGGAGACAGCGGCGTGGACATACGTACGGCACGCAACGCGAAGGTGAGAGCCTGCGGCGTCTCGTACGGGTTCCAGCCGGAGAGTTTTGAACAGGACCCGCCGGATATTGTGGTCGACGATATGAATCAGCTGGCGGACTACGTAATCGTTTCTGGTTTCTAGATCCCCGTTTCTCGTTTCTCGTTTCTCGTTTCTCGTTCATGGGCGGTGGTGAACGATGCGAGGTGTTCTACTTTTTTCCGGGCTGCGCCGGAATTTACCGACTCTTCCGCGAGAAGCATGGCCTCTCGAAGGTCTGCGACGACGCCGGCGGCTAGCAATGCGGCTGCGGCGTTTACCAGGACGATGTCGCGCTGCGCGCCGCGTTCGCCATGCAGAATGGCGGTTGCAATCCTGCAGTTCACTACTTTGTCGCCGCCCGCGAGATGGGAAGAGCTGGCCTGCTCCACGCCGAAGTCCGATGGGATCCACTCCAACTTTCGGACACCTTCGCGCGTTACTTCGAAGACCGCGGTCGGGCCGGTGGTAGTCACTTCATCCAAACCGTCCGAGCCATGCACCACAAACGCACGTTCTGATTTCAGGCCCAGCAGCGCCTGGGCCATCAATTCGGCAGCCTGGAGGGATGGCGCGCCGATCAACTGCCGCGTGGCTCCGGCGGGATTAGTCAGCGGGCCGAGAAGATTGAATACTGTCCGCATCTTCAACTCGAGCCGCGCCGGCTGTGCATGCTTCATGGCGGGATGAAACAGCGGCGCGAACAGAAATCCGATGCCGGTTTCGCGGATGGATTGACCTACCTGCTCAGGCGAAATCGAAATGTGAATGCCGAGCGCTTCCAGAATATCGGCGCTCCCGCAGGCGCTCGAGAGCGAGCGGTTTCCGTGTTTGGCCACGCGCACGCCCGCGCCCGCCACCACGAACGCGGCGATGGTGGAGATGTTGAACGTCCGGCCGCCATCCCCGCCGGTCCCGCAGGTATCGAGCAGAGGCTCGGGGCCAGCATCCACGCGCGTTGCTTTTTCCCGCATGGCCAACGCAAAGCCTAGCAGTTCATCCGCTGTCTCGCCCTTGGTGCGAAGGCCAATCAGGAACGCGGCGATCTGGGGAGTGGTGGCTTCCCCGCTCAGAATGGCCAACATCGCCAGCCGGGCGTCATCGGAAGAAAGATTTTCACGCGCGGCTATGCGATGCAGGTAAGGCAACAGCATGGAGGGCTTTGATCAGTGAGTTTAGCACGCGTGTAGTTGTTGGGCAGGTTGCTAACCCAAAACAGGCGGGTTGGCACCCGCAGGATGATCCCAATGCCACTTAGTTTTGCCTGGTGGGGCAGGGCCATGCCCTGCCGGGATCTCCGGGAAGTGAATTTCCGGCATGCCGGAACCATCGATTCGTCCACCGTTTGCACAACCGGCTCATGACCCACCTGGCAGGGCGTGGCCCTGCCCCACCATGGTCCGGAAAACTAAGTGGCATTGGGATGACATACTGCCCCACGTGGTTCCACGATAATATGGTGTTTCGCATAGGTCTCAGGAGAAAACTACTTGCGTACTTGCTTCCTCAACATCGCCGCCGCTTCCATCACATTGATACCAGTGCTCTGCGCTCAAGGCCAGGGACGCCGCCCAGGCGGTCAACCTCCGCCGGCTACCGGCTCGCAACCCGATTCAGGCGCTAAGCCCGCCGCCGGATCGGAACAGTTCCCCGCACCTCCGGCTGTTGAGACAACTTCGAAGACCAAGCATGAGATCACCGTCAACGGCAAGAAGATCCCGTACACGGCGACCGCTGGAACATTGGTCCTGAAAAAAGACGACGGCAAACCTTGGGCGAACATTTTCTACGTTGCATACACGCGCGACGATGTCACGGATGCCACCAAGCGCCCGTTAACGTTCACCTTCAACGGTGGACCAGGCTCATCGTCGGTCTGGCTGCACATGGGCGCCCTGGGACCCAAACGCGTCGCCATGGGGCCGGACGGTGAGCAGCCGGCGCCGCCTTATCATCTGGTGGATAACGAAGACACTGCGTTGCTGTTCACCGATCTGGTCTTCATTGACCCCGTAACTACCGGGTTCAGCCGCGAGGCGCCGGGCGAGAATCCCGCGCAATTCCACAGCTTCGACGGCGACCTGGAATCGGTAGGCGAATTCATCCGTCTCTGGACCACGCGCTCGCAACGTTGGGATTCGCCTAAATTCCTAGCCGGCGAAAGTTACGGCACCACGCGAGCCTCCGCGCTGTCCCAATATCTATTGCAGCATCATGGAATCTATCTGAACGGTATCACTTTGATTTCGTCGGTACTCAATTTCGAAACTATCCTGTTTGCTCCGGGTAATGACTTGCCATATATCCTGTACCTGCCCAGCTACACAGCCACAGCGTGGTATCACAAGAAACTGCCCAAAGATCTGGGCGACCTGGAAAAGGCGCTGGGCGAATCGCGCAGCTTCGCCGCCAACGAATACACCGTGGCGCTGATGAAAGGCGACAAGCTTACGGCCTCCGAACGGACCAATGTCGGGCGCCAGCTGGCGCGCCTCACCGGACTGTCTGAAGAGTTTGTCGAAGAGGCCAACCTGCGCATTTCTATTTCACGATTCACCAAAGAGCTGCTCCGCAAGGAACGGCGCACCGTGGGCCGCTACGACAGCCGCCTGGAGGGCGTGGATTTCGATGCGGCGGGTGAGAATCCCGATTACGATCCCAGCTATGCTTCGGTGCAAGGCGCCTATACGGCTGCATTTAACGAATATCTAAGCGTGGAGCTGAAATATGAAAGCGATCTGCCGTACGAAATCCTAACGGGAAAAGTACGTCCCTGGAGTTACAAGCGATTCGAGAACCAATACGTGAATACGGCAGAGATGATGCGCGAGGCGATGAGTCAAGAGCCCCACCTGAAAGTGATGATCGCCAACGGCTACTACGACCTGGCGACGCCGTTCTTCGCCACTGAATACACCGTGAACCATCTGGGCTTGGATCCGTCTCTGAGCGGCCACATCAGTTTGACTTATTGCGGAGCCGGCCACATGCTTTACACCAAAAAGAGCTGCCTGGACGGGCTGAGTAAGTCAATGACGGATTTCTACCAGCAAGCGGCAGGGACAAATTGAGGCTGCTGTTTTCGATCCGCCGAGCTGCTTAGATCCCGGCTATAGGAAAATAAGTACCCGGTGCGACTGGACCTGCTTTTCGCCAATCTATTGCACGGTTCGGACAGGTATTATTCGGCTGGGAAATTCCACTCGTGGAATCGATCGCTCGACATAATATGATCCCGAGGCCCTCCCGGCTGCGCAAAAAGGTGATGGACGATATTCCGCGCGTTGGATGATGCGCGAGCCGCGTGGATGAGAAGCCGCGAATAAATCGGCGAAGCACCGGCTCCGCTGAAGGCGGCTCGTGGCGCACGCACTCTTCGGTGCTGCATCGATACTCATGTCGATGTTCCGCCAAACGCCGAGATGAGCAACGGACGGTCCCTGTGGGGAACGTCTCTAGCGGCAGAAACTTCGGCGCAGCCGCCCTGTGTTTCCAAGGACCTGCGCCGAGGTTTCTGGAGAGTCTCGGCGCAGCACGCAGGAGTGCGTGCGCCACGGGGTCGTCTTGATGACCATTGGTAGGCCAGCAGGCTCATGGGAACTCCTGTCCGGTCGCGGATCGGTTCTTTCGGAACCGCGAGCGGAGAATTTACGCTACTGGCCCAGATATTTCACGATCACCGATACGCGTCGGTTGCGGCTGTCGGCGGGATTAGCGGGGATGATTGTGTGGTGATCGGCGTAGCCACGAATCTCTGTGACCTGCTCGCTGCGCAGGCCGGCGGCGAGCATGATGCGGCGCGCGGCGTTGGCCCGGTCGCAAGACAGTTCCCAGTTGCCGTACGCCTCCAGGGTCTGCGAGCGGAACCCTTGCGAATCCGTGTGCCCTTCAATCGCGATCGTGTTCGGCAGTCCGGAAATTTGTTCCGCCAGTAAGTTGAAAAGCCGTTGACCGTTCAGAGTGGGCCGGAAGCTTCCGGTTTCAAAGAACAGGCCCTTATCCTTCTCCAGCAGTTCGATGCGGAGACCTTCTCCGGTCACGGTGAACTGTACATTCTGTGCGAACGTCTTGAATCCCGGCAGCCTCCGCATCGCCTGTTCCAAGCTTTGCTTGAGCCTGTCGATGTTGTTCCTGCTCACCTCCAGCGCTTCTCCGGAACCAGCTTGAGCGGATCCACTCAATTTCATATAGCCGTTGGGATCTTTGAAATAGCCAGCCACCGCTTGACGCACTTCCAGTCCCGAGCTCATCAGCCAAAGCACGATGAACAGCGCCATGAGAGCCGTGACGAAATCGGCGTAAGCCACTTTCCAGGCCCCGCTACGATGTCCGGAATCGTCTTCTCGAGAGTCGAAGGAATCCATTTCTTTACTCCACCGTGGCATCTTCCGCGGACCCGGCTGGCTGCGCCAGGGCCTGCAATTGATCGGGGCTGAGCGGAATGCGCTCGCGCCGCAGTTCCGTTTCCATTTCCTCCAGAGCCGGTCTTAGATCCAGCGGTATGGAGCGCCGGCCGGATTCGGCCGCCACGAGCGGAGAGGCGCCCCGGAAGAAGGACGTAATGGCCGCACGGATTACTTGAAGATATTCTGTACGCGCTTTGCCCAGCGACTCCAGACGGCTAGAGAGCGGACTCATCACTCCATAACACAGCAGGATCCCGAAGAATGTGCCCACCAGCGCGGCGGCAACTTTCTGGCCGATTTGCCGTGCCGGCCCTCCCAGCGCCTGCATGGTAACAACCACGCCCAGAACCGCTGCGACGATGCCAAGTCCGGGCAGGGAATCCGCAACGCTCATGAGTACACGGAGGGGCTGCTGCCGGCCGGACCGCTGCACTTCCATATCCAGCATCATCAAGCGGTCCACCTCCTTCTCGCCCAGCCCGGCCGAGATGGCCATACGCAACGAGTCACAGATGAAAGTGGTGGCATCGGCGTCGGAAAGGACGCTGGAATGCGCTTGGAAAATTTGACTTTCGTAGGGTGACTCGACATGCGATTCCAGTTCAATTTTCCTGGTGCCCAGCCCGATACTGAATAACACGTATAGAAGCTTGAGAGCGTCCAGGTAGTTGTCCCGCGTATAAGTGCGGGGGAAGCAGACGGAAAGAACCGCACGAACCAGCAGGCGAAGATTCCGTGCGGGGCTGGAGACCAGGACGATGCCGGCCGCGCCCCCGGCGATGATGATCAGTTCGGCGGGCTGCATCAGCACCCGCAGATTGCCGTCTTCGAGCAAGTAGCCGGTGGCAATCGATCCGAATACCACTACTAAACCGGCGATGATTAACAGCACTTGCCCCTCCTCAGGCGGCAAGCGCCCGGTATTTGGCTCTGTGGAACCCCGCATTCCTTATCGGCGGTCCGGATTGGGATGAGAGCGTCTACCAGAACGTTTTCTCGTTTCTCGTTTCCCGTTGGGTGCATTCGGGGGCCGAGCCGCGGCCGGGAGAACGATGCCACGAGGGCGCTGGCCGCTGCGTTCGTGGTGGCGCTTCCTGCCGGTCGCGGTTCGGCTCGGGCGTCATGTGCCCAACGAGAAACGAGAAACGGGCGTCGCCGGGGCCGCGCTATAATGAGTTCGTCTGCCCTCAAACAGGGTGTTCCCGGCGTAAATCAATGTTTGAAAATCTGTCCGACAAACTGCAGCGGGTTTTCAAGAACCTGCGCGGCGAAGGAAAATTGACGGCTGAAAATATGGAGGCCGCGCTGCGTGAAATTCGCGTGGCGCTGCTCGAAGCCGACGTTCATTTCCGCGTGGTCAAGCAGTTTATCGAGAACATCAAACAAAAGGCCATGGGGGAAGAGGTGCTGGCGGCGCTGTCGCCCACGCAACAAGTTGTCAAGATCGTGCGTGACGAGTTGATTAAGACGCTGGGCACGCATCAATCCAAGCTGCGCATGGCCAATGAGCCTCCCACGGCTATCATGATTGTGGGGCTGCAAGGTTCCGGAAAAACCACCAGCACGGGGAAGCTGGCGCGCTGGCTGTCGAAGAACGGGCACAGTCCGCTGATGGTTTCGGTCGACATTTATCGTCCCGCGGCCCGGCACCAGTTGAGCGTCATCGCGCGGGATATCAAGCTGCCGATCTATGAAGGGACACCCGAAGAAACCAAGCCGGCTGAACTGGCTCGCTCGGCCAGACGGGAATGCGCGCAGGCCGGACGCGATGTCCTGCTAGTTGACACGGCCGGACGCTTGCACATCGACGATCAGTTAATGCAGGAACTGCAGGAGCTGAAAGAGCAATTGGCGCCGTCGGAAGTCCTGTTTGTGGCGGACGCCATGACCGGACAGGACGCCGTAAAATCCGCGGACGAATTTCACAAGCGTTTGGGAATCACCGGTGTGATTCTCACCAAGATGGATGGCGACGCGCGTGGAGGCGCGGCCCTTTCCATACGCGCCATCACCAACCAGCCGCTCAAGTTCGTGGGCGTGGGCGAAAAATTCGATGCGCTGGAGCAGTTTCATCCGGATCGTGTGGCCGAACGCATCCTCGGCATGGGCGATGTGCTCTCGCTGATCGAGAAGGTGCAGGAGACGGTCGATCAGAAGCAGGCCGAAGAGATGCAGCGCAAGCTCATCGATAATGAGTTTACGCTCGAAGACTTCCGCGATCAGTTAAAGCAGATCCGCAAGCTGGGTCCGCTGGAATCCCTGCTCGGGATGATGCCGCAATTGGGGCCTATCAAGAACCTGAAAGACATGAAGGTGGACGAAAACGAGATCACGCGGGTGGTGGCCATTGTGGATTCTATGACCCCGCGCGAGCGCGCTAACCATATGATTATTAACGGTGCGCGCCGCCGCCGCATCGCCAAGGGCAGCGGCACCACCGTGCAGGAAGTGAATTCCCTGCTGAAACAATACGCTCAGGCCCGAAAAATGATGAAAAGCATCTCAGGCGGCGGGTTCCTGGGCAAGAAGCTGGCGAAACTCAAGCTTCCGATGTTGCAATAAATGGTGTTACAGTAGATAGAGTATGTTAATGATTCGACTGGCGCGATTCGGCGCCAAGAAAAAGCCGTCCTACCGCTTGGTAGTGATCGACAAAGAACGGGCTCGCAACAGCCGCTCAGTAGAAGTGGTGGGTTTCTATAATCCCGTCAGCCAGCCGCACGTTGTCAGTCTGAAGCACGACCGTATCGAGCATTGGATAAAGAACGGTGCGCAACCATCTGACACCGTTACCAGATTGTTGAAGAACAATCCCGCGCCGGCACCCGCTCCTGCTGCCGTATAAGATCGCTCTCTCAGCCCACTGATCCGAGCCCCAGGCAGTTGGTCAAAATCCGACTCCCTCAGTCTTAGAACCCGTGAAGAAATCGGCAAAGGCGCCGTCTCCATCACGGCCGCGGTTCGGTAGCGTGCGAGGGCTTACAATCGAGTCATATGCTGTTGAGAACCTCGACCGTTCTGCTGCTGGCAGCCGCGAGTCTTGCCGCCCAAAAAGCACCCTTCGACGTTCGCGCCATGCTCAAGATTGCGCGTATTGAGGAGCCCCAGCTTTCGCCCGACGGAAAAGCGGTGGCGTTCACCGTGGAGACAGTCGATCTCGATCAGAACACCAAACCCAAGCAGATTTTTGTAGTTCCTACCGAGGGCGGAACTCCGCGCCAGATTACCTCGCAGGGAACCGACAACGAACGCCCGGAGTGGTCGCCCGATTCTAAAACCATCGCATTCATCTCCAACCGCGGAGGCTCCGCCCAGGTGTGGATCATGAAAGCCGATGGATCGGACGCGCAGCAGATCACAAATCTATCCACCGAAGCAGGTGGCGTTCTATTTTCCCCCGACGGGAAGAAGTTATTGTTCACTAGCCAGGTCTATCCGGACTGCCCTGACGACAATTGCAATAAGAGCCGGCTGGACATAGAAAAGAACAGCAAGGTAAAGGCGCGCAGCTACACCACGCTCCTTTTCCGCCATTGGACCGAGTGGCGATCGAAGAGACGCTCGCATTTGATGGTTGTGGATTCAAAGGGCGGTCCGTCGCGGGACTTGACGCCGGGCGATCGCGACGTGCCTCCCTTTTCGCTCGGTGGTCCTGACGACTACGCTGTTTCTCCCGATTCCAAAGAAGTTTGTTACGCCATGAACGCCGATCCGCAGCCGGCCGCCAGTACCAATGCGGACTTGTTCGTGGTTCCCATGGATGGTGGCGATGCGAAGAAGATCACCATGAATCCCGGCGCGGATTTGAGCCCGCAGTATTCACCGGACGGGAAATTGCTGGCCTATCGCAGCCAGCAGCGGGCGGGTTATGAGAGCGACCGTTGGCGCCTGATGGTGCTGGAGCGCTCGACCGGCAACGTCAATGCAGTAACGGATTCGCTGGACCGTCCGGTTCAAAGTTTCGCATGGGCGCACGATGCTGATAAGTTGTTCTTCACCGTGCTCGACCGGGGACGGCAGAGCATCCAGATGATTCCGGCAGCGGGCGGCGCAACCCGCGTGATTGTGAGCGGCCCCGCCACTGCCGACGACATGCAGTTTACGAGCGACGGCAAAACCATGATTTATACGACGCAAAGCGGTTCAGCGCCCACGGAGATCTATCGGGCAGCGTCAGCCGGCGGCGCGCCTGTTGCCTTAACGCATCTGAACGATTCGTTACTGGCCCAGTACGATCTGACGCCGCTTGAGGAGTTCTGGGTGGATGGAGCCGAGAAGGCACGCGTCCAGAGCTTCGTGGTGAAGCCTCCGAACTTTGACGCGAGCCGGAAATACCCGGTTCTATTTCTGATTCATGGCGGTCCAGAGGGGGAGTGGGGCGAGAGCTGGAGCTATCGCTGGAACCCGCAAGTTATGGCGGCCGCCGGTTACTTGGTCGTAATGCCAAATCCAAGAGGATCTACCGGATACGGGCAGAAATTCACGGAAGAGATCAGGGACGATTGGGGTGGTAAACCATATGACGACATTATGGCCTCGGTGGACCATGTGGCTGCGCTCGCCTACGCCGACCCGGATCGCATGGCGGCTGCCGGCGGATCTTACGGCGGTTACATGATCGACTGGATGCTGGGCCATACCCAGCGGTTCAAAGTTCTGGTTTCGCACGCCGGCGTGTATGACCTGCGCAGCATGTTCGGCGCCACGGAAGAATTGTGGTTTCCGATGTGGGAGTTCAACGGCACGCCTTGGGACAATCCAGAGAGTTATGCGAAATGGTCGCCCAGCAACTTTGTGAAGGATTTCCACACGCCGACACTGGTTATCCACGGCGAGCTGGATTTCCGCGTCCCATATACTCAGGGGTTGCAGCTTTTCACGGCGCTGCAGCTTCAGAAGGTGCCATCGAAATTGTTGGAGTATCCGGATGAAGGGCATTGGATCCTGAAGCCTCAAAACAGCGTGCTATGGTACGACACGTTTCTCGAATGGATCGGCGAGTGGACCAAGACGCCATCGGGATCGAGCCAAGCTCACTAAAGATTAGGCCGCGAATGAACGCGAATGAACCCAAATGTCTTATTCGCGTTTATTTGCGTTCATTCGCGGCCATAGGCTTTTTTGGCCTGTGTGTGCATGCGCAGACCATTGAGGTTGTTCCCAAGCGCGTCATGGTGGATGAACCTGCTTCCGTTCGCGCTAGCGGACTGCAACCCAACCAACGTGTGACCATCGGTGCTGAGTTGGTGGATGGCGACGGCGAGCGCTGGACATCCCAGGCCGAATTCCTTACGGATAGCCAAGGCAGCGTGGATACATCGAAGCACCCGCCGGCCGCGGGTTCCTACCGAGGAATCTCCGCTAGCGGGCTGATTTGGTCTATGCTGCCGTTGTCGAAGAAGGTCTCGCGCTATCAGCCGCCGCACGATTTCGGGACTCAAAGCATCGAGTTTCGCTGGTCAGTGAGAAATCAGGAGCTGGGCGCGGCGCGGCTGGAACAGGCAGCCATCGGGGATGGCGTGGAACGGGTGATCATCCGCTACGGCGATCTTCGCGGCGAGCTGTTTTCGCCCGCGACGGACCAACAGCAGCATCCCGGGGTATTGGTTCTCGGCGGATCGGAAGGCGGGCTGCCGTCGCGCCGCGCCGCGTGGCTCGCCTCGCATGGATTCGCGGCTTTGGCGCTGGCTTATTTTCGCTATGAGGATTTGCCCAAAGAGCTGGCTGGCATTCCGCTGGAATACTTCGGCCGAGCTTTAACGTGGATGGCGAACCGGCCCGGAATTGCAGGCGATCGGATAGCGGTGATGGGTGTATCGCGTGGCGCTGAGCTGGCGCTGCAATTGGGATCCATGTTCCCGAGAATTAAGGCTGTGGTCGCGTATTCTCCCGCGAACGTGCGCTATCCGGCCTGTTGTGGGTTCACCGGGGTGCCCTATGCTTGGTCCTGGAATGGCAGCGGGCTCGCGTTTCATCCCTTGCGCCCTGGCGTGAATCAAATTGAGATGGTGATGAAGTCCGAAATTGAAGTGGAACGAACCCAAGGGCCGATTTTGCTGATCTCGGGAGATGCGGACCATGTTTGGGATTCGAACTCGATGGCGAATTCAATAATCGCGCGGCTCAAGCGGCATGCGTTCGGCTTCAACGTAGAACACCTGAATTACGCTCACGCAGGACATGGCGCCGGACGGCCCGAGATTGTTCCGGCCTGGCGGGGAGCGGTGCGCAACCCGACGTCCGGGCGCGATGTGGAAGTGGGTGGTACGCCACAGGGCAACGCGGAATCGTCGCTGGATGCGATTCAGAAGGTGCTTGATTTTCTAAGTCAAAGTCTGGCGGCGCGCTGAAAATCTAGAGACGGGCTTGTCTTTGACCGATATGGCAGTTATGGGCGACCAGCGGACTCACCACCGAACCAATATCCTGGCTCGGGCTGAGGCAATCTGGGCGGATTCGGTAGGAACGCTGCACGTCGCTCCAGCCATGCTCGAGGACACGTCTCCCGGCGGGGCGTGTCTGCGGCTGAAGGAACCAATTCGCGTTGGGTCAAAGGTTCGGATCAAATGGCACCGAGGCCAGTTTTGTGGTATCGTTCGGCACGTCAAAAGGCAGGATTCTGACTATATCGTGGGTGTTGAGCGGGATGAACGAGCTGCCTTCTAAACCTACTTGGCTGCGATGGTGTATTTCAAGCTCCGCTCGACCGAGGCACGCCCCTGGTCAACGGTGATTCTTACTTCGTAATCGCCGGGTTCACGAACGGCGCGAATGGTCATCGGGATGGCGCCTGATTCATCAGGCAACGGCAGGGCGGATTTCTGAGTCGCCAGCAGCCGGCCCTCCTTCAGAAATTGTGCGCCGAGGCTGGGCACCGCTCCGCTGTTCTGCTCCGGATAAACCACGAAATAGACAAATGGATCGGCTCCGGCCGGCAGCGCCGTGGAAACAAATGGGGAAGCGCGGTGACCTGGAATCTCAAACGGATCGGCGGGATCCGGCGCGCGTTTCAAATTTTGCACGATATGGACCAGCGCGATATCGCTAAGCTGCAAACCGGGATGGTCCTGATTGTCGAGCGGAATAACACTCGTGCTGGCGCGGTTTCCTTCTTGATCCACCACGGCCGTCTCGATAGTGTAGTGGCCGGGAGCGAGGCTGACCGTATGCTCATAAGTCATGAAGTCGGAGCGTAAGGCTGCAACGTTCGCGTCGGGGACCTCCGAAGGCACGTCCCGGCTGATTCTTTCCACAACCTCCCCTTTGTCGTTTTTCACCAGCGCCAGCAGGGATGCATGAAACCTTTGTTTCTTCTGAGCCGCGTCGCTTGTGGCTGTCAGATTGGATATAGGAACTTCGAACGCTATGGAATATTGAGAAGTTCCATCTTCGGATCGGAAGCGAAAGGCCTTGGATTGGAAATCGAAGGCGTGGGGCAGAGGCGTGGTATTGAGCGCCCGTAGCCCGGCCAGGTCCGCCGCTGCTAGCGGATTGTCAGCAGATTCCGGCACGGCAAAATATCCGCTGCGAGTCTGCACACGGCCATCGGACCATGCCAGCTTCACTTCTATTTTCCGGTAATGCCCGTCCTCGCGATCGGTAGCCGGACGGTAGGAGAGTTCATAGTGCGTGTCTACATCTTCCATTACGCGAGAGAGAAGCTTCTCTGAATTATTGGTGTTGGCAATCAGGAATCCGCCGGTGCTGTCGGCCAGGTCGCGCAGGGCCTCTTGCGTGTTGGCGCTCAACACAGCGAACCTGGCGTAGTCTGTCTGGTGCATGGACTCCATGAGTTGCGGCGTGCTGGTTGGAACATAACTGACCCCTTGGCCGCCCCGCGGGACCGTTTGCTCCGCGTTCCGGGCGACGGTGGATTGCAACTGGCTCAGAGCGGAAGCTCTTGCGAGCAGGGCGACCGAAGCGGCCGAGGCAGTTGAACCTGTAGAGCAATCATCAATTGAACTACCAGCGGTGGAAGTGGGCGCATCCTGGCAAACGGCGAGGCCATAGACGTCGACGGCGTAAAATGTAACACCGCCGGTATTTGCGGAGCTGATGAGAGATCTCCAGTATTCCATTTGATCCGGGGGTCGTGTCAGTCCAGTGCCCATCAGCAGTACCGACTTTTGAAACGGAAGCGGGCTCAATTGACGCACCAGCTTGGTGAGGGCTTCTATTTCGCGTAGTCCCGCTTGCACGGCCACATCCATATCTCCGCGAACTCCGAGGGGATCTTGCGTGCTGGCGCCATCGGAAACTCCGTAGTCCGAGGCTCCGATGATGAGAGGTGCGCCGAAGGCAGGAGTGCTGGAACCGTTAAAAGTGGATTGGTTGGCGAGGTTGCCGAGTCCCATGGGCTGGGCCATGGTGGACAGATTCAATGCGTTCACTATGGCCGCGGTACTTTGGTTGAGAGGCGCAAGCTGCTTACTGGCGGCCAGCTCCACAGCTTTCAGGAGATGCTCGCGGTTGTTGGAGAACGGAAACACGGGTTTAAGGCCGCTGGAATCCAGAGTGAAAACGCCGATGAAGGTGTCCGGGCGCAGTTCTTTGTTCACAAATTTCTTGGCGGCGTCGAAAGCGTAGGCTCTGGTATCGGGAGTCAAATCGTTCAACACTACGCAGACCACATTGACGGTACGCAGCGGGCTGAGAGGCGGCCGGGGAGCGCTGCCCGGCACCGTCTCGTACGACGTAGTTTGAGTTACCTGTTTTTCGTCCTGCGCGCGGACTTCACTACCCCGGACCAAACGGAAGGATCGTATGTCTTGACGGACGCCGTTCTCGTACACTGCCACTTGCCCGGGTTCGATTTTGGTAATCAGTTTGCCGTGGGCATCGCGCACCACAACTTCCAGAAGCACTTCCCGGGTGGAACTGCGGATGACGACGTTGGTATCAGAGGCGGTTTGCTGCGCGAGGGCGGTCCCGAGGAGCAGAAGTAGTGAAAAAACAGCGGAAATTCGCATGAGTAACCTCGTCGCTGCCAGTATATCTTAGTTGTCGAATCGGCACCTTACTGAACGGTGACGTTACCGAGCCGCGACGGGTAGGGAGCGTAACGAGACGCCACGTTGCGCTGTCGTGGTAGCGCTCTGAAGGAACTCGCGCAAAACGGACTGCGGCGCGGGCCAGTTCCTGGACCGTTTGGCGGTGCGCGCCGCACCCTTTGCGCTTCCTTCCGGTCGCGGTTCGGAATGGGAAGCCGCAGTTATGCGGAAGATCGCGGCGTGAAGAGCCAAGACCCGTGATTATTTCGCGGCGATGCTGTACTTCAGGTTTCGCTGGACCGATGCGCGGCCCTGTTCTATCGTGATTCTCACTTCGTAGTCGCCCGGTTTTGAAACAGCCCGGATAGCCATCGGGATGGCGCCGGATCCATCGGGCGCGGGGAGCGCAGAATTTTGCGTGGCCAGGACGTGTCCATTCATCAAAAACTGGGTTCGTAATTGAGGGAAGTCCCGGCTGTTTCGATCCGGATAAACCACAAAATATACGGATGGTTCCGAGCCTGCCGGGAGCGCAGTGGAAACGATCGGCAATGCTCGTTTGCCCGGAATCTCGAACGGGTCGGACGCATCCGGCGGACGCTGCAAATCCTGCACGCGATGCACCAGCGCGATATCGCTGAGCCCGAGGCCCGGCTGCTCGCGATTGTCAATCTGGAGCGACTGCGCGCTGGCGCGGTTACCCTCTTGATCCACCACCACGGTCTCAATAGTGTAGTGGCCAGGGGGCAGATTGACGCCATGCTCGTAGGTCATGTTTTCCGCGCGAAGCTGCGCGACGTGCTGATCCAGGACCTCGGATGAAACATCCTTGCTGACTCTATCCACAATCTCCCCGCGCGAATCTTTCACCAGAGCAAGCAGCGAAGCGTGAAAGCGTTGTTTCTTCTCGGCCGGCTCGGGCGTCGCTGTCAGATTCGATATGGGAACCTCGAATGCGATGGCGTATTGGGAACCTGCATTGCTGGACCGGAAGCGAAAAGCCTTGGACTGGAAATCGAAAGCGCGTGGAGCCGGTTTGGTATCGAGCGCCCTCAGCCCGGCCATTTCCGCTGGTGTCAGCGGATCTCCTCCATTATCAGGAACGGCGAAATACCCGCTGCGGGTTTGGACGCGCAGTTCCGGCTTGGCCAACTTCACTCCGATTTTCCGGAAATGCCCATCTTCGATTTCCGATGCCGGCTTGTATGAGATTTCATAGTGCGTGTCCACGTCTTCCATCACGCGCGCAAGTCTATCGGTATTGTTGGTGTTGGCGATCAGAAATCCGCCGGTGCTCTCGGCGAGCTCGCGCAACGCTTCTTGCACGTTGGAGCTCAGGACGCCGAATCTGAGGTAATCCGTCTGGTGCATGGATTCCATGAGTTGCGCGGCGCCCGATGCTCCAATGTTGACGCCTCCGCCTGCGCGAGGCGTCGCCTGCCCGGCGCCCGCACCGACGGAAGACTGTCCTGCGCTCAGAGAGGCGGATTTTTGCAGCATCGAGACGGCTGCTGATGAGGGAGTGGAAACAATGCAATCAGGGCTGGAACTGCCCTGGCAAGGCGCGAGGCTGTTGACATCCATCGCGTAAAACGTTACGCCGGCCTTGTTGGCTGATTTAATAAGCGAGTTCCAGTATTCCAACTGATCCGGCGGACGTGTCAGCCCGGTGCTCATCATCATCACGGTCTTCTGAAAAGGAAGCGGGCTGAGTTGACGAACCAGCTTCTGCAGAGCATCGATTTCGCGCAAGCCTGCTTGCACGGCCACACCCATGTCACCACGCGTGCCGAGGGGATCGGCGGGCGAGGAACCGTCGGCATTTCCAGCCGCGGGAGCGCCGCCTGGGGTAAGCGGCCCATTCAATCCGTTTAGCGCAGCGCCGGTAAGGAGTAATCCATTCAGCATGGCGCCGGTGCTTTGGGCAAGGGCCGGGAGTTGATTAATGGATGCCAACTCGACGGCTTTCACCAGATGCTCGCGGTTGTTGGAAAACGGAAACACGGGCCGGAGACCGGTGGCATCCAAACTGAACACGCCAATGAAAGTGTCCGGACGCAGTTCCTTGTCTACAAATTTCTTCGCGGCTTCGAAGGCGAAGGCGCGGGTGTCTGTGGTTAGATCGTTCAGAATCAGGCACACCACATTCACGGTTCGCAGCGGATTGAAGGGCGGGCGCGGCGTACTAACGGAGGCCGGCGGCGCGACCACAGCTGACGCAACCACGGCTGGCTTAATCATGGCTTGTTCGGCGGCTTGTTCGGCAACCTGCTTCTCATCTTGCGCGCGGACCTCGCTGCCTTGCACCAGGCGGAACGATAGGATCTCCTGGCGGACGCCGTCCTCGTACACCGATACCTGCTCGGGATCGATTTTCCTGACTAGCTTGCCATGCGCATCGCGCACCACAACTTCCAAAAGAACTTCGCGAGTGGAACTCCGGATTACAACGTTGGAATCCGGGACAGTTTGCTGAGCGACACAGGTTCCGATCAGCAGGATTGCCGATAAAACACTGGAAATGCGCATAATATCCCGACGTTTCCAGTGTACAACGGGGTACCAGTTCCTACCACGATCGAGGTATCGCCGCATTCCAAAACCTGGGGAGGCGGCCGGAATCTGTAATTACTACTGTGGGAAGTGAGATAAATGAATCAAGGGACGATGTGCCTGAGACTTGCCTTCGCGGCGCTCGTTTGTTTGGCCCTGTGCAGTTGCCTGCGACGTCAGGATGCCATTGAACCCGGCATCGAAATCAATCGAGTGCCTGCGGCGGGCGAAGGCAGCCCCGACAAACTGGAGCCAATTGAGGGTCGAGTCAAGGGCATACACCAAGGCCAGCGCATAGTGCTGTTTGCACGTAGTGGCACGTGGTGGGTGCAGCCCTTCGCCGACAAGCCTTTCACTGCCATTCAGCCGGATTCCACCTGGAAAAGTTTGACGCATCCTGGCACCGCATACGCGGCGCTGCTGGTGGATTCGCGGTTTCAGCCGCTGCCAACCATGGCTGTGTTACCAAACAAGGGCGGCTTGGTGTTGGCCGTTGCCACGCTGGAAGGCGCCAAACCCGTTTCTCCTCCGAAGACCCTGACCTTCAGCGGCTATCAGTGGGAGAGTCGTAGTGGCGCAAGCGATCGCGCCGGCAGTTTGAACTTTTTTGATCAGTCCAATGCTTGGACGGATAAGGCCGGATTGCTGCATCTCCGTATTTCCAAGCAGGGTAAGGATTGGAGAAGCGCCGAAATTAAGCTCTCCCGCAGCCTGGGATATGGATCGTACCGATTTGTGGTGCGAGACGTGTCGCGTCTAGAGCCCGCGGCGGTGCTCTCATTCTTTACGTGGGACGACTCCGGGCCGATTCGCGAAATGGATATTGAAATCAGCCGCTGGGGTGAGCCGCAAGACAAGAATGCGCAATATGTGGTTCAGCCTTATTTTGTGGCCGCGAACACGGTGCGGTTCCTGGCGTCCCCCGGGACTCTCACGCACTGGATGACGTGGGAGCCCGGACGGGCGTCGTTCCAGACGGCCCGCGGCGCGCAATCGAAGGTTGGCGGCGATGCGGTGGCGCAGCATATTTTCACGTCCGGAGTTCCCTCACCCGGTAGCGAGAGGATGCATATCAACTTCTATGTATATAAGAGCAAGCGGAATCCCTTGGAGCACGAGGCAGAGGTGATCATTGAGAAGTTCGAATTCCGCCCGTGACACGCTCGCGCCCTATGTTTCGATTCGAAGGCTCATAACCAGCATTGCGGTTTTGTGTCTGATCAACACGGCCGATGCGATCGATCCCAATCGGGCGATGTCGCAATATGTTCGTGACCACTGGGGGACCGAGCAGGGCTTTCCCAAGGGTTCCTTGTATGCCATCACCCAAACGCGTGATGGTTATTTGTGGATCGGTACCGAATCGGGTTTGGTTCGATTCGATGGATGGAGTTTTCAGATTATTCGGGATTCGTCCGGTGCACTTCCGATCACCGGGATTTACGGTCTGACGCCCGCCGCCGACGGCAGCCTTTGGATATTGTTACAAAATCAGATCCTGGTGCATTACCGAAACGGCGTATTCGAGCGAGCGATCCTCGAAGCGGGACCTTATACAAACATCTCGGCAATTAGCCAGTCGAACGGCGGGGACGTTCTAGTCTCGAAAATGGAGGATGGCACGTTCGATTTACACGACGGGAAGTTTCGAAGGCTGGCTAGCGCCGATGAGTTGCCGCGTTCTCCCGTTATTTCGCAGGCTCAAACACCGAACGGCGATTTGTGGCTGGGAACGCGGGACGCGGGCCTCTTCCGCCTAACCGGAGGTAAGATTCTGCCGGTCCGAGGCTTACCGGATCTGAAGGTGGATTGCCTACTGCATGACGACGATGGGGTCTTGTGGGTTGGCACGGACAACGGAATCGTGCGTTGGACTGGGAGTCAGATCACGGCCCCCGGCATCCCAGCGTCTCGCAATCACTTTCAGGCATTGGCAATGGCCAGGGATCGCGACGCGAATATCTGGGTTGGAACTGACTCGCAGGGTTTGCTCAGGCTGAACTCCGTGGGCATGGCTTCTCTTCAGGAAAGCGAGGGCGTGACGCACGAGGCGGTCACCGCGGTTTTTGAAGACCGCGAAGGGAATCTCTGGATTGGCGGGTCGGATGGTATCGAGCGCCTTCGCGACAGCGCATTTGTGACGTATTCGAGTCCGGAGGGTTTGCCTACCGATCGTAGTAATCCGGTGTTCGTCGATTCAGAAGATCGCATATGGTTTCCACCTGTCAGCGGAGGCCTGTGGTGGACGAAGGGCGAACAGCACGGACACATTTCCAGCGACGCCCTTGACCGGGACGTAGTCTATTCGATCGCTGGAAGAAAAGGAGAAATCTGGGTTGGCCGGCAGAGCGGTGGGCTAACGCGTCTTGTGGAGCAGCACGCTTCGTTCACCGCCAAGACCTATACGCAGCGAGACGGCCTCGCGCAAAATAGCGTCTATTCCGTCTATCTCGCACGCGACGGATCCGTGTGGGCGGGAACGCTCAGCGCCGGCGTGAGTGTACTCATAGACGGGAAATTTACGAGCTATACGATTGCGGATGGCTTGGCATCGAACACCGTGGTCTCCATTCTGGAAGGGTCTGACGGAACCATGTGGTTCGCGACGCCCAGCGGATTGAGCGCGCTTTCGAATGGGCGCTGGCGAACTTACAACACAACAGATGGTTTGCCCTCTGAAAACGTGAACTGCTTTCTGGAGGATTCCAGGGGCGTGCTCTGGGTGGGAACGGCGTCCGGAATTGCGTTTCGCGGGAGCGCAGGGTTTCACATGCCGGTGAGTGGGCCCGCGCCACTCCGCGCGCAGATATTGGGCTTGGCCGAAGATCGCTACGGATGGTTATGGATGGCGACGTCCAGCCACGTGTTGCGTGTGAATCGCGCGAGGCTTTTGAACGGAACTTTGGAGGAAGCAGACGTACGCGAGTATGGCCTGGCCGATGGCCTGCGTGGTTTGGAAGGCGTAAAGCGGCACAAGTCCGTGGTCACGGATTCCGCCGGTCGAATCTGGTTTTCGCTGAACCGTGGGATTTCGGTGGTGGATCCCGCGCGGCTCACCCGAAATTCCGCGCCCGCCATCGTCCATGTCCAGGCCATATCGGCGGATGCCGATGCAATCCACCTCGGAAATGCCATTCACATTCCAGGAGGCCATCAGAGAATTACTTTCGGCTACTCCGGGTTGAGCCTTTCTATTCCGGACCGCGTGCGTTACCGCTATCGGCTGGATGGATACGATCACGGCTGGAGCAATCCAACGGCGGCTCGGGAAGCCGGCTACACCAATCTCCCACCTGCCCACTATCGCTTCCGGGTAATGGCCACGAACCCGGATGGAGTCTGGAGCACTAATGAAGCCGCGCTTGCATTCGAAGTGGATGCTTTGTTCTGGCAAACCTGGTGGTTCCGATCGGCGGCTGTTGTCGTATTCATAGCGTGCATTCTGGCCATCTACTGGATGCGGCTGCGCCAGCTAACCAGCCGGATCAATCTGCGGTCCCAGGAGCGGTTGGCGGAGCGAACGCGCATCGCGCAGGAACTGCACGATACTCTGCTGCAAGGTTTCTTGAGTGCTTCCATGCAGATTCACGTCGCCGCGGATGCCTTGCCTGAGGATTCCAGCGCAAAGCCGAAGCTGAGCCGGGCGCTGGAACTGATGCGGCAAGTGATCGACGAGGGAAGAAATGCGGTGCGAGGGCTGCGCGCAACCCAAAGTACGTCACTCGACCTGGAGAGCGCGTTCTCCCGCATCCAGCAGGAGCTGGTGAGCGGGCAGCACCTGGGAGAGAAGGTGGACTTTCGGGTGATTGTCGACGGCGAACGCAGGTCCTTGCATCCCGTGCTGCGGGATGAAGTCTACAGAATCGGCAGAGAAGCCCTCATCAACGCCTTCCGCCACGCACGCGCGAAAAAGATCGAGATAGAGCTCAAGTATTCGTCCCAACGCCTGTGCGTGCTGGTTCGGGATGATGGCTGCGGCATCGATCCGCATGTTTTGGACTCGGGGCGCGATGGACACTGGGGGCTCTCAGGCATGCGCGAGAGGGCGGAGGGAATCGGGGCCCGGCTGCACGTTATGACCAGCGCCTCGGCAGGTACCGAAATCGAGCTATCGGTTCCTGGACAAATCGCGTTCCAGGACCAGGCCACCCGCGGGCTAAGGCGGCCCAAGAGTCGAAAAACGGAATGACGGTCGAATGCGCATTCGAGTTCTCAGCGTGGACGACCATCCGCTGCTTCGGGAGGAGATCGCCGCGATCATCAACAGCCAGGAAGACATGACGATGGTTTCCCAGGCATCCACCGGTGCGGAAGCGATTCAACAGTACCGGATTCATCAGCCGGACGTTACGCTCCTTCCCGAAGCGCGATCATAATGCTGACTACGTTCGAAGGCGATGTGGAGATCCAACGCGCACTCGAAGCTGGAGCGCGCGGATACTTATCCAAGAACATGCTGCAAAATCCACGCGGGCCAGAAGAGCATCCCGGCGGAGATTGCGGCTCAACTTGCCGAGCATATGAGCGACGACAGTTTGACCGCCGGGGAAACCCGAACCGCGATATCGCAGAGATGTTGAATATATCAGAGGAGACGGTCAAAGTTCACATCAAGCACGCCATGGACAAGCTGGGTGCCAAAGACCGTACCCAGGCGGTCGGTATTGGCGTGCGGCGTGGAATAATCCAGTTTTGAAAAACCCGATTGGCGCAAAACAGGCGGGTTGGCAACCCGCCGCAGGATGGCATCCCAATGCCACTTAGTTTTCCCAGAATCGAAGCATGGAGGGCTTGTGGGGCAGGGCCATGCCCTGCCGGGGTCCTGGGGGAGCCCATTTCCGGTTCGCAATAACCCCGGCCCCTCCGCAGGTTCCACAAGCGGGATGAAAAGACGGCTGGCAGGGCAGGGGCCCAGTCCCTGAGATGGGAAAACTAGTGACATTGGGATGCCATCCCGCCCTACTACTCGAAAGTGGTAGACAAACATGCTAAGACTCGGGGATTCGCCCTGGAATCGGTTTCAACTACTCTACACTTAGGCGGCCTTTACGAGCGCCAAAGAAATTTGGGGACAAGTGGGACGCCTATTCTTCGCATTTCCTGGTGGAGTGCCGGGAGTAGCCTTGCTGCTGCTGCGAGCGGTGTTGGGTATAGCTTTGCTGATGCAGGGCGCATGTTACGTTGGTGAAACCAACGCAAGCCCGGCAGCGTGGATCATGGCCGCCGCGACACTTGGCGCCGGAAGTTTGCTGCTGGTCGGTTTTCTCACCCCTATTGTTGGAGGGATGGTTGCCGTGGGCGCCATCGGCGTGGCAGTTTCCTGGCTGCCTGGCTGTACGCAGAACTTGTTCGATTCAAGACTAGCGCTAGCCTTTGGCACGGCGCTGCTCGCGGCTATCCTTGCGCTGGGGCCCGGAGCGCTATCGATAGATGCACGGCTGTTCGGCCGCCGCGAAATCATTATTCCCCGCCGCATGCCACTAGAAAAGTAGATGCTAACGCAGGAGTACCTCTAATTTTGCTTCCGTCGGTGATGTTCTTCTAGTGGGGAATGTTCCCGGGTATGACGACAATCCCCTGCGGCAAGGCCTTTGGCGTGCCGGCCACGCTCACGCCGGCGTCTAGCTGGTTTTGTCGCTGGTTATGCATCGGTACGTTGACGAAGCCGTGCTTTCGCTGTTTTGGAAGTGGGCGGCTCGATCTGATGCGCCGATCGCCGCGATTCTACGACGACGCTGCCGAATGGCTTGATGAATCTGCTGTACCTGGGCGAACTTTTTCTCGCTGCCGCCGTATGTAACGGTGACACTCAGTTCGCGCGTCACCTATAACCCTATCTAGGTATCCCACACCAACTCTCAAGAGAGTACTAAAAGATCCACCGATGTGGGGATGGTTTCCGGCTCCTGACTGACCATAGTATTAGTGCAAGGAGAATTCGACAATGGCCGCCCACGCGATAGCCGCTATCCCTTTTGAGACCCCTAATGAGCTGATCGGCTCGAGCAATGGACTTCGCCAAGTGATGAATTCGATACAAATGGTGGCGCGAACCGATTCGGCTGTTCTAATCCAGGGCGAGACCGGCACCGGTAAGGAACTGGTGGCCAAGGCAGTTCACCAGGAAAGCCTACGAAAGCACGGCCCGTACATAAAGGTGAACTGCGCGGCGATGCCGGGAGGACTGCTGGAGAGCGAGTTGTTCGGTCACGAGCGTGGAGCCTTCACCGGAGCGCTGACTCAAACTACCGGCCGGTTTCAACTGGCTCACACGGGGACGCTTTTTCTGGATGAGATTGGCGATCTGCCGCTCGAATTGCAGCCCAAGCTGTTGCGAGTTCTTCAGGAACAGGAATTTGAAAGACTTGGCAGTGCCCGCACCATTCGGGTGGACGTTCGAATCGTGGCCGCTACGAATCAGGATTTATTCCAAATGGTACAGGCGCGCCGCTTCCGAGCTGACTTGTACTACCGGCTAAACGTGTTCCCCATCGGGCTGCCTGCGCTGCGAGAACGTTCGGAAGATATTCCGCTCCTGGCACAGCACTTTGTCCGCAAGTTCGCGCGCCAGATGAACCGCGATGTTCCGCACATTCCACCAGACGCCATGGAAATCCTGCGGCGTCACGATTGGCCGGGAAACATACGGGAGTTGCAGAACGTTATCGAACGCGCCGTGATCCTATCCTCCGGGCCGGAGTTGCGCCTTCCGTTCAGCGGACTCAAGCAGATCACAAAACGCGACGCGCCGGTAGCCAATCGGACACTGGCCGATGCGGAGCGCGACCATATAACGCAGACGCTTCGGCAGGTCGGCTGGGTGGTGGGCGGGCGGCATGGCGCGGCGGCCCGCTTGGGCTTAGCCCGAACCACGTTAATCTATCGGATGCGGAAGCTCGGAATCGAGGAAGAAAGGGCCATGGCCGCGACCGCTTCAGGGACGATTCAGGATTCGCACGCCACTAACGTCCGCCACATGAACCTCGGAAGTTAATCCTATAAAAAGGCCGTGTTCCACCAAACCGACCACGTGGTCCAGCTGCCCCGCTAGCAAGTACGCGGATACGATCGATTCGAATGTGCAGTCCAGGATGTAGTTGCCGCTGTCGCTATGGAATGGTTCGCCGTCCGGATTGCGCCTGAGGGATGGCTTGGCTCCCAAATTCTCCAGGTGCCGCGCCGTAACTTGCCAACCAAACGGTATCACTTCCGCAGGCACGGGGTCGTGCACGCCAAGGCGGTTCACCAGCTTGCTGCCGTGGATTATGATCACCAGTTTTCTACTTGCGTTGGCTACAATTTTTTCGCGCAGCAGCGCTCCGCCACGGCCCTTGATCAGATTCAAATTTCCCTCTTCCACCTCATCCGCGCCGTCAATGGTGATATCCACTTGAGGTTTCTCGGCCAAGCTCGACAGTGGAATTCCCAGCTCCCGGGCTTGAGCAGCGGTTCGCTCCGACGTTGGAATGCCTACGATGCGCAGACCCTCGCGTACACGCCTTCCAAGCGCGCTCACCGCGAACGCCGCCGTGGATCCCGATCCGAGGCCAACCACCATGCCGCCGGTAACTCGCGTGACCGCCGATTCAGCAGCCGCAATCTTCAATTGATTTTCGTCCTGGCTCATTCCATCCTCTTTCCTTATGATAAAGGACCAGTGTCAAGCCGATTCGGCAGCGGAGTCGTCATGCCGTCACGCTGTGCAATCTCTGCCTCTCAATTAGAACGACATGCATGGCTCCGGGAATGGTATCTCAAAAGCGGCTGTGAAGGTTGGTTGCCGCAGCCGCGCGAGTTAGAACGGTTGAGGAGAAATGAATGACCTTGAATAGGGAAAACGGGATCGTAAGCATACCTTGCCATCGAACAGTGGATCAGACCGTTGAAAAACTGGAAGGCATCCTGAAGGCCAAGGGCGTCAAGTTATTTGCGTTGGTGGATCACAGCGGCGAGGCCGAAAGGGTGGGAATGCAAATGCGTCCCACCAAGCTCGCGATCTTTGGGAATCCGAAAGCCGGAACTCCGCTCATGATCGCGTCCCCCAGCATCGCGATCGATCTTCCTCTAAAGATCCTGATTTGGGAAAATGCCGATGGCAAGGCCTGCATTTCATACAATGCCCCAGCCTACCTCGAGCAGCGGCATGGTTTGCCGCCGGACCTGCTTCAGAATCTTGCGGTGGTGGAAGCGCTGGCACATGCCGCGGCTGAGTGAGACACGCTGCGTGATTGATAGCATGATGTTAGGTTTGAACCAAGCATTCCAAGGAGGAACACATGGCTAAGCACAAATCCAAATCCGACGCCAAAGAAATTTCCCGCGGCCGCCTGGCTGAACTATTGAATGAAGATCTTTCCCGGGAATACCAGGCCATCATCGCCTACGTAGTTTATTCCCAGGTGCTCAGCGGCGCCGAATACATGGACATCGCGGCCCAACTTGAAATCCATGCCAAGCAGGAATTGGATCATGCCCTGATCCTCTCACGCCAGATCGACTATCTCGGCAAGATGCCGGCGGTGACTCCCAGGCCGGTACGCACCTCGAAGAACGCGAAAGACATGCTCCGATTCGATCTGGATAACGAGAACGAGACCATACGCAATTATCGTGACCGCATCCGCCAATGTGAAGCGCTGGGAGAATACGCAATGGCGGAACAGATTCGCCAGATCCTGATGCAAGAGCAGGATCATCAAATAGATTTAGCCACTGCGCTCGGCGTAGAAGTTCCTGACACTAGCGGCGGTCCCAAAGGCCGCAAGCTGCACAAGCGCCGCTAACGTTGTTGGAAAAACTGAACCGCGACCGGCAGGGAGCGTAACTACTAACGGCATTCGTGGTATCGCTTCCTGCTGGTCGCGGTTCGGCTTAGCGCGAGGCGCTGGCTGGGAATGATCGCGTCACCCGGACCCGTTAACAATTCGGGCCTTGCTATTATTAGCTGCATCACCTCTTGGCAGCCGATGAGCCGCCAAGGCAAGAAGCCAGAAGAGCCATGGCATGGTCGATCCCCCAACAGCAGAGTGCCCGGTCAATCAGCCTGCGCTACGGTGTGGCACTTGTTTCCGTCGCGCTGGCGCTGGCGCCGGGGTTGGCCCTACAACACTATAAACTCCGCAGCGTGGAGCTCCCGCTATTCCTGTTCGCGGTGGCGATCACCGCCTGGCAGGCCGGAGTAGGACCCGCCATCCTGTCGATTGTACTCTCCAGCCTTTGCCTGGACTATTTTTTCCTGGAGCCAATTTACAGCTTTGATTTCACGGTTGCCGACATACCGAGGGTTGTCGTTCTCATAGCCTTCGCGGCACTGATCGTATGGTTCAGCTCCATTCGACGCCGCATCGAACGGCAGCTTCGTCAAGCCCGCGATCAACTCCAGATGGAAGTGGAGGAACGAACCCAACAGGCTAGCCTGCTCAATCTAACGCATGACACGATCTTTGTCCGGGATACGAGCGACGTGATCACATACTGGAACCGGGGCGCTGAGGAATTATATGGATGGACGCCGGAGCAAGCGCTCGGGAAGCGCTCGCACGACCTGCTGCGGACCGTTTTTCCGGCGCCTCTGGACGAAATTAACGCGGAGTTGCTGCGAACGGGACGCTGGGAAGGCGAGCTCACGCATACCAAAGCCGACGGAAGCTGGGTAGTGGTAGCCAGCCGATGGTCATTACGGCGCGACCAGCTGGAGCGGCCTGCGGCAATCATGGAAACGAACAACGACATCACCGCGCGCAAGCACCGGGAGGAGGAAATTCGCGGTCTCAACCATGAACTTGAGAAACGCTCAACCGAGCTCGAGGCCACTAATAAGGAGTTGGAAGCCTTTGCCTACTCCGTTTCGCACGACCTGCGTGCGCCACTTCGGCACATGGTGGGCTATGCAGAGCTGCTCCGGAAAAAAGCGTCTTCCGTGCTGGATGACAAGAGCCAGCGCTACATGACGGTAATTCTGGAGTCGGCATCCCGGATGGGCCACCTGATTGACGACCTGCTGGCGTTCTCGCGCATCGGCCGCGTGGAGACGCAGAAGACGCCGGTGAATCTGGATCAGCTGGTCAAAGAAGTGCTCAGCGAATTGCGGCAGGAGACCGGCGGCCGCGATATAGTCTGGAGAATCGGCACGCTTCCCGTGTGTCACGGAGACCGCCAAATGCTTCGGCTGGTCTTTATCAATCTTCTTTCTAATGCGGTGAAGTTCACACGCGCGCGGCCGCGGGCTGAAATCGAGATCGGATGCACACACGAAGAAAAGAATGAGGTAATGGTGTTTGTGAGGGACAACGGAGCTGGGTTTGATATGAAGTATGTCAATAAGCTGTTCGGTGTGTTTCAGCGTCTCCACCATCCGGACGCGTTTGAAGGAACTGGCATCGGACTGGCCACCGTGCAGCGCATCATCCATCGTCACGGGGGCACGGTGAGGGCCGACGGCGCGGTAGATCAAGGCGCGACGTTCTATTTTTCGGTTCCTAGATTGTAAACAGAAAAAGAGGAATATGGACACCAGGCTTGGAAGAATATTGATGGTTGAGGACGACCCCAGGGACGTCGAACTTACGCTGACGGCGCTTGAGGAATACAATCTTGCTAACGAGGTGGTTGTCACTCACGATGGGGCAGAAGCACTGGATTACCTTCATTGCCGGGGCGAATTCAGCACGCGCTCCGGCGAGAATCCGGCAGTTATATTGCTGGATCTAAAACTTCCCAAAGTGGATGGCCTGGAAGTTTTGCAGCAGATCAAATCCGACCCGAAGCTGAAGGTGATTCCGGTGGTGGTGCTCACGTCCTCGCGCGAGGAAAAGGACATGGTGGCCAGCTACCAGCTTGGAGTGAACGCCTATGTCGTAAAGCCCGTCGATTTTCATGAGTTCGTCAATGCCATCCGCGAGCTGGGCGTCTTTTGGGCCGTCATCAACGTGCCGCCACCGGGCAGCGCCCGGAAGTGAATATGCGCCGTCCTCTGCGTATTCTCTCGCTGGAAGACGATCCTCGCGACACAGAGTTGATTCAGGAGCTGCTGGAATCGGAAGGCATCGCCTGCGAAATCGCACGGGTCGATACCGAGGCTGCGTTTTTGGCGTCACTCCAGCGGGGCGGGCTCGATCTGATTCTGGGCGATTACACCCTCCCACAGTTCGACGGCATGTCCGCACTGAAGCTGGCCAGGATTAATTGTCCGGATGTTCCGTTCATTTTCGTTTCTGGAACGCTTGGGGAGGAAGTGGCGATCAACGCCCTCACCGTTGGCGCCACGGACTATGTTCTGAAGACGCGGCTATCGCGGCTGCTGCCGGCGGTGCACCGGGCGCTGCGGGAAGCCGGAGAAAGAGCGGAACACAAGCAGGCCGATGAGAAGCTGCGGCGCAGTGAGGCTTATTTGGCTGAAGCCCAGAGTTTGAGCCACACCGGTAGTTTCGGCTGGGACGTTGCCAGCGGCCAGGTCTACTGGTCCCCGGAAACTTTTCGGATCTTCGGATACGATCCGGCGGCCCACGGTTCCATCGAACTGGTGATGCAACGAGTTCATCCCGAAGACAGATCGGCGGTGCAGCTAATAATTGAGCGCGTAACAGGCGACCGGACGGAGTTCGATTTTGAACATCGACTGCTGATGCCCGATGGATCCATCAAATACCTGCGCGTGGTGGGCCGTCCGTCGCTAGACGAGCGGGGCGGCTTCGAATTCGTGGGCGCGGTTACGGACATAACCGACCGGAAGCGCGCGGAGGAGGCTTTGCAGAGGAGCGAGGGTTACTTAAATGAAGCGCAGAGGTTGACCCGTAGCGCAAGTTGGGCGTGGAGTGTGGCAACTCGCGAAACCTTTTGGTCGCAGGAGATGTTTCGGATTCTAGGTTGCGATCCCGAGAAGATGAAGCCCACTCTGTCAGGTTTTCTTGAAATGGTTCATCCCGATGATCGTCTTCGAATGGAGCAGCGGGCGAAAAGAGAGGCGACACCGTCCCAGGGGGTTGACGCCGGGGTGGATTATCGCATCGTGCTGGCGGACGGAACGATAAAGCACATCCACTCTGTCTCCCACCAGGTGATGAATGAGTCGGGTGAAGTGGTGGAAGTGGTGGGCACCAGCATGGATGTGACTGAACAGCGCGAGGCGAGGGCCGCGCTAGAGACTGCGTTCGAACAAATACAGGCGCTGAAGGACAAGCTCTACAACGAGAACATCGCGTTGCGGGAGGAGATCGACCGATCCTCGATGTTCGAGGAAATAGTGGGCGAGTCGGCCGCTTTGCAAGCCGTTCTCACGCGTGTTGCGAAAGTCGGTCCGACGGATTCTACTGTCCTGGTTAGCGGTGAGACCGGCACGGGGAAGGAACTGATCGCGCGCGCCATCCACAAACGATCCCCGCGCGCCGCGCGAGCTTTCGTGAGCGTCAACTGCGCCGCCATCCCGTCTTCGTTAATCGCTTCGGAACTCTTCGGCCATGAGAAGGGGGCATTCACCGGCGCGATGCAACGACGGCTCGGCCGCTTCGAGCTGGCCGAAGGCGGAACCATTTTCCTGGATGAGATTGGGGAGCTTCCCGCGGAAACCCAGATCGCTCTGCTGCGGGTTCTGCAGGAGCGCGAGTTCGAGCGCGTGGGTGGAAACAAATCGATTCGCGCGGACGTGCGAGTGATCACGGCCACCAATCGCGATTTGCAGGCATCCATTCAGGCAGGCACATTTCGCCGCGATCTCTACTACCGGCTCAACGTTTTTCCCATCGAGATGCCGGCGCTGCGGGAGAGAAAGGAAGACATTCCCCTGCTGGTGGAGTACTTCATTGATCGCTTTGCCACCCAGGCTGGAAAGAGGATACGGGGCATTAACCGGGCGACGCTCGACCGGCTAAAATCGTACGCTTGGCCGGGCAACATTCGTGAGCTTCAGAATGTAATTGAGCGATCCATCATCGTCTGTGAAACCGAAAACTTCACCGTGGATGAGAGCTGGCTCTTCTCTAAGGAAGAGACGGATCAGGCCGACCGTCCAAGGTTTAAGATGTCGGCCGCCGAAGAGAAGGAAATGATCGAGGCCGCGCTGGCTGACGCCTCGGGCCGCATATCGGGGCCGTCGGGCGCCGCGGCGAAACTTGGCATACCGGCGTCCACGCTCGAATCAAAGATCCGAGTCCTCAGGATTAACAAGCATCGTTACAAGACGGTCTAGCAAATCACGAAATTCGCGAATTCACGAACATCGTGACACTAGAATTCTAAATAACATATTATTTATCAACACTTTGTAGAAGGCCATCTTGTTGCAGCAGTAAGCGACAAGTTGCTGAAGATTCGAAGATACGAGGACCGTGGACTCGTGGCTTTCGTGCTCAGCGGTCGAATCGAAGAAAAAGATGTGGCGGAGTTGCAGAAGCTTCTCGAGGCCCAAGCAGAACCGAGTGACATTACGTTCGACTTGGAAGAAGTAAGGCTTGTGGATCGGGAGTCTGTCCGGTTTCTGGCAGCTTGCGAAGTCCGTGGAATAAAGCTGAAGAATTGCCCAGCTTACATCCGGCAGTGGATAGAAACAGGGAGGGATACAAGCCATGAACATTGAAGTCGAACGATTACCGATCGAGGAACGGCGCCGCGAGCGTGCGCGCATCGCGCGAGAACTGCATGACACTTTGTTCCAAGGCTTTCTTGGTGCATCCCTACAGCTGCACTACGCGGTGGAACAAGTGCC
>DASYNU010000047.1:0-39681 GCA_036008345.1 Bryobacteraceae bacterium
CTTGTTTCTGGTTTCTGGTTCCTGGTTTCTTGTCGCTGGCCGGTGGAATTAGAAACCAGAAACTAGGAACCAGAAACCAGAAACGGTGCCATGAGCCAACTCTTTCGCACTAAGAGTATTGATGCGCTGATTGCGGCGTCAGAGGAGCCGGAGCGCTGTCTCAAGAAGTCGCTCGGGGTCTGGAGTTTGATCGCGCTCGGAATTGGCGCGGTGATTGGCTCGGGAATTTTCACCGTGACGGGGACCGCGGCCGCGGGCGAGCATTTTCTCGGCAAATCTATTTTGAAGGCGCCTGTGCTGGATTTGCTGTTGAATGGCGGCAATGCGGCGACGTTGAGCGGCCGCGCAGGGGCTGGTCCGGCAATTTCCATTTCGTTTGTGCTGGTGGCCATTGCGTGCGGATTCGCGGCCATCTGTTACGCGGAACTGGCTTCCATGATCCCCATCGCTGGTAGCGCGTACACTTATTCGTACGCTACGCTCGGTGAGATCTTCGCGTGGATCATCGGGTGGGATTTGATCCTGGAATACGCGTTCTCGAACATGAGCGTCGCGGTGGGGTTCTCGGCCTACTTCAACGACATTCTCGACAATCTGTTCGGATTCCATTTACCGAAGGAATTGTCGCAGCCGATTTTCGAGGAGGGCCAGCGAACCGGAGCGTGGTTCAACCTTCCGGCGTTCATTGTTCTGTTGTTGCTCAGCTACATTCTGGTGCGAGGGGTTCGGGAAAGCGCCGAGACCAACAACGCCATGGTGGTGGTGAAGCTGGTGGCGATCATGTTTTTCGTTTTCGGAGCGGCGAAGGCGGTGAACACCGGCAACTGGCATCCATTCATGCCCAACGGCTACTCCGGCGTCCTGACTGGCGGGGCTATCGTTTTCTTCACCTATATCGGTTTCGATTCGGTTTCAACCGCCGCGGAGGAATGTCACACGCCGCAGCGCGACATGCCGATTGGAATTTTTGCTACGCTCGCGATTTGCGCGGTGCTATACGGGTCCGTGGCGCTGGTGCTGACGGGCATCGCGCATTGGGACACGCTGAATAATGATGCGCCGGTGGCCAACGCTCTGAAGGCGATCGGCATGAATCGGCTGCGGCTGATCGTGACGGCGGGTGCGCTGGTGGGCATGGTGTCGTCCCTGCTGGTGTTCCAATACGGGCAGGCGCGCGTCTGGTTCGCGATGTCGCGCGACCGGTTGCTGCCGGACGTGTTTTCGCGCGTTCATCCGAAGTTCAAGACGCCGTATATCAGCACTTGGGTGGCGGGTTTTCTGGTGGGAATCCCGGCCGGGGTGTTTGACATCAGTTGGTTTTCGGATCTATCGAATATCGGAACGCTGTTTGCGTTTATTTTGGTATCGGCCGGGGTTATCGTGTTGCGCAAGAAACAGCCGGAGCGTAAGCGCGGGTTTCGGGTGCCGTGGGTTCCGCTGTTGCCGGGGATTTCTATCGTTTGTTGCTTGGTGCTGATGTTGAGTCTGCCGCTGGAGACGTGGATCCGGTTTTTTGTTTGGTTGGTGATTGGGTTGTTTATTTACTTTTTCTACGGCCAGAAGCGGACGAGGGATATGGTGTAAAAGCACCGACTCCCTCACGGTCGCGGCTCGGTAGCGCTCTCTACGGCTTTTTCTCTTTGGTTTTGTCGTCGGGGAGCGCGTCGGGCGTGTCGAACTTGATGGTGGTGTCGGTGCCGAACTTGCGATAGAGGCGGAATTCGATCTCGTTCCGGGTTTTGTAGCGCGCCCGGCTGGAATTGTTCACTGATTTGAGCGGCAACAGAAACTCAGAGTCGCCGATTTTGACGAAGTCGTAATCGAGCGACAGCGCGACGTCGTGGATAGGAAACGTATCCGGCATATCGTAGGGGATCTGCGTGATCTTGGTGACCATCTTCGTATCTTTGTCGATGTAAACCAGGCCGCGGTACGCTGGCACGATGTCCAAGGTTTTGTCGGCTGTGACATGAAACTGGGAGTATCGCTGCTCGATATCGTACGAAAAAACGTAAGTTGATCGGCCTCGCAGCGTGCCCCAATGATCCCAGTCGAAGCGGGCGTTGCTCTCCACCGCGAAGATTTCGCGCATCATGCTGCCGAATTCGCCTGCGGAAGTAGTGCCGCCCAGTTTTTCCATCGTCGTGCCGGGATCGGCGGTGGTGTTGTTTACCAGAACCACTTGATAATCCTCGTGCCCCTCGTTGTAAGACAATTTTGTGGTGATGGTATCCACATGATGCCAGGCGTTTCCGGTGCCAGTGGGATCGACATCGCGGCGCGTCACTTGTACGCAGATGAAGTTCGGGAGATTCTTGGTGTAGTTCTTGACGTATTCGCGCGTTTCTTCGATGAGCTTTCCCTGCTCGATGGAATCGGGCGGAGGCGCTTGCACGTAGACGGGTTTGGGCGCGGGCGGAGGAGGGGCGGCTTTCGCGAGGGATTGGGAAGTGGTGCCTAATTCTTTCAGGACCGCGACGGTTTTTGGTCCCGCGCCCTGGCCTTGCAGATCCTCAATGGTCTGGTCGTCCAGCTTCTCCGACATTTTTACGTGCTTCAGATATTCGGCTACCTGGCGGTCGGGCTGCTTGAGTTGGATGGCGGATTGAATGAATTTGACTAGCTGATTGACGCTGAGGCTCATCTCCGGGGTCGCGGCCAGCGCGAGCGTCGTCACCAGGGATAGAATCCACCTCATAGTTCTATTGTGCCTCAGAACCCTCCGTTAACAGACGTCGTAGGGCGGGTCCCAGTTTCGGGTATTGGAATTCGAAGCCGGCGGATTTGGCTGCTTCGGGGATCACTCGCTGGCTGGACAGGAGTACGCCGGCCATTTCGCCGAACAGAATGCTGAGAGCTAGTTTTGGAACTGGGAAGATGGCCGGGCGATGGAGGGCGGCCGCTAGTTCCTTGGTGAATTCGGAGTTCGAGACAGGCTCGGGCGCTGTGGCGTTCACCGGGCCGCGGATATTTGAGTTTGACAGGGAAAAGAGCGTCAAGTTGATCACGTCGTCAATGTGGATCCAGGAGGTCCATTGGCGACCGTTGCCGAGCCGTCCCCCGAGGCCGAACCGGAATGGGGGAAGCATTTTGGCCAACGCTCCGCCATCTTGTCCAAGCACCACTCCGAGACGGAGGCGCGCTACGCGGATACCTAGCGCTTCGGCTAACGCCGCCGCCTTTTCCCAATCGATGACAACGCGCGCAAGGAAATCGTCGCCTGGGTTTGACTTCTCGGTCAGAATTTCATCGCTGCGCGATCCGTAGATGCCGATGGCCGAGGCGCTGATGAGCACGGCTGGGCGGCGGGATTGGGTGGAGAGCGCATTCACTAAGTGCCGTGTCCCGTCGACGCGGCTGTTGCGTATCCGCTTTTTGACTTCTGGGGTCCAGCGCTGGGCTACCGGTTCGCCCGCTAGGTGAATCACAGCGTCTGCGTTGGACAGGCTTTCGAGTGGGGGCTCTTCTTCCGTAGATGGCCATTCTGAGAAGCGAACTGATTCGGGGAGATTTGTTGGCCGTTTGCGGGCTAGCGCGTGGATTGTGTGTCCAGCATTGAGCAAAGCGCGAATAAGTCGCGCGCCCACGAATCCGGTGGCGCCCGTGACAGTGATGTTCATGCTCACTCACATTTTATGCCGCGAACTAGTTGTGGGGCAGGATGGAATCCCAATCCCACTTGGTTTTGCCTGGTGGGGCAGGGCCATGCCCGGCCGGGATCTCGAGGAAGTGACTTTCCGGCACGCAGCCAATCATTGGTTCGTCCAAGTTTGCGACAACCGGCTCATGACTCCACCTGGCAGGGCATGGCCCTGCCACACCACGGTCCCGATCCTACAACAGGAACACTAAGTGGCATTGGGATGGAATCCTGCGGCAGGTTGTTAACCCGCCCGTCCGTTGCAAACCTGCGCGGTTGACAACCGCGCGCAGGTTGCCAACCTGCCCAACATCTGCAGGCAAGAGTGCCTGCGCCACACACGGGTGGCTACAATGAAGTTTATTAATATGCGGGCCTGGAACCGTGCCAAGTTGCTGTGGGGCTATCTGCGGCACAAATCGGTGGTGAATGCGCTGCCAGTGGAGTATATCGTCGAGACCACGGCGAAGTGCAACCTGTATTGCCCCATGTGTCCGCGCGAAACGCACAAGCAGCCTAAGGAAGACATGCCGGATGAGATTTTCAACCGGCTGGTGGAAGAATCCGGGCGAAGCGCGGAGCACGTGATGCTGATCGGACTGGGTGAGCCGTTCATGGACCGCAAGATTTTCGATCGGATCGAATATTGCGATCGGCATAACATCTCAACGTTACTCTCCACCAATGGAACGTTTTTCGACGAGAAGATCTGCGCGCGCGTGCTAGAGACGCCGCTGGAGCACATCACGCTGAGTTTTGACGGAGCCACCAAGGAGTCCTACGAGTATTACCGCAAGGGCGCGAATTTCGAGAAGGTCCGGAGCAATTTTGTTCGCTTCGCGCGGATGAAGCAGGAGCGCGGGGCGAAGGTGCAGGTGGTGGTGCAGATGGTCCGCATGGAGCGGAACGCCGGCGAAGTGGACGATTTCGTCCGATTTTGGAGCGCGGTTCCGGGCGTGGACCAGGTGCGCATCAAGGAAGACGAGACCAATCTGCTGCAGCCGGAGGCGGGACACACGGCGCAGGATTGGAAGCATCCGTGCCATTATTTATGGCGCGGGCCGATGTACGTGAAGCACTCCGGGGATGTTTATCCGTGCTGCCAGAGCTATATGCTGGATGGGCGGCCGGTGGGGAACATTGGAACGCAGCCGTTAACGGAAATCTGGAATTCGGATGAGATGCAGCGGATGCGGCGGCTGCATGTTGCAAAGCGGGCGAATGAGATCGACATCTGTTCACGCTGCTGCACTACGATTCCGCATCCGTTGTTGGTGGCGGGGAGTTTGATGCTGCATGGGCGGACGGTGCGGAAGTTTTTGCCGTGGGTGGAGCGACTGGTTTATTTATCGAAGCTTCCGCGGTCGTTGTTGACGCCGCCGAAGAAGGATGCGGCTAGCGAGTTGGTGCAGATTGACCGGAAATAAGACGGTCGTGAAAAAAAATTGCGGGGACACGTCTGCTGCCGTTGAAGTTTGAAAGAGTTTCGGACGCTAGCCCGGCATGTCCCCGATTTTTTTTTTACCAGGTTTGGGCTAGTTGGACGAACGTTCGGACACAGATTCCGGTGGCGCCCTTTACCATGTACGGCTTGCTGTCCTCTAGCCAGGCCGTGCCCGCGATATCCAAGTGGACCCAGGGGATGTCGTTAACGAAATCTTTGATAAATGTGGCCGCGGTGATGGCTCCGCCTGGGCGGCCGCCAATATTTTGCAGGTCGGCGAACTCGCTTTCGAGAGCTTTTCTGTAATCCTCGTCGAGAGGGAATTGCCACATTTTTTCGCCTTCGGTCTTGGCAGCGGCTAAAAGCTTGTCAGCGAATGGCTGGTTGTTGGAGAATGCTCCCGAATAGATGTGGCCGAGCGCGACCACTACTGCTCCTGTCAACGTGGCGGCGTCCACCAGATGGGTGCAACCCAGGCGCTGGGCGTAGGTGAGAGCATCGATCAGAATCAACCGGCCCTCGGCGTCGGTGTTCAGAACCTCGACGGTTTTGCCGGAGAGTGAAGTAACAATATCGCCGGGACGTTGGGCGCGGCTGCCGGGCATGTTTTCGACAGTGGGGATGATACCGGTGACCGGAATGGAAGGCTTCAATTGGGCAATGGCGCGCATGGCACCTAGGACGGCGGCGCCGCCGGCCATATCGAAGCGCATCTGATCCATATCCAGGGCGGGTTTGATGGAGATTCCGCCGGTATCGAAGGTTACGCCTTTGCCAACCAATCCGAGGTGATCCTTTGAAACGGACGCAGTCGCGGGTTGATAGCGGAGCACGATCAGCGCGGGTGGTTCGGCGCTACCTTGAGCGACGCCGAGCAGAGCGCCCATGCCGAGCTGGCGCATGCGGTCCTGATCGAGAATTTCACAGCCGAGCGAGAACTCGGTAGCCAATTCACGCGCGCGTTCGGCGAGACGCATGGGAGTCAACAGATTGGGAGGGTCGTTCGCGAGGCTGCGTGTGAAGTTCTGCGCTTCGGCCAGGATACGGCCGCGATCCACGGCAGTTTGCGAGCCCCCCAGGACGGCGAATGAATCCACGTGCTTCTCAGTTTTCTTCGGATCGGTCTTGTAGCGATCCGATTCGAAATCGCCCAGGATGGCTCCTTCCACTGCAGCGGCTGCGAACTCATCGGAGCTAAACGCGGGGTCCAGAGCGAGCGTGATGCTCCGGATTTTTTTACTCTTGAGCGACCGCAGGAGGGCGCCGACCGCTTTGCGCAGCTCCGAGGAGTTGAACTTGTCGCGTTTGCCACCGCCGACCAACGCAAGGCGTCTCGCTTTCAATCCGGCGGGTTGGTGAAGTACCGATATTTCGCACGACTTGCCGGTGAATTCGCCGGAGCCGTAGAGGTCCTTGACGTGATCGCTCGAGCCCGGCGCGGCTCCGTCTTCGAATCCAACCACTGCCAGCGCATCGGATTCAACCTCTGCAATCGGCCTTGCTTCAAGGTTTATTTTCATGTGACTCCGTTGAAATGTTTGTGCAACTAAGATCGATGGCGGCCTATTGCCGCGCGGGCTTCCGCTTCCATCTCCCGCTTGCGTTCGGACTCGCGTTTGTCGTGCAGCTTCTTGCCCTTGGCCACTGCTAATTCTAACTTGATGCGCCCGTTCTTGAGGTACATCTTGGTCGGGACCAGGGTGAGGCCTTTCTCCCGGGTCTTGCCTAACAGCTTATCGATTTCCTCGCGATGCAGGAGTAGCTTCCGACGCCGCGTGGGCTCATGGTTCTCACGGTTTCCGTGCGAATACTGGCTGATATGGGCGTTCAGCAGCCAGGCTTCATTGCCGGCCACCTCGGCAAAGCTATCCTTGAGTTGGATCTTACCATCCTTGGCCGCCTTCACTTCGGTGCCGGTGAGGGCCAGGCCAGCCTCGAAGCGCTCGAGCAGGTGGTAATTGTGTCCGGCTTGGCGGTTGTCGCTCAAGAGTTTGATTCGAGACTCCATGGATTGCCAGCTTCGACACGTAGACGCCGATTGACAATCGGCGCGCAGGCTATCGACCTGCCCCACTTTTTGTACTCAACGCGCGGAAAGCCCACTGCGTCAAGCGTTTGTGTGGGGGGTAGTCTACAGTGCAGCTTCATTCTAGCATAAGGCCTTTCTAGAGAATAAGATGATTGCCAACAATCGGTTACGGGGTTTGGCGGTATTTGCGGCGGCACTGCTCCTGCAGCCGGTGAATAGTCTGGATGCCCATACGCGCAAGGGTGATAAGTTGCTGAAGCTGGGCCAGCAAGCCGAAGCTCGCAAGGAATTCGACAAAGCCATTGAATATTTCGACAAGGCGGTGGCCGAAGATCCCCAGGATGCGGCCTATCAAATGGCCTCCCGGCGGGGGCACTTTGAGGCGAGCCAGGTACACGTCCAGGAAGGTTTGAAGCTGAAAAAGGCCGCGGAGCTGGAGAAAGCGCTGGTGGAGTTTCAAAAGGCGTTCAATGTGGATGCGAGCTCGAGCATTGCGCTGCAGGAGCTCAAAGAGACCACTGCGATGCTGGATGAAAAGCGAAGGTTAAACTTGCCGCCCGGCGAAGTGCCGTTGAGTCCGGTGGAAAAGGCGCGCAAGGAGAGCATAGCAATGATCGAATCTCTTCTGCCCGTTCCCGAGTTGAAACCGGTTACCAACCAGATCACGGCTCTGAAGATGAACAATCAACCGCCCAAAGTGCTGTATGAGACGGTGGGCAAGCTGGCGGGGATCAACGTGCTTTTCGATCCGTCCTATCAAGCCGGCAAGAACGCGAATCTGGATCTCACCAATGTGACGCTGTCGGAAGCTTTGGACTATATCGCACTCTTGACCAAGACGTATTGGAAGCCAGTGGGCGCCAACGCCATTTTCGTTACGGATGACAATGTCACCAAGCGCCGCGATTACGAGGATGAAGTGGTGAAGGTGTTCTACTTGAAGAATCCCACCACGGTGCAGGAGTTTCAGGAAATCATTACAGCAGTGCGGTCCGTTACCGATGTTCGCCGCATGTTTACTTACAACGCGCAGAACGCGGTAATGGTGCGGGATACGGTGGACAAAGTGGCGCTGGTGGAGAAGCTGCTGCGCGACATGGACAAACCCAAGGCGGAAGTTGTTGTCGACATGATCGTGATGGAAGTGAATAGCGACCGGTCGCGGACCATCGCTGCTGGATTGGTTTCAGGCGGGCAGAGCGGCCTCGCGCTGCCGATATCGTTCTCGCCGACTAATCCGGTGCTGCAAAACACGGGTACCACCGGGACCAACGGAACGGGCACGGCCGGAACGGGTACCAGCAATACGGGCACAGGGTCCCTGGTAAACACTACTCCGACTACTGGCTCAAGTACAAACTCGAGTTTCGTTGCGCTTGGCCAGATTGGAAAGATCGGCTTTAATGACTTTTCCACCAGTTTGCCGGGTGCGATGCTGCAGGCGGTGATGTCGGATACTTCCACCAAAGTGATGCAGTCGCCGGAAGTGCGCGTGTCGGATGGGCAGAAGGCGGAGTTAAAAATCGGAGACAGGATTCCGTATGCCAGCGGCAGTTTCCAGCCAGGCATCGGAACGGTGGGCGTGAGTCCCCTGGTAAGCACGCAGTTCCAGTTTGCGGACACCGGCGTGAATATGACCATCACGCCGCACGTGCATGGAAATGACGAAGTGACGTTGGATATCACTACCGATATATCTAACGTCAGCAGTAATGTGACTATCGGGGGTTTAACGCAACCGGTGATTTCGCAGCGCAAGGCCGACACTCATATTCGCGTACGGGATGGCGAGGTAAGCTTGCTGGGCGGTTTGATGCAGACTCAGGATTCGAACACGACGACGGGAATCCCGGGACTGGTGAACATCCCTATCCTGGGAAAATATCTCTTTGGAAGCAATGCGAAGGACAAGTCACGCAGTGAGTTGATGGTGGCCATCATTCCGCATATCGTGCGCAAGCCGGATGTCGATGGATTGGATTTGCGCGGCATAGCGGCGGGACAGGATCAGAACTTGAAGCTGCGGTACTCGACAACAACGGCGGAGACCCCGGCTGCGGCGACCCCGGCTGCGGCGACTCCGGCGGCGAGCGCTCCGGCAGCAGGCACGCCAGCGGCAGGCACGCCAACGGCGGGTACTCCACCAGCAGCAGCGGGCACTCCGGCAGCGGGCACTCCGGCAGCGGGAACTCCATCTGTGGGCGCTCCAGCTGCGACGACACCGGCCACGCCTTCATCCGGTCTTGGTCTTTCTCTTAATCCTGCGACCTTGCAGGCAAAGTTGAGCGGTCCGGTGGTGGTGACTTTGGATGCCGCGAACGCCACGGACTTGGCGGTGGTTCCCATCAAGCTGCGCTGGGATCCGAAGATTCTACGCTTGAATCAGGCGACGGCCGCCGCGCTGTTCACCAAGGATGGCAACGTAAATCCACCGACGCTGGATATCCGCAACGATTCCGGCGAGGCCACCATAGAATTAAGCCGTAGCGCGGGGGCGGCCGGCGTCAATGGCTCCGGACCCTTAATGCAGCTGACGTTCTCGGCAGTCGGCAAGGGATCCACAAGCATCGCGGTGACGGAGGTGAATCTGAGAAACTCAAAGAAGGAAGCAGTTGCCGTCACGGGTCCGTCGGCTGTGGTAAACGTGCAGTAGGCGAGGATGAGACGCACGCGACAACGCGGCATGACGCTGGTGGAGCTGATTGTGGCTTTCACCATCCTGATGCTGCTTTCCACCATGGCGGTTCCACTGGCGCGCTACCAGGTGCAGCGCAATAAGGAACGCGATCTGCAACGAGCTTTGGATGAGATCCGCAAAGGGATCGATAAATTCAAGGACGATATGGATGCGGGGAAGATCGGCCCGCCCAAGATAGACTCCGACAATTATCCCGAGACCCTTGAACAACTGGTGGAAGGCGTGAAGGCCACTGGCGCCGTGGACAAGAAAATCAAATATCTGCGGCGCATTCCGAAAGACCCTATGACCAATTCCAAAGATTGGGGAATGCGCAGCACGCGCGACGATCCCAAGGCGCTGGCCTGGGGTGGGCAAAATGTTTTCGATGTTTATACCAAGAGCTCGGACAAGGCGAAGGATGGAACGCCGTACTCGGAATGGTGAACTATCGCATGACTCCGCCGCCAGTTAATCGCCGCCGCATTGGCTTTACGCTTATCGAGCTGATGGTGGTGATGGCTATCGTCGCGGTGTTGATGTCGGTGGCTATCCCGATCTATAGCCGGGCCATCCAGCGCGCCAAAGAGAGCGTGCTCAAGAACAACCTGTTCACTCTGCGCACGGTGATTGACGAATACACTTACGACAAGCAGAAGGCGCCGCAGAGTCTGGAAGATTTAGTGAGCGACGGCTATCTGCGGCAAGTTCCCGTAGATCCCATGACCGGCACCGCAGACACCTGGAAGCTCATCATGGAGGACGCCACCAATACAGTGAACCAGACCGAGCCGGGGATTTTCGATGTGCGGAGCGGATCGGATAAGACGAGTCTGGAAGGCAATCCTTATTCGGATTGGTAGTCTACCGCCCAGTCCGAACCGCCACCGCAAGGAAGCGCTATCATGCGGTCTCGGGTAGCCATGTATTCCCGCTTATAAGGAACTGGCGCAAAACGGAGCGCGGCGCGGGCCAGTTCCTGGTCCGTTTGGCGGTGCGCGCCGCACCCTTTGCGCTTCCTGCCGGTCGCGGTTCGGTTTTGGAGCTAAACTAAATCCATATGAAGAAGGCGGACGTGCCCATCCTGCGTTCCTTACGAGGCATCCTCAAGAATGCGGATCTAGAAGCGTATAAGAAATATCTCGCCGTAAAGCACCGATGAACGTCAGTTATTTTCGCGGGGCGTCGGCTGGGACTGGGCGCACCACAGCACCTGCAGTGAGCGAGTCCGCGGGATTCATGATTACCCAATCGTCCGGACGGATTCCGGATAGCACTTCCACTTCGGTTCCGTAATCCTTGCCCAGAATAACCTGGACCAGCGCCACTTTGTCTCCGTCGCGAACCAGGCCCAGTCTGAGTCCTTCACTGCGGAACAGGATTGCACCGACGGGAACGATTACCGATGGTGCACCGGCTGGAATGGTGAGGTGAACCTCGGCATAAGCTCCGGGCTTGAGCTCGCCGGTTGGGTTGTCGACATCCACTTCCGTCAGAAGCGTTCGCGTGCCTGAATCCATGGAGTCCGCGGTTCGAACCAATTTGCCGTGGAAGCGGCGGCCCGGAAATTCGGACAGGGTCAATTCGGCTGGAATTCCTGGAACGGCGGATTGCGAATAAGTCTGCGGTACATTCAGATAGACGCGGAGCTTGGATGTGGCTGCGATGTGGAATAATTCCTGGGCCGCGCCACCCATACCCGCGTTCACCAGGGCGCCGATGTCGGTATTGCGGGCTGTAATCACGCCATCGAAGGGCGCCTTGACCGTTTCGAAGCCCCGCATTTCCTGGAGCCGTGAGAGATTCGCTTCGGCCGAGCCGACATTACCGCGAGCGGCGGCGATGCCCTTTTCAAGCGCATCCACATTGGCTTCCTGGGCGTGATACTGAGCCTGGTATTGATCGTTCTCCTGCCGGGAGACGACGCCTTTGGCGACTAAATTACTCCAGCGCTGGGCGGTGACGCGGGCGAGCTCCGCGTTGGCCTTGCCTTGCACCAAATTTGCGAGTGTCTGATCCAGCGCCGCTTTGGCTTGTTCGACAGCCGCCTGGGCTTGACGAACCTGTTGATCCAGTTCGGGCGCGTCGATTTCGGCTAGCGTCTGGCCGGCTTTCACACGCGCGCCAATATCGGCATTCCATTTCGTGAGGTAGCCGCTGGCGCGCGCGAAGATGGGCGCGTCAATGAAGGCCTGGATATTGCCGGGGAGTACAACTTCGTTTTGCAGGGCGCCCATTTTGGGGTGAGCGACGGCGACGGTGGGCGTGGCCAGATCCAGGGTCTCCTGCTTCACCGCAGCTGCAGTTTTTAAACGGGCATCGATGCCCCAGACGATTACCGCGGCCACCACTAGCACGGTGATCGATAGAACCAGCACAAGTTTAAGAACGCGAGGAAGTTGCCGGCCACTACCAGGTTGGGTATACTTCGCGGCTGTGGTTGTCTCAGGCATGCGGTGTCATCTAACAGGATCGTTGGTAAGGTGTCTTCGATGCAACAGGCTGAAAACGGTGGGCACGAAAAACAAAGTGGCGATGGTGGCGAAAATCAATCCGCCGATTACCGCGCGGCCCAGCGGCGCGTTTTGCTCACCGCCTTCGCCGAATCCTAGCGCCATGGGGACCATGCCAATGATCATGGCAAGTGCCGTCATTAATACGGGGCGGAAGCGCGTGAAACCGGCTTCAATAGCCGCCAGCACCGGGTCCCCTTGCGCGGCCAGATGTTCCTTAGCGAAGCTAATCACTAAGATGCTGTTGGCGGTCGCGACTCCGACACTCATGATGGCGCCCATCATGGCTGGAACGCTGAGAGTGGTACGTGACAAGAACAGAAAGATGATAATGCCCGCCATGGCCGCGGGCAGTGCGGTAAGGATGATAAACGGATCGAGCCAGGATTGAAAGTTCACGACGATCAATAAGTAGACCAGGACGATGGATAGCAACAATCCCGAGAGAAGCCCTAGAAACGATGTTCGCATGGTTTCGATTTGGCCTCGAACGTAGAGCTGCGATCCGCGAGGCAATTTAGAGCGGTTGGCATCCACGATGCGGTTTATGTCGGCTGCGACGGCGCCCAAATCGCGGTCCTGCACGGAGCCGAAGATATCGACGGCGCGCTGGATATTGTAATGCGAAACCAGGGCCAGGCCGGCCGCGCGATGCGGGCTCCCGACATCTCCCAGGATTTCGTGCCGCGTGCCTTGGACAATGGGGATGTTTTCCAAATCGCTCAAGGAGGCTGCCGCGTACTGCGGAGTCTGCGTGGCCACGCTGTAGGTGACTCCAGTCTTGGGGTCAAGCCAAAAGGATGGCGTGGTTTGAAAACTTCCACTCAACGAGATCAGCAGATTGTTCGCCACATTGAGCTGGGTGAAGCCGCTCTCCATCGCCTTGGTGCGATTCACATCAAATTCGATGCGGGGTTGGTCGAACAACTGGTGAACGCGAAGATCCACGGCGCCTGGTATGACTCGAAGCTGGCGCAGGAGATTGGTGGCGAACAAATGGTTCGCGATCACATCGGGGCCCGACACTTGAACATCGATGGGAGCGGGTAACCCGAAGTTGAGAATCTGGCTGATGATATCGGCGGGGAGAAAATAGAAAGCGACGCCGGGAAACTCGCGCGGAAGCTCGCGGCGGAGTTGGCGAACATATTCGTCGGTGGGCCGGTGGCCTGGGTTGAGTGTGACGAGCACGTCCGCGTCCATGCTCCCGATGGGCGCCGAGGTGCTGTAGGCCATGTTGATAGAGCTGTAGGGCAGGCCGATATTATCGATGATGCTGGACCTTTCAGAAGGCGGGATGACGCGCTCTATCGCGGCTTCGATCAGATCTCCGAGCCGCGCGGTCTCTTCGATGCGCGTGCCCGTTTTGGCTCGAAAGTGCAGATTGAACCGGCCTCCGTCAGAAACCGGGAAGAAGTCGCGCCCCAACCATGGCAACAGCAGGAACGCGAGGGCACAAAGACCCAGGAACACGGGAACAAATAGCGCGCGGCGTTGAATTAGAGACGTGAGTATGCCGCGATACGCCATACGTGATGCTTCAAAAAGACGTTCGAAGGCGCGTTGAAATCTGCCGGCCAGGTTCCATGCGGACGGCTGGCTTGGATGGTGCAAGTGCGATTTGAGCAGGTACATCGCGAGCGTAGGAACCAGCGTGCGCGAGAGCACGTAGGATGCGAGCATGGCGAAGACAACGGCTTCGGCTAGCGGAATAAACAGAAAGCGCGCCACGCCGGTCAGGAAGAACATCGGAAGAAATACGATGCAAATACACAATGTGGAGACGAGCGCGGGAAGAGCGATTTGGGCGGCGCCATCCAGAATGCCGGTTTGCAGGTCTTTACCTTGATCGAAGTTGCGATCAATATTTTCGATGGTGACCGTGGCGTCGTCCACCAGAATGCCAACCGCGAGGGCCAGACCACCCAGGGTCATGATATTGATGGTTTCGCCCAGCGCGCTCAGCACGCAGATGGAGGTGAGAATGGAAAGCGGGATGGAGATGGCGATGATCAACGTACTGCGCCAGCTTCCCAGAAACAGCAGAATCATTACGGCCGTAAGGCAGGCTGCGCTGATGGCTTCCTTGACCACGCCGCTCACAGCAGCTCGGACGTAGATGGATTGATCGGAGATCGGTTCGATCTTTAACTCCTTGGGAAGGGTTGCCGAGATCTGCGGCAACATGTCGCGAACCTGCTGGACGATTTCCAGGGTTGAAGAGCTACCGATTTTTAAGACAGTGAGTAGCGCGCTGCGTTGTCCGTCTCGCCGGACGATGTTGGTCTGGGGCGAATAGCCATCGCGGACGTGGGCGACATCGTGAATGTAGATGGTGTTGTTCGCTATGGCTTCAATCGGAAGATCGTTGAGCTCCTGCACCGTAGTGGGGCTGGCATTGAGCCCAACATCGTATTCAAATTGACCGATCTTCGAAGTTCCAACCGGGAGAATCAGATTCTGATTGCTGATGGCGTTCACGACGTCGGCGGGAGAGAGCCCTTTGGATTGCAGCAGCGCGGGCTGAAGATCCACCATTACCTGCCGCTGCTTGCCTCCGTAAGGCCAGGGAATGGCGGCGCCGGGAACGCGAATGAGCTGGACGCGAACAGAGTTGGCCGCGAAGTCGAAGAGTTGTTGTTCGGATAATCCCTCACCGGACATGGCCAATTGCACGATGGGTACGCTCGAAGCGCTGTAGATCAGCAGGAAGGGAGGGGTGGTGCCGGGCGGCATTTGGCGAACGGCTCCTTGCGCGGCAGCGGTCATTTGAGACATGGCGATGTCGACTTTGGCGCCGGGGTGGAAAAAGACTTTGGTGATGCTGCGGCCTTCGACGGTCTGCGATTCGATGTGCTCGATATCGGCTACGGCGGTGGTGAGAAAGCGCTCATACTGCGATCCGATGCGCTGCTCCATGTCCTCAGCGCTGAGTCCGCTGTAATTCCAAAGCACCGCGATGACGGGAATATTGACGTTGGGGAAGATATCGACGGGAGTGCGCAGGATCACGAGCGGGCTGATCAACAGGATCAGCAGCGCCAATACGATAAACGTATAGGGCCGGTTGAGGGCGATCTTAACGATCCACACTTGAAGTTACTCCCTTGGATGCGGGCGGAGCCGCGCCGATGCAGCGATCCGTATAGCCCTTTCGAGTAGCCGGCATTTTGACTGTACTTCTACTGTGCCAAATATAAAAGCAGAGTGGGCGGAGCGCGAGGTTGAGATGGTAAACTAGCGGCAAGCGAGTGTTTTTAGTAATCCCCGGTCGTCTAATGGTAGGACAGCGGCCTTTGGAGCCGTGAATCGTGGTTCGAATCCATGCCGGGGAGCCAGCCATTTAGGTACGGAAAGTCTCTCCCTGTTGTTCAAACGCGAACACTGCACAATACCTGCGTGCTGGCCGGTTTTTGGCGAAGTGTTGGTGTCTCTCCTAGCTACTGGATTAAGCAAGGATCCGCTCGAAGATCCCCGAAGTAGCGCGTCCGTCTCCGTTTTCCGTTTACGGCCACCCCGTTATTTAATAGCCGTCCAAGTGACGTGACGGGTCCGTGACGTCACTTAATGGCGCTGCGGTAGCCCAGCCAAACCGAGCCTGTTTGCCTTCTTGGGCGTTCGGCGGCGGAGAGGGACTACACGGCTACCCCGGCGCGACGTCGCGCCTGAGGGCCGTTTCCACCCCGACGGTGGGTACCCGGGCCGCTGTCTAGCCGAGAACATTTCACACCACCGATGTTTGGAAGAGGATTCTGGACTACACAAGCAGGAACGCCGCCCCAGGCTTGGCCCGAGACGGCGTTTGAAGGTGGGTTGGCGCGCTACTCGCTGATTTTGTAGGTTCGCTCGCCTGTCGCGTTCTTGGACGATTTGATCTTCTGGCCTCCTTTGCTGCCGAGGATACTGACGAACCCGCGCACGGTGTGCCGTTGCCACTCGGTGGCTTTCATAATCTCGTCTAACGTCGCGCCTTTCGCACGTTGCATCATCGCAATCACTTCCGCCTTCTTGTTGGTGCGGTCCGCGTTCGGTTTGCGAGCCGCCTTCCTGGCTGGCGCGGCTTTCTTCGCGGCCTTGGCCTTCTTCACGGGCTTTGTGCCCTTGGCAGCCTTCTTGGGCTTGGCTTCGGGTTCGCCGGGCTTGCCGTTAGCGAGTGACTGGATCGCCTTCCAGACTCGCGCGGCCGCCTTCTTCCGTTCCCCGAGCTTCTTGACTTCGGTATTGCCGGGGATGCTGTTCCAGATTTCCACGAACCGGCTCATGGGCCAGTTGGCGGATAACTTGGCTAGTGCTGCCTGAGAATCGAACGGCGCGAGGTCGGGATTGCACTCGGTTGCGTCCGCAGCGTTCGGGTAAGCCGTGATCTTGTTTTCGGCGTCGATAGTGAATGTGTTCATTGTTTTCTCCTTTGCCGCCAATGGTTTGCGGTAAGGACATTCATCGCTCAACTCGCGGACGCGTGCAAGTCAATTCTTTCGCCAACGTATTGAATCTTCAGCGCTTGGCCGACGTTCTGCATCGGCTGGGAGCCAGCGGCGAGGCGCGGAGGTGTCAATCGCGCCGGCGACCAAATCCAAAAATTGCCGACCGGCGTAGGCCATCTTTTGGAAATCGAAGTTCGATCCCAATCCCGATTTGCCCCCTCGCAAACGCAGGCACATTTTGGAAGTTGCGATTATGAATTACTCGTCGCGCGGGCCGGGCAGCGAAACCGGATTTTCGGGGAGCCGGTATAGGCATTCCGACGAACGGTCCCCTTTGTTACCCCTTTAAGGCGACTGTCGAAGAGAGGTTCAGCGGCTACGAGGGAGCTGTTCCCTAAATTTCGCGCGCGGGGGTGGGTAAATTGAAATCGGCTGTCGGGACGGAGCAGGAATTTCGGGTTTCTGGTGGGGCAAAACATGAGGAACGTGGACATGCGTACCCCTGTAAGGCCAACTAGGACTTCGTGAATGCCGCGTAATTATTGGATCTCCACCTCAGGGCTTGCTGACTATTAAGAGATCGCGCTTCGATTACACTGACACATTGTCAAAGTCTCGATTATCTTTCCCCGTCAGACACAAACCGACATATGCTTGGGTAATACTTAGAGGCCGTCGGATGATGCGGACCGGCACCGCGTCGTCGAATGCCGCCGCTCCGCTCCCAGCCCATGACCGAGGCGCTCAGCCGAGTCAAGCCGAAACCGGATTCCGGGGACGCCAGCATAGTCTTGCAAAATGGGTTCTCCTTTGCCCACTTAAAGGGCGAAGCGATCCAACACTCTTGTCCCGCGCGGCCAGACATCGGGAACGAAGTCGGTGAATCTTAGCCCGGCCCCAGCGGCCCAGCGAACGAGACGCAACAATCCAACGGTCCCGCAGATCTGTTGGTCAGCGGACATTGTATTTGACAGGCACACCGGACTTACCGCTTCAAATCGCTGAAAAGAATCCACTCGTCACCATGTTTTCATGTGAGACGTTGGCTCCAAAGTCAACGAGAAAGACAAAAGACGGTTTAACCGGATCACTTTTTCATTCGAAAACAGAATCGGCGTTCAACAACGCCGAACTTCGCTGTCGGCCAGGATACGCATTCTGTGTCAAAAAGCCTCAAATAGATCTTGTCCTCTTTTACTTTTCCGATTACGCTATTCAGATATATGCGAAGGGCTCAAATCCTCTTGTCTCTGGCCGCAACCCTGGCTGTGGTGGTTACGGCACAACAAACCGTCCCGAAACCCTTGTCCGGGAGCGATCCCGCTGCGAAGAAACGCGCCGCGAACAGGGTGGCCGGTACACCCAAACGATCGCCGAGCATTCAACTTAGGACGGCAACTTCCGATGGCGTTGTGACTGGCCACACTTCCGACCCTGACCACATGGTAAGAATCACCATCTCAAAGGAAGGCGGCGAGGTTAAGACAGAGCCGGCTTGGTCCGAGCCCTCCGGAGACTTTACCATTGCGCTGCTGTTGCTTAAGCCCGGCTGGATCGTGCAAGCTTGGGTGGTTGAGGGAAATTTGGAGCTAGCCCATTCTCCCTCCATGTCGGTAGTTCCCGTTCTTTCTGACGATGGGCCGCAAACCGGTGCGGTCGAATCTCGGATCGCCCCGCGGGAATCGCCAAGGTCTGGCGGTGCGGCTACGGCCATCGACACCGAGGCTACGGCTCCGCGGCAGAGACCCACCCATCCAGCGGTCACAATGAAATCTAAACACCAAGCTTCGGACACCTGTGACGAAGGGGACGCCGACTCAGACGCCAAGCTACAACTTTCTGATGGCGATTCGGAGATCCAGGGCCGGACCTCTAAGTTCTCAGCGGCGAGCGGCGCCGTTACGGTTTGTGTCAACGGTGTGCAAAGACTGGTAACGGACACAAGTGATCCCGCTTCACTGGGTGGAACGCTAACAAACTCCAAGTTCGACGTGACCCTGGCGAGTGACTTCAAATTGAAGGAAGGTAATTTAGTTCTCGTAGCCTTATTAACAAATGGCGGGGCCCGAGCGACTATCCAGACCACTGTCGGGCCTTCAAAGACTATTACTGCTGCCGCTTGCGACTCGCTTACCAAGGGTGATCAGGCCATCCAAGTGGAGAGCGGCGCCATCAATGCCGGCGCCTCTGAGATTAAAGGTACAGTTCCTGATCCCCCGGGCGTCGTTTCGGTTTGTTTCAACAATACGCAGGTTGACATCGCGGCTGGCCCTGCACCGGCTGCCGATAAGCCTAAGTATTCGGCAACAATTCCGGCCGATAGCAACCAATTGGATCTGCTGCTCAAGACACCTCTTGAGGAGAATCAATGGGTGCGCATCGCCTGGATGTCAAAGGATAAGTCACGGCGTTCCATAAAGGATCTGCAGGCAAAGCCGCCGGCATTCTCACGCGTGATTCTGCCCACTGTACCCAAGGAGGGCGAGACGCTGATTAAGGTCGACACCGCAAAGCCGCCCGATGGCAACGACAAATCCAAATCCCCTCTCTCCCTCAGCGTGTTCATTAACCAGGACCGTGTGACTTTGCTGGATTCCAAAGGGAGTGATACGGGTTCCACGCCTGTGGACGCTACCGGCGAAACCGGCCTGACGCTGAAGAATCCCGTGGATGGCGGCGACTGTGTTGTAGCAATCGAATTCAGCGGCCCCTCCCTCCCGGATCATTTGGATTTCGATAACCTGACCTGTGACGCGAAGAGCCGGGTTGCTAAGGCGGCCCCCACCAACCTAGGGTACGCTCAGTCATATCCGCTGCTCGCCAATTCGCTTTTTAACTGGGGACGGGTGCGGGGATATATGGCGGCTGGAGGATTGTTTTCGTATGACAACAACAATTTCTCCGAAGAGAGCATTTTTCTAAGCTTCAACGTGACCAAAAATTGGTTATGGGGTGGACCGTTTTCTTACTACAACCGGGACAAGCAGTTAGTGAACGGGTACAAGCGCATGATGTTCGAGACGTACTTCGATGCACGCCTTACGTCGCTTCCTGTGGCTGCCTGCACATCCACTTCGTCCACTGCAACTACTACCGGTAATACTTCTGCGGCGAAAGCTACCAGTGGGACGGGGACAACGGGCACTACGCCGTCGAGCACATCGAGCCCGTCATGCCCCAATTCTCTCGATACGTTCATCTCCACCCGCAAGTCTGCCGTTCTGAACGGCGGAGCATCCCTTCCTTTTCTAATATCTACATGGAACTACGCGCACCGGCCATACGCACTTTCGTTAGGCCCGCTGGCAAAAGTGGGCTTCAACACGCCGATCAGCGATGTGCAAACCGGCAGCATGACCGCCAGTCAGGAGGAGTTCTATACCAACTTCGGCTTCGGCGCGAGGCTTGGATTGTACCGCATGAGTTTTTCGCCCGAAGTCGCGCCGGAAATGGAATCGTATATTGACGTTGTTACTGGGCGTTTCAGCAATTTCGACATAAGCCCCACCGATGGTTCGCGTTATGCGCGGCCCTGGCGAATCGGCATTGAAGGAGTGCTCCAAGTTCCTACAACGCCCTTCATCCTTGGCTTTGGCGCGAATATTCATCAGAACTTTGGATTGTTCGGTTCGAAGACAGTAGACCATGCCAAGGATTCCCTCCAGTTCCTCTTCGGCGCGAAGTTCGATGCAGGCAAACTGTTCACCAAGATCGGATCAATTAAGTAGTCGCCAGGGCTCGGTCCGCGCCGTAGCAGTTTGGGCGGCTAAAGTCCGACGCAAGGAAGGATAACCAGATGTCGAGCGGTGACAGCAGTGACATAAAAACCCAACCGGACGCGGAGTCCTGGCCGACTATTGCGAAGTTGATTAACGAGAAGGAAGCGACCCTGCGGCGTGTGCTACGGTGGCATGCCGAAGCCGGCTTCGACTCGAAGTACGACGAGTCCGACATGGAAACGCGGCGACTCCTAGATGAAGAGCTGGCTAAGCTAACCATACTGGAGCTCGAGGCCGAGGCAGGAGGCGCCCGGCAGGCTGCCGAGCGAGACCTGATGAACGCGCAGGCGCTGCCTAAGTTGGCAATCGCTTCCCCTGCATTTCGCCAATATCTGCATTCGTACCTCTATTTCGGAATCCGTTTCGCGCTTGGGCGCAACCTCAAGACGGACCAGAGCCAGTGGAATGAACGCCCCATCGGGCTACCCGCTCCGCCAGACATCGTCGGTATCGAACCGGATGAGTTGAAGCGCGGTGTGGATGATTTTCGTAGTGTTCTGCAGAGGCAGGATGGCTTGCCGCTTGATTTTCTAGATGGCTTTGACATCTTAGGTGCGAGAGCTGTCGACGACGGACGGCCCGAGTTGGCGGAGAGTTCACGATTTGAACTCTGGCTGCGCGGGTTGCTTTTCGACTTGCAAGATGAAAAGCAGTTTGAGAACATCGCGAAAGATTTGATCGCCTGGGCTAACGAAAGACACGATTTTTACGTCGGCATGGAAGAGTGGCAACGCAAAAGTAGCGTTGGCCCGGAAGAGCGGAAAGGCGAAGGGGGCGGCGGCCCCTCGGAAAAAAGCCGAACGCCAGAGAAAGAGCCATGGATCGCCAGGAATCCGCTGGCCGCGCGCTGCGGCGTGGCGGATCTTTACTGGCTGGCCCGGATACTTAGAGCCGAGGTGACGCCTCGCGGGGTGGTCAGCTATAACGATAGGTCTTGGCTGTACTACCTTTCGCTTCGATACAGTGACCAAAAGAACAGACTGCTGCGGGTGGAAGAGGTGCTGCGGTCGGTATTCGATTTTGCTTGTGAATTGATCCAGAACGCCGTGGAGATCGCCGAAAGCAGCCAGATCAAACTTGTGGATCCTCCGCCAGACCGGCCCGGGACCGAGGATTGGCGCGCAGCCTATGACCAGGAGATGGTTGAGATAGCAAATCAGAGGATGGAGCGGCTTTATAAAGACGAACCTAGTACCAAGCCCGTCATCGCTCCCGGCAGCAAGAAATCGGACGCCTACTGGAGCCGGCGAATTCTCAGCGGGGAACACGAAGAAAACTTAGTGGGGCTGGCGCTCTCCGGAGGAGGCATCCGCAGCGCCACCTTCGGCCTGGGCGTGTTGCAGGCCTTGAAGGAGTTCGACCGGCTTCGTCAAGTGGACTATCTTTCGACGGTTTCGGGCGGCGGTTACATTGGCGCCTGGCTGCTTGGTAATGTACGCCGGACGCACTACTGGCTCAGCCGCATGACCAGTTGGGACGAATCGATTGCATATTTGCGGCGCTACTCCAAATACCTGGCCCCTCAGTCCGGGATTCTGAGCGCGGATTCCTGGGTGATTTGGGGGACCTGGTTGCGGAACGCGTTTCTGATCCAATTGACCGCGATCTCGTGGCTCGCAGCTTTGTTTGTCGCGGCCCTCGGCATGAAGCTGGTCTTCGACGGCATTGCCAACGGCTGGATTCCGACCAACCTCACGGGGGGCGTGCTCACCGCTGTTTTCGTCGCACTCACGGCGATCATTTTCACGAATCTCTGGAATCCGGAGCTGCGCCGGAAGACCCAGCATCGCATTGCGGTAGGGCTGGCGTGGATCGGTTCCTTCCTGACCGCGGCTTTGCTGTGGCACGGGACCTGCAACAAACAAGAACCTGATGCGTTTAGCGACATCCTAAAAACGGAGTGGACGGTGTGGTACCGGTATCTAACGGTCGGACTGCTTTTTTGTCTATTTCTGTTGGCGTTCTGTTCAATTTGGCGGCAGAAGACTTCGACATCGCCAGGGGAAGCACTCGCGAAACTTTGCGGTTCGGCGGCCATCGCGCTGGTCAGCTCGGGCGTGTCCTATCTCGCCCTCTGCGGCGTCGTTTATCTGTTCAACACATGGGCCTATTTGGGAAAATGTCAATTCGGCTGGTACGCGTATGTTCTGGGCCCCGGCATGGTGTTGGCGGCCATCACGTTGGCGGTGATGGTATTCGTCGGCCTGGTGGGACGCAACTCGGCGGATTGGCGGCGTGAGTGGTGGACGCGTTATGGTTCCTGGCTGGCGATTTATGGGGCTGCCTCACTCGCGACAACTGTGGCAGCGGTATTCGGACCGGTTTGGGTGGTCAGGTTTGTCCGGAATTTTCCAGTCGTGTCCGGGAGTGCGGTCGCTGGCTGGGCCGGGTCGGTGATCGCAGGCTTGTTGGCGGGAAACAGCAACAGAACCAAGGGCGATGGAACCGGATCGTCAAAAACGCTCGAGTGGTTGGCAAAGATCGGCGGCCTCCTGTTCATTGTAGGTACAATCCTGGCCGTATCGACTTTGCTGCACGTGATTTTGGTGCAGGTCTGGCTGAAGAAACCGATGGGCTGGTGGGAGAATTTGAATGGCTTCCTGACAGATTTTCATGGACGGCCAACGGCGTTTCCGGTTCTCGTCACGCTGGCAGTCTTAGTAACGGTCGGTGTATTGTTTTCCTGGCGGTTCAACATCAATACTTTCGGGCTGAATCAGTTCTACCGGAACCGCTTAGTGCGCTGTTATCTCGGGGCTACGCGATGGAAGCCGGGCTTGCGCCATCCCGAAGTTTTCACCGGATTCGACGATGATGACGATTTCAACCTCACAACGCTGCGATGGGATGAAATCGTGGATGGCGCACACTTTCGCGGTCCTTTCCCGGTGGTGAACTGCGCTCTTAATCTGGGTGGTAGCGATGACTTGTCGGTGCATACACGCCAGAGTGCCTCTTTCACGCTGACGCCGCGGTATGCCGGCGCCAACCGGCCCAAGGTCGGGTTCGCGCTGGTCAAAAACAAGCAAGGCTTTGCCGATTCCGTCACTCTTGGGCAGGCCATCTCGATCTCCGGCGCGGCTGCCAGCCCCAACATGGGTTACAACACGTCCCCCCTGGTTGCCGTGTTGCTGACCATGTTTAACGTCCGTCTGGCGTGGTGGTTTCCCAATCCGGGAAGGAAAAAGTGGAAGCAGGACTCTCCAGTGTTGAGCCTTGGCTATCTGGGCCTCGAATTCCTCGGCATGGCGGACGAGAATTCCAATTTCGTGAACGTTTCCGACGGCGGACATTTCGAAAACCTTGGTATCTACGAACTCGTGCGCCGGCGAACAAGAGTGATTATCGCTTCCGATGCCGAGTGCGATTCTGAGCTCGCCTTCGGCAGCCTGGGAAACGTGATTCGTATCTGCGAGACCGATTTCGGCGCGAAGATCGACATTGACGTATCCTCGATTCGAAAGCAATGCGAGACCGGGCGCAGCCTAGCTCACTGCGCCGTGGGACGCATCACTTACAGCAATGGAAGCTTGGGCTACCTGATTTACCTCAAGGCGTCGATAACTGGCGATGAAGAGCCCGACATCCAACAGTATCGCGCGGCCCACCCGGATTTTCCTCATCAGTCCACGGCCGACCAATTCTTCACGGAGGATCAATTCGAGAGTTACCGCCGCCTGGGTCAACACGTCGCGCATGTCGCTTTAGCCGCTGGCGAGTCCGAGCCCGGCATGGTGGCGCTCGCAAGTAAGCTGTTCGAGGTGTGGGCGCCCGCCCGCGTACCGAGTAGTCTTTTCATAAATCATGCACGGACTCTAGATAAGTTATGGGAGCGGTTCCGTACGTCGGAAAAGCTCCAGAATCTGCTCGCTGAGCTTATGGCGGATAGACCCAGCGACCGGCTCCCAAAGCCGGACAACCAGGAACGGTGCGCTTGTCTGGAGCTGCTGCAGCTTATGGAAAACGTTTTCCTGGATCTCCGCCTGGACGATTTCTGGGAGCACCCGGACAACCGGGGGTGGGCGCTGCTATTCACCATGTGGGCTAAGAGTTCCACATTTCGAGCAGTGTGGGAACAGGTGCGAGGCAGCTTTGGAATCCGGTTCGAGTATTTCTGCGAGCAGCGTTTGGGCTTGACTGCCGACCATCCCGTCCGCCGCGTGTGACGGCTTCGTAGAAGGGCAGCGCTTCAGCAAAGCGGAAGGTGTGTTGAGCGTCGGTATTCCCGCCGCATGAATTATGTCCGCAGCCTTATCGCTGTGATGTAAATGGGGCTAATGACGAAGACCGGGAATCTTGGGGAAGATGGAGGCGTCTACCAAGCGCAGCCTGGTTACGCAATCCACTTTGAAGTTGGAGGACAAGACTCCGTAGTCGCTCTCCTTGCCGATCTTGCAGGCGCGCGAAGCATAATCACGAAGTATAATGTTGTGGTGCCCAAAACTTCATCGGGCATAAACGATGATTGAGCATACCAAGGCTTAACATTGTTACGTAAGCTCGGAGGCACGAACAAGCGCAAGCCGACTGATCCATGCGACCTGCAGCAGCAGGAGTTATTGCTGACCACAGTGCTGCAAAACGTGCAGCGGACACATTCAAGCAACAACCTTCGGCAGAAGTTCATGTTTTGCCGACCAACGGGCAGAAGGACAATTCCGCGCATGGCTAACTGCCTAGACCGGCTTTTTAACGGGATTAACCACTCAAGAGTATGCGGTCCTGTCGTCTGAAGATTCTCCAAACGGTTTCCAAATCCCAGTAAAGGCGATTGTTCATTTGCGCACCTGCTTGCGAAGGAGATGCGGGATAACCGCCCACACTGTTATTGGAATCGATCCGCATTTTCTTGTAAGCATAGTTCAGGCCAGTGCGGTGCGCCGATGATTTGTATCATTCCCGCTCCTCGTCCCCGCCGCTTGGCCATCCACTTCGGCGGAGGGCCACGACCGTAGTCTCGTTCGCACAACGTTAGGCCCGCATTCTCATGATGGCGAACTCCTATCTGAGAATGCCAGATATAGATGCGACCGCGATTGGCACGAACACCCAACCGAGAAGAACGTGGACATGCGCGTAGTTATGCGCGAAACGCCGCCCACATTTTGGCCTCCAGGCTTTCATTAGCCCGATATCCACGACCGGTAAAAAAAGACCGAGACTATACCAGAATGGGTCATAACCAGGATCTGGCTGGTTCGGATCGATCAGTTCCATCCCAGCTCTATGGCGGAACACCGCCCACCCGAATGCGACAAATACTCCGATCCAGGCAAACGCGTACCACGGTCTCTCACCGTAACCACATGTGAAGAACTTCAACTTGTCCCAAATCCAATGCGGAAAGTCCAGCGTCTCGGCCTCGCGCTTCTGGCGATCGACCCGTACGGTAGACGCGCCCCCCGAGTTGCCGTGGTCTGCGAGATAGCTTGCGAGAGCGGCGTAAGTGGACGACGAATAGCGCGAGGATGCTGGCCACTTTAGAAGAGTCGAAGCGCTTCCCCCGGCAACGTTAATTCGATCATATGTGACGTCCTCGCATACAAACCGGTCATGATCTGGCCATTGAACATTTCCTAGGTCCAAATCCGTAGTCGCCAATCCGACCATCTGGACGAATCCGTGCGAAAAGTCGTCATCCTCCAAAGCAAACCTTCCAACTTTCATGTAAGAGAATTTCACAGTATGGTCAGTACCAATGAGACGCATCCCGCTAGCCTGAAAGTTCGAGGAAATCTGCATATGGCTGAAGTCCACATCGCCCGCAAACTGGCTAAGGTTGAATGTTGCAACGTGCCCCACTTTCATACTGTTGAACCCGGCAGCGCCATCTCTTCTGGTAAAGCTCGTTTCATCAAGGTTCGCCTCTCCGCCGAACGAGGCAAGGGTTAAATTCACGCTGTCTGCGAAACGAGACTTTTGAAATACACCACGGCCGTGCACCTCGATCCCGGAAAAATCTACGATCCCATTAAAATGGGCCCGATGCGCCGCCAGTTGGCCCCCAACGGAAGCAAACCTCATGCTTACGCTGGAACGGAATTGCGCGTCGCTCCCAGGCATGTTCAAAGGCGGTCCGCCAATGGCCAGATCGCCATCCACCTCCAACCTGTACCCGACGAATGTATTTTCAAAGGTCGATTGGAGGATAGAGAGACTTCTGTGAAAATGAGCGCCGGAAAGATCGACTGGCCCCCGGAAATCGAAGTTGGACAACTCGATATCGTAGATGGCATCTAGACGTTCCAGGTCCAGTTCATCAGAGACAACTCCGTGGCTGATCGAGATGCCGACTCTGTCGGATAGCCCCGACTTCGTCGAGAGTACTTTGGCCAGAAAGTCTGCGGTTAACACGCGCTGTTTAGTGTCATTTGGTGAGTGCTTTGCGAGATCGGCGTTTTTGCCAGATGTAATCTGGGCACGCACCCATTGCTCGGCGGCCGTTTCTGCTGCGAGCCGCGAGTAAAGAGCGGGAAACAAAACTTGAAACAGCAGCAATAGTGGAAGATGCTTTGGCATATTGCTGCTAATTATATGCGAGAGACGCTGCATTTTGAAGCCAGCGAGGGTGGAAAGATTTAACTGCCCCCGAGTTCCACTGAGGAGCCTTCGGTCTTTGAGACGACTCAGCTCTTACGTTCGGGCGATGTTCCGACGTCGATATGTCGGCCAACCGACCGCGGTTATTTGGGCTTGAACTTGAATTTGGTGGAGTACTCTACAGCCCGACCATTTTCAGACGGTGTTACTTTCCTCGGCCCGACATCCTCAGGTGGGCAGTTTTCAGGACACACGACCTCGGCTATCTTCTTCGCACGGCTTCGCGCAGGTGCTGGCGGACTCGATCCGGGCGCGCATCCAGAGCGGACGGACCGTCTACTAGCAGGCAGCCGCACCGTTCACGCCCGGATTGTCAGGCCGCCTGTTATCCCGCTATTGGGCGACAGAAAACACCCGTGGGCGTCATCACATCAAGTCACAGCAGTCACCCAGGAGGAAAACGGACACCGCCAAGCGATCAGTTATCATGAGCCATGTTTCCCTACGACGCCTTGCTCCTCGCCGCCGTGCAGGGCACAGCGCACTCCGTTCCGGACGTTCTCCGAATTCTCCAAGCCATCGATGCCACGTGCATCGATGCGGACGGCCTGAAATGGTTCAACTGGCTCTATATGCAGGTGACGCAGGCGGTCGAAGCGCGGGTCGCTGCCGGCGGGTTCACGGACCCAGCGTGGCTCGCAGAACTCGACGTACAATTCGCGGGTCTGTATTTCTCTGCGCTCAACTCTTCGCTCTCCGGCGAGGCGGCGCCAGCTTGCTGGCAGGTTTTGTTCAATAGCCGCAACCAGACCGCAATTGCGCGAATCCAGTTCGCACTGGCTGGCATCAACGCTCATATCAATCACGACCTGCCTGAAGCCATCGTCGCCGCGTGCCAGGCAACGGCCACGACTCCGGATAACGGCGGAGCGCACTACGGCGATTACACCGCGCTCAATTCCACGCTGGACGGTCTCATTGAATCCGCCAAGAGCACACTGAATGTTCGCCTCCCCGGCGGGGCGCTGCCGCCGGTCTCGCATCTGGCGGACACAATCGCCGCCTGGAACGTAAGCGCGGCTCGGGAGTCGGCGTGGCAAAACGCCGAACATCTTTGGCAACTGAAGGCTCTTCCGTTCCTCGCCGCAAGCTTCATGGACGTGTTGGACGGTTTCACGACGGTAATCGGCAAGGCACTCTTGGTGCCAGTGCCATGAACAGGAGAGAAGCGCCGAGCTGGAACGGAGACTCTGGTGTTCCAAGCCGCGCCAGCAACGCCCGCCCCCGATCCCACCGGCAACAACACGCACGGGCCCGTGACGGTGGTGTTCCGTGGCAACTGGGCACAGGCGACGGACATCGCGCGAACGAACGTTCAGGGGCTGAACTGGTGGAGGTAGTGTAGGAGCGACTTCTAATGGGTTGATATTGCCGCCTTTGGAGATAATGCGCTTTTAGCCATTTGCACATTCCGAATCTCCTCAACGATCTCGGGAAGTTCTCCTAAGCCGGCCCACGTAAGCGGAACAAGAAAGTGATTGCTTGGAGTGAGCAAGTCGCAGAAATGGCGAATCAGCATCTCCAATGGCAGCTCCTCGGGAAGTGCGTGTCTCTTGAGGCCTACACTGTCAATGTGGCATAGCTTCCAGCCATGCTTGTTCACATTGTCCAAGGAGCTTAGTGTGCACTTGAATGTCGCCTGACTTGTCGCCGCTTTCGTGCGGACCATCGCGAAAGGAATCTCATCGCGTTCAAGCAACCTCCGAATATCGTCCAACGAATACCGGGAGCCATCAAAGGCCCGGCTAAAAGCCCACTGGGCAGGAGAATTGTCCGCTAAGATGATCTTGCGACCACTTGAGTGGTTGCTGACTCCGCCACGAACTCCGCCGTTCTTTCGGATGACCAACGGCAGATCGGAATCGGTCCAGGCCTGTATCAGCGAATCCCAGTGGACCATGATTTCAGCATCTAGCTTGGGGCGGGTCTCGGCGGCTGCCCACATCCTGCCGACCTCTCGGATCTTTTGAGACAGCTCGACTGGCATCGCACTCTTCCGCAGCATTGGCCATACCACGATACTCCAATCAGCGATCACATACCAGCCGTCCGGCGCGCCCCCTGATCCAAACGGCCCGTAGACACGCAAAGTCCATGCCCGACACCATCGGCCGCATCACCGTCCCGATGGCGATCAACTCCGGCCAGGCATTCCCGCTCATAACGCAGTCCGTTGGCTTCGCCATCGAGCGCTTGGTGGGCTTCGCCTTCTTCTTTCCGTATCGATTGTGTTCGCGCTCATTTTGTTTCTCCTGACCGGGTTGCGGTCGTGACCATTCATCACTCCGGTCAGGAAAAACATAAAGGCAAATCTTCCGTGATTAACCCGAAGCCAGATCAGGCGGACATCGGATCAGGGCCAATTGGCGGGCTGGATCGATCCCCAGGCTCTCAGTATTTGGTGATGCGCTCTACATTCGTCCCTCGGATGTAAGTCGTTGGCTTATCCCAATCAAAATCGCCGCTCGCCAGAAAGTTGGGGCGTTAGCCAAAGTGCGCACGACGCGGTCAGTTGTCCCTTTTGGCCAAAACCGCATCAATCGCATTGAGCAACTTCTCAAGACGTTCTCGGGATGCTGAATCGAGGCTTGGACGACGTACCGACCCTCCGCTGAGGTAAGCGTCTCGCTGGATGGCTTGCGCCACATTCCTGAAGTTGCTTCCGGGATCATTTATGTCCGACGCTATAGAGCGGGAGCGGCTCAGGTAGGTAGTTGCCGCGTCTTTCTTGCCGAATAAATGGAAGACATACGCGAGATTCGTCCATGGATGCTGGAAAGTGGGATCTTGGAGAATCGCCGCTACGTAGCGCTCTGTTGCTACGAATAGCGGCTCCCAGTCCCATCGTCCGAAAGCGCTCATGCGCTTTCCCCAGTCTTGAACCCTTTCCCGCGCTTCTTCGTTGAGTCTATGACTGCGCTCACGGGATGGCTTCCGAGCCTTGGTATTGTCCTGGACCGCGGAGATTCGGCTGCGCAACGCTGCTAACAACTTCTCGTATCCTCCCGGCTGAAATAAGTCAACCCACTGCCAACGGCGGAGGCGTGCTGGAACATCGCAATCCTCAAGCCGAAGGGGGATTAGAAATATCGTTCCTTCTCGCTTCTCATCGGCCACGTCCAACGCTAGGCGTATCTCCTTCTGCACGTATCCTTCTTTCGTAATCGAGCTGCCAGAAAGGCATACCACAACCGCCGCGCTTGAGCGCACGGCAGTCCTGATCGAGACGTCCCATTCCTCTCCTGGAAGAAGATCTTCTTCATCGAGCCAGGGGCGGAAGCCGTCGCGTCGCAAATCCTTGTGGAGCATTCGGACTGTGGTCTTGTCATTCGATGAGTGGCACAGAAAAATGTGGTTCCGTTTGGTTCCGTTTGGCAGGTTCCGGTGATTGAAACTGAAACCAATGGTCCTCGGGCGTCATGATTCCTGATGATACATCTCCATTCGGCTCATGGTTCGCACGGCCAAGTCATCCGCAGAGCGCCAGAGTGATGGATGGTCACGACTTCAGCCCCGGTCAAGGAGAACCACGATGCACGCAATCAAGACGGAGAAGAGTACGACGCCTGAACCTGACGCCTCGTAGGTGAAGGGCAAGCGCACGGCCGCCAAGAAAGCGAAGCCCGCGAAAAAGGCGGCCAGCAAGCCGAAGGCGGAACGCGCCAACAAAAGGCCGAGGTTATAGTGATAATGAAGCGAGCCAAGGGCGCGACGCTTATTCTCCTTCCCGAACTCGGGATGGGCTCTGAGTTCCACAGTTTGCCTTTCATCGCTCATAGGCATACCGTGGCACGATCCCTCGTTGAGACTTGGGCCACATTCCGACTGAAGCGCGTTTTTCATTCCCAATCCGCTGCCAGGACATCTTAATAACGTAGAATCGTTAGACACCACATGTCTCTGGCTCCCGGAACTCGCTTGGGACCGTTCGAGATCCTCGCGCCGATCGGCGCGGGAGGCATGGGCGAGGTTTACCGCGCCAAAGATACCAAGTTAAAGCGCGAAGTCGCGCTGAAAGTGTTGCCGGAGGCCTTCGCCGCCGACCCCGAGCGCATGGCCCGCTTCCAGCGTGAAGCCGAAATGCTAGCCTCGCTGAATCATCGCAACATAGCTCAGATTTACGGCGTACAAGATGGCGCGCTGGTGATGGAATTGGTGGAGGGTGGAACGCTTTCGAGTCCCCTACCGATCGACACGGCACTGAACTATGCCCGCCAAATCGCGGAAGCATTGGAGTACGCCCACGAGCGCAGCGTAATTCATCGCGATTTGAAACCAGCCAATATTAAAGTCACTCCGGAAGGCACGGTCAAGCTGCTGGATTTCGGGCTGGCGAAAGCAATCGAAGACCCAGCCGCACCTGGCGACAGCCCCGAGCACTCGCCCACGCTCACGCTGGGAGTCACTCGCGTCGGCGTGATCCTGGGCACGGCTGCCTACATGTCGCCGGAACAGGCCAGCGGCAAAACCGCCGATCGCCGCGCGGACATCTGGTCGTTCGGCGCGTTGTTGTACGAGATGTTGGCGGGCAAGCGCGCGTTCGCAGGCGAATCGGTATCGGACACACTGGCGTCGGTGCTGAAGGTCGAGCCAGATTGGAACGCACTGCCCAAGGAAACGCCTGCATCAATTCGCAGACTGATCCAGCGGTGCCTTACCAAGGATCGCAAACAACGGCTGCAAGCGATTGGCGAAGCAAGAATCGCCATTGACGAATTATTGAGTGGTGCTTCGCCGGAGGCCGCAGAGCCCGCAACGGCTAAGCGAAGCATTGTGCCTTGGGTATTCGCAGCAGCCGTGGCAGTTCTCGCTGCGGGAGCGGCGGGCTGGGCGTTGTGGCGCGCGACGCGACCTATCGAGCGTCCGCTGGTGCGGATGGATGTGGACCTGGGGCCCGAAGTTGCGTTGCCGCCTATAGCTCAAATTCCAGGCAGTGTAATTCTCTCGCCGGATGGGACGCGATTGCTCTACGCCTCCGGCAACTATAACGAATGGCAACTCTACACGCGCCGGCTGGATCAGTCCAAAGCCAAAGAACTTCCGGGCACGGTCGGGGCAATCCTCCCGTTTTTCTCGCCGGACGGCCAGTGGGTGGGGTTCTTCACTGGCATCAATGGAAACAATTTGAAAAAGGTCTCGGTGGAGGGCGGCGCGGCTGTTCCACTCGCGGTTGTCGACTACGGCGCCGGGGGAAGCTGGGGCGTCGACGGTAATATCATCGTTGGGGGAGTGATTACCAAAGGACTGGCACGGGTTCCGGCGAGCGGAGGAGCGCCCGCACCCGTGTTGGACCTGGCGCCGGGAGAACTCGCCTACGGATTGCCGCAAATCCTGCCGGGTGGAAAGGCAGTCTTATTTGGGGCTCTCCGGTCGGCGGACCTCAATACCGCCAGCATCGAGGTCTTCTCATTCGCCGATCGGCGGCGGAAGACATTGGTGCGGGGGCCCACTTTCGCCCGTTATCTGCCCACCGGCCATCTGGTTTATGCCAACAAGGGAACGCTATTCGCCATCCCTTTTGACCTGGCCCGGCTGGAGACGCGCGGTACCGCCGTCCCGGTTCTCGATGATGTTGCTTACTCGCCGAAGAATGGCGGCATTGACATGGATTTCGCCGGTACCGGCACGCTGGTTTACCGCAGGGCCAGCGGTGGCGGTGCATCCGCCATGAAGACCATTCAATGGGTAGATGGCACGGGCAAGAAACAAACCTTGTTGACCAAGCCCGGCGATTATGCGAATGTCTGGGTCTCTCCAGACGGCAAACGACTGTCGTTTGTGGCCGCCGAGGGCGTGAACCAGTCTGTGTGGGTCTACGACATACAGCGGGACGCGATGACAAGGTTGACCTCCAACCAGGGACCTTACGTGAACCCGATCTGGAGCCCGGACGGCCGGTTCATAGTTTTCGGATCTCACCAGGGAATCTACTGGACCCGTGCCGACGGTGCCGGCCAGCCGCAGTCGTTGACTCAGAGCAAGAACGCCCAGTTTCCGTGTTCAATCACGCCAGATGGTAAGCGTCTGGCATACTTCGAGGCCCTTGAAAAAGGGCAGATTTGGACGGTCCCGCTGGATGACCACGGCGGGCAGTTGAAGGCCGGGAAGCCCGAGCAGTTTCTAAAGAGCCAATTCGACGACGCCTTTCCGATGTTCTCGCCCGACGGGCACTGGCTTGCCTATGCATCGAACGAGTCGGGGAAGTACGAAGTTTATGTGCGAGCCTTTCCGCCGCCGGCCTCCGGGCAAGGCGGCAAGTGGCAAATCTCGAACAGTGGCGGGAGAGCGCCGTTTTGGTCCCGCACTGGGCGCGAACTGCTCTACGAGGCAGGCCTGGCGAACGATCAGCTTATGGCGGTGAACTACTCGGTGAACGGTGACTCGTTCGTTGCGGAGAAACCGCGGGTATGGATCGAGAAGCTCCCCGGAACGGACATCGATCTCGCACCGGACGGCAAGCGCGTGGCCGTAATAACGCCGGTGGAATCGAAGGAGGCGCCGAAGGCTGACCATGAAGTGACCTTCCTGTTCAACTTCTTCGATGAGCTGCGCCGCCGCGCGCCGGTCGGGAAATAAACACGAACTTGCTTGCAACAAGTTTCACTTGAGATCAGAGGCGGGATTCCGCCCGAAGAGTCGGCTTCTCGTCATGTGGCCGGGATTTGAAGCAACAGCCTGACCGAGTCACCCTGCCCCTCGACCTGCTGGCGATCACAATAGAATAATGAAAGTCATTGCAGATTTGTGCGTCATTCCGATCGGTGTTGGAGTCTCCGTTTCAAAAGAGATTGCGATCTGTGAGCGTATCTTCGCGACAGCGGGGCTGAAGACCCACTTGCACGCGTACGGTACCAACATCGAAGGCGATTGGGACCGGGTATTCGGCGCCGTAAAGCAGTGCCACGAAGCCTTGCATGCTGCGGGAGTGCAACGTATTTCCACCAGCATGCGATTCGGAACTCGTACCGATCGCCACCAGACGATGGAAGACAAGGTTCGAAGTGTCGAGGAAAAACTGGTATCTTGACAAATGTGGAAAGCGTCAGAGTTTGCGCCGATGCTCAGAAATGGCTCAGCGGTGACCGAGGTTAGACTATAGCGTCGCGAGATGCTAGCGGGTGGACCTTGAGAGGCGACGCCATCTTCGCAGGTTTTAGTTGCTCAATCGCCTGTCGCAATCACATCGCCGCCGCAAAAAACCGAGGTGATAACATTAGCTACTTATGCCGACCGAACAAATCATCGCCCTGCTCATCGCAGAGCGCGACAAGCTCAACCGGGCGATCGGCAACAGCATATCAACTGAATCCTTGGTCCGTCGTGCCTGCGATTTGTGATATCTTCCTTTGGCAGCACGAGAAACGCTACCACCTTGAGTATGTCAGCTACAACAGAGGGGAGATCATCATGACACCAATGACAACATCGATCACGACCGTCGCGGAAGCCTTCTTTGACGCGTGCGAGACCGGCAAGGGATGGGAAGTTTGCAGCACGTACTGCACGCCAAATGCGACCTTTTCGGCGCAGGCCGAGCCACTGCTGGACGTGACAACGCTCGCGCAGTACACGGACTGGATGAAGGGCATGATGACGGTACTGCCGGATGCCCACTACGACGTGAAGTCATTCGCGGTGGACAGCGCGCGGAACAACGTAGCGGCTTACGGCGTATTTCATGGGACGCATGCGGGACAGGGCGGCCCTGTTCCTCCGACGGGCCGTCGAATCAGCACGGATTACGTGTACGTGATGCAATTCGAGGGCGGCAAGATCGCCCACATGACCAAAATATGGAACGCCGGTCTGGCTCTGAAAGAACTCGGCTGGGCATAACTCACCTCCTCAGCCGCTCCTTCAACCGATTCTTCTTGACCTGCTCGTTCGGGCTTCTTGCGCCACCATCCAGCCACGAGAGCACCTTCCCAACACTGACGGTGTGTTCTTCCTCCGGCGGTCACCCGAATCCTCCACTGTGTAGCTGGGCCAAGAGGCACCTCGGCAAAGGAGCCGAGCCCGGAATGCAGCCATTGTGAGTTTTCGACAAAACTGCGCAAGGCGGGGTGATCTGGGCGCCTGTTAAAATCAAAACACTCTGCTATGGAGGACTCCAATGCTCAGACGGTTTCGGCTCTGGATCTCCGATGTCGCATGCCTTCTGGTCCTGCTCGCTACTGTGGCGCGCTCGCAAACGGGCGGGAAAAAGAAAGTCGGTAATCAGTCCGATCTGCCTCGCTTCACCTATTCCCTGACTGGTTCGGCTTCAGACCTCGTGCAGGCCGATGCCACCACATTCAACGCCTTTGCGGCCAAGGTGAAAGCGGATCTGGATTCCATTTTCCGCGACTACGATATTGAGGATAAAGCGACGCTACGGCGTTTGTTGTCGGCCCGGTTGAACCTGGAACAAGCTGCGGGTGAAAACCAGCTCGCTCTCGAAACCCTCGTAACCCTCCTTAAACTCGCCGAGAAGCCGACCGATAATCTGCAACAGAGGGTCGAAACAAAACCGTTGTTGCAAGCTGCCATTGAGACGAACGGCACCAGTGGAACGGCCTTCGAACAGGCGTTCCGGAAATATTTTCGTGAGGCATGGGATGCGCTTCCGTTAAACGTGGCGCAGGAGACGGCGAGATCCGTCATCGCAGGGACCGCCACGTTTAACGGCGCTGTGCTTATTGGTCAGGTTAAAGCCGATTTTGATCCCGCCGTTCAGAAGTCCGGCGTACTGGACAACAGGCAGGCGTGGACTCTAATCGGCATCAGAAATACGCTGAAAATCTACCTTCCAGTGAACGGCGCGGTTCACGAGATTCTGCGCGAGTACATGGCCGCCTGTAGCGTGCGGCAATCCGATATCTGGCAAGATCGAGAAGTGACGTTCGGCCCAGATCAGAAGCTAACTCCAGTGACCGTCGCCATCTGGGATTCCGGTGTGGATGCATCAGCGTTCCCAGATCAGATGTTTAGCGATCCGCATCCCACCGCCAGCGGGGATCATGGCCTGGCGTTTGACGGCGCCGGCAATCCGTCCACATCCTGGCTGTTACCGCTCACGGTGGCGCAGCAGCGGCAGTATAGGGAGTTTCTGGCGGATGCGAAGGGGAGGGAGGACATAGGGGATGGAATCGACTCGCCCGAGGCAAGAGCCGCGCAGAAGCGAGCCGCGACTCTGACCTCCGACCAGCTTCGTGAGCGGGAGATGCTGGAAGTCACCCTCAACCACTACCTCCATGGGACGCATGTCGCGGGCATCGCCGCGCGAGGCAATCCGGCCGTGCGCCTGGTGGTAGCCCGCTTCGATGGCGAGGTGACGCAACTGCCTTTCCAGCCCACTCCGGAATGGGCGCGCCGTATGGCGGCGGACTTCCGTCAAATGTCGGACTATTTCCGCACGCGGAACGTCAGAGTTGTAAACATGAGCTGGAGTTACGATCCTCAGGAATTTGAGCAATGGCTTTCCAACACCGGCGGAGGCGCCGACCCCACCGAACGCAAGCGGCGTGCCGCCGAGGTGTACGGCATCTGGCGAGGCGCCGTCGAGAACGCCATCCGGAGTGCACCCGACACGCTATTTGTGTGCGCTGCGGGAAACAGCAATCGCAATGCTGGATTCGCGCAGGACGTGCCGGCTTCTCTACGTCTGCCAAACCTCATCACGGTCGGGGCAGTGAACAAAGCGGGGATGGAAACCAGCTTCACCAGCTACGGCGACACGGTTGTGGTGCATGCAAATGGTCATGAGGTGGAGAGCTATGTTCCTGGTGGGTCGAGACTAAAGGAGTCCGGAACTTCGATGGCTTCGCCCAATGTTGCCAACCTTGCCGCGAAGCTGATCGCGCTCGAACCGTCGCTGACGCCGGTACAAGTGATCGAATTGATCAAGAAGGGCGCGACCGCGTCCGACGATGGCCGTGTGCACTTGATTGACGCGAAGGGCTCGGTGAGGTTACTGAACACCAGTAAGTAGGCCATCAGGCAGCCCCACGCTTCGGTCCAACGCCTTCGACCATGACGATTTCATCTTCGAGTTGAAGATGGACGGATTCCGCGCACTCGCGCATGTGGGCCCGGACGAAACGTGCCCACCTGTGCGTTACTATGGCCGGTAGGCGCAGTAAGGCAACTGAGCGCCGGTTATCGATGTTGCTTCTCCCGATTAACCTTACGTTCCAATACCAATTTGCGGTGGCGAAACCTGAGCTTAAGTTGGGCGAAGAATTTGGTTCTCCATCCGAGAAAATATGTTGGATCGGCCAAGGCAGCGGGCAAGCGGATGAAGCAGCGATACAGCGTGCAGCAAGGGTCCAGGGGATCCGAGATGCCTGGAGCCCCGCCGAGCGAGATCGAGCCGAGCTGATCGTCAAAGGCGTTCGGGCGGGTCTGCGCGCTATCGGTATCGAAGATACGCCTGAAAGCTCCCCACCTGAAGAGGAAGGGCTGGTCGGTCCCAAGCCAAAGTTCGAGTTGTGCGACGGTTGGCTGACTCTACTTCCAACTGAGGAGTGGACCCAGCCGCTTCCGGTTCGGTATTTCTCCGACGCTCAACTTCTTTCGCCAGGCAATCGGTATGAGAAGCGCAAGCTGAAGTCATTCTCTCTCTATGTAGGCGATACATTGCAGAACTTGTTGCAAGCTAGTGACACGCTCTGGTTCTCGCGCAATGAATTAGGAGCGTTCAGCTATCGCCTAGAACGAAACAGCGAAGTGATCCTCAGTGCTGGCGGTGTGGGCGATAAGGGCGGACCCGTGACCTTGTGGCAGGAATACGACAGTGAGCCGAACCCGAATGTCGGGCAAACAATCGGCGGACTTCGCGTCGCGGAACGAATCGACGTGACCCGACCGTACGTAAGCGTTAGGATAAGCGATCGGGTTTTCCATTTGCTTGCTGGACAGGACGCGTACGTCGATCCGCATTACCTATTTCTGGCGCGATCAAACTACCATGACAAGGGTTTCCATATGATGCCTGGGTACGCCTTACGAGCCGTTTACGCTGCGGGTCGTATTGATCGGAAGGAACTCACCAAGGAACTCATCGAAAATGCGGCACACCAGCTAACGGCGTCTAAGACGAGAATTTTGTAGGGCGTCGGACCGATTCGGATCAATTCCATTCGCCGTCCGGTGCTCCCGCCTTCGCCCTGCTCCCAGTATCTTCCAACACACTCGGTTGCTTTCTGATAATTATCCTATGGCGTGACTCCCCCTCCGGCTCTGCTCTAGCGGAAGAATATCGACGCCAGCTCCGCACTCATTGCAGACGTATGCTATCGCTTCGTCGAATCCGCTCATCTCTTTAACATGGCCGTACTCGGGACAGGCGCACTTGAGTACGCCTGGCCGAAGGTACAGGATGACACGGAAACCCAATGGGAGCGTCTACGCACGAAGGTAGTTGTGTGCCCGAACAGTGATTGCAGACAACTCCAGGAGTTTTCTTGCGCACTTGTCAGCGTTTCGCAGTGAGATCTAAGGCGAAAGAGGGATCGCTAGAAGTGCCCGAGATCACAAACGGCACCACCGTGATCGATTTCTTCTTAATAAACGGACCAAGCGCTTTCAACACCACGGACTTGAAGCCTGACGTCGTATCAGCCAGCTTTCCGCTGGTGTGGAGCACGCCTCGCAGATTCAGATTCTTATCGACCAGGTTGTACGTACCGTCGATTTCGGCAAGCGTCCCGCGTTCGGTGAACGAGATCTTAGAAAGCTTGGCAATTCCGCCCGTCGCCGAAACGTGGCCCTTCAGATTCGAAAGCACAGTCGCGGTATCCACTTCCTCCTGCTTCTTGGTCTCACCACTCGCGCTCTCGGCGAGCCGGTTTACCGGCTCCTGCACTTTCGGGTCGGTGAAGCTGCCGCCGATTCCGAATTCTCCATCCAGGCGGAGCCGTCGTAAGAATGGCTGCGGTCCTGGCAACAACTCTACCTTCGTCTGTAATCGAACGTCGCCAGTCTCGGCGGGCCGCACGGCGCTCGTGAAAAGGCGTAGCAGGTCCTCAATGCGCCCGTGGCTCACGCTCATTGTGAGCGATACTGTTTTTCCGTGTTGGCCCGGATGGCCCGTTACGTCGCCCTCGGAAATCACCGTGGTTCTTCCGACCTGCGATTCCACGCGGGTGAGATAGGTGTCTCCGTTGGTGCCGTTGATGACGGCTTGATACTTCGAGGCCAGGTGGACCACGTGGCCGCTATCGGAGATCTTGAAATCCGGGACGTCAACGTCCCCTTCCGCATCGATATGGCCCAGCCGGCCGCTGAATTTCCCTTGGGACGATAAAGTTCCGCCGATGCCGTGGAACACTCCGAGCGTCGCGTGCTCATAAGAATACGCACCGGATAGCTCGGTGCTGGCGGGATCATCGTCGTTCCAGGGGCCAAACCGTCCGTCTGACCGGATCTCCCCTGGTGGCTCAGTGTTCTTGAAGCGGGCGTGGAATGTGACGGGGTCACTCCCTCCCACGTGATCCAATACCAAATGATCGATTTCGAGGGTGAATCGGTCCTCTGCACGTTGCTCGGATATGAATTCCAATACGGCGCCGTCGGCGGTGATTTCGCCAATCGTG
>DASYNU010000048.1:0-12626 GCA_036008345.1 Bryobacteraceae bacterium
GGTGCCTCTGCCGCGCAAAGTTTCTCGATAACCATCAACTCCGCGCTAGCGTTCACAACAACGTCACCGTTAGCACCTGGCACGGCCGGAACAAACTATTCGGTCACCTTCGCGGCCACTGGAGGATCGGGACCGTATACCTTCACCACATCGAATCCACCCCAGGGCCTGCTGCTTAGCTCGGCAGGAGTTCTGAGCGGGATGCCGGTTGCCGGAACATTTATGCTCACGGTGACAGTTACCGACAGCCTGAACAACAGCATCAGCATGCAGTTCTCGGTTACCTTCGTGAGCGCCGGTCCGCTGCTGCAGGTTTCTCCACTGGCCCTAATCTTCTCCGCCGCGTTTGAAGGCGATGCCCCGCCCCCGCAATTCATTGACGTGGTGCCCATCGGCACGCAGCCTATAAATTTCACAGTGAAAGTGGACGGCGGCGCCGGAGTGGCGGCGCCGAACTGGATTACCGTCAAGCCTCTTACTCCAACCGCTCCAGCCAGGCTGGTGGTTACGGTCAACCAAGGCACGCTGGCCACGCAATCCTCGAATGCCCGGGTGCAGGTGATCGATACTTCTGGAAACGCGATTGTCGTTATGGTGACGCTCAATATTTCCACCGCCTCGCCACAGCTACAAGTAGTGCCGGACACGCTGCATTTCGCGGCGCGATCCTCAACCCCGGGAACATTAGTTGAAACTCTGGGTGTCCGCAGCACGGGCGGTGGAGGTCCGGTCAGCTACAGCACCGTCGTTCAGAACAACAGCTCCTGGATTACCGGCATCACTCCGGCGTCCGGACAGACTGTCCCCAATTCAACCGTCTTTCTAAAGGTTCAAATCAACACCCAGGGTCTCCAGGTGGGCAGCTACCACGACGTTATTCTTTTCTCCTCAAATGGGCCCGCTATATCGGTGCCAGTAGCGCTCTTCGTATCCGCGAGCGGCGCAATCCTGGACTTAAGCGTAACTGGCGAACGGTTTCAGGCTCGCTCCGGAGGTGGATTCTCGAATCCCCAGACGGTCGAGATCCTGGATGTGGGTGACGCGGGTTCGAGCCTGGCATGGACGGCTCAGTTCATGAGCGGTTCGCAATACTTCTCCGCCACTACTTTGAGCGGGAATGCCACTCCAACCACTCCCGGTACGCTGACGCTCGCGCCCACCGCGAGTGCGCTCCAGTTGCCTGCGGGAGGCTACTATGCGCTGCTCAAGATATCCAGTTCGGCGTTGAATTCGCCGCTCTACATTGTTCTGGTCTTGGATCTGGCCGATCCAGCAACGCCTCCATTACCGGATCCCTCCCCGGCAGGAGTTGTCTTCATCGGGCCCGCCGGTCAACCGGTCTCCACCGGGCAAACCGTGAACATCAATACCAGCAGCTCCTCCCCGGTAGCGTTCCAAGTGTCGGTTTTGACAGCCGATGGAGGCAACTGGCTGACTGTGAATCCATCTACTGGGACCGCCTCCGGATCAAGCCCCGCACAGATATCATTGACCGTGGATGCAACACAACTGGCTGCTGGGATTTACAGCGGCGAAGCGGATATTTCTATGTCCGGTGCGCTGCGCTCGGTGAACATTACGTTTATCGTTGAACCAGCGAGCGCTACCACGGCGGAAAGAGCCTCTAGTGACCATGCGATTAGAGCCGCGGGGAGCTGCACGCCGGCGGCGTTGGCGCTGACAGAGACCGGCCTCGTAAATAATTTTGCGATTCCGGCGGGCTGGCCGGCAGCTCTGATCGTTCAGCTCAACGATGACTGCGGCAACACCATATCCAACAGCTCTGTAACCGCCAGTTTCTCCAACGGTGATCCATCGCTAATGCTGCGGCCCACCCAGCCGGGCGCTTACTCCGCCACCTGGCAGCCGGGTGCTATGTCGGCGCAAATGGCGATTACCATCCAGGCTCAATCCACTACACTCAAGCCGGCCATGGTTCAGTTGATCGGTACCATCAATCAAAACCCGAACGCGCCGCCCATGATAGCCGAAAACGGAACGGTAAACACCTTCAACCGGGTGCCCGCCGGAGCGCTGGCGCCGGGAATGATCGTGGAAGTGTACGGCTTAGGCCTTGGAACGGCCAAAGGGAACACGAGCGGGCTTCCGCTGCCCACTAGTTTTCAGGGCACCAGTTTAATCGTTGGCCCTTATCAGGTTCCGCTCTATTACGTCAGCAGCGGCCAGGTAAATGTCGAGTTCGCCTCCGAGTTGACGCCTAACCAGCAATATCCGGTGATCGCCATCTTGAATGGAGCTTTGTCGGTACCGGTTTTGACTGACATCTCTCCCATCCAGTTAGGGGTTGCAGCGCTGTCCGACGGTCACACCATCGCACAGCATGGCGTAGGTTCCGCTTACATCACTGAAGCGAGCCCTGCCAAACAAGGCGAGGTTGTAGTGATTTATCTTTCGGGCATGGGAGCAACGAATCCGGCGGTGAAATCGGGTGCGCCGGCCCCCAGTTCCCCACCCTTCGCTGAAGTCACTGTCACTCCTACGGTGACGTTGGATGGACAAGCCGCGTCCGTGCAATTTGCCGGTCTCACTCCGGGATTTGTGGGCCTGTATCAGGTCAATTTTCAGGTTCCCACCAACGCCGGAACAGGTGATCTGACGCTGGTCGTAAGCCAGAATGGCGTGCCGTCGAACGCCACCCGGCTGCCCGTCTCAAAATAATGGTGGGGCAGGGCCGTGCCCTGCCAGGTGCACCAATGTTAGCTGCGGGTCGCAAAGTCACTGCATCGGGATCACGGCAGGGGATGGCCCTGCCCCACAATTTCAGAATGGAGGTACCTTATTTGTCCGGCGTGAACAGGTTCCAGGATCCGCAGGCTGGACAAAGATAGCCTTGGAAAAACAGCCGGTGACGCCGCACCAGATTGGCCTCGAGGAGGCCGGAGGCCGGATGCCCGGCTCCGCAGCCAACGCATACATTGCTCCAGGACCCCGGCTCCACTGCTTCGCCAATACCGCCAAAATAAAAGGCCCAGCCATAAGCACTGGTTCGTGTTTTGAACACGCGGTCGAAGAGACGCGTAGCGTAACTCAGCCAAACGATACTCCGCCGATTGCCGTTTCCTACGCACCGGAGACGCCAGGACGTCTGAGCCGGAAAGTAATAGCGGTTCAAATATTCGAAGGAAGAATAAAGGTCCCGAGATGCGGCCAGCTTCAGGCCGGTGGCCTCGGTGATGCGGGCCGCGAGTTGATCAGCCGAGCAAAACGGATTTATATGTCCACTGGCTTCTTGGTAGACCCAACGAAAGAGATGGTCTGAAAAAGTGGAAGCGTCGGGCACCGCTACAAATAGGCTGCCGCCGGGACGGACCACGCGGCCGATCTCTCTAAGAGCTGCGGAGAGCCCTCGAATATGCTCCAGGCTGTGATTCGCGACCACGGCGTCAAAGCAATGATCGGGAAATGGGAGGCAGCCGGCGTCGGCCTGAACAAAACCACTGCACGTTCCGGGGGCCGGCACTTCCAGGTCTACCCGCACCACGCTGGCGCCTGGACAATAGTCCGCGGGAAAACTGCCGGTCAGAGCGCCGACATCCAGCACGCGCGCTCCCGGGCGCAGGTGGCGCAGGATCTCAATCATCCTCTCAAAGCTTGGCCAGTGACCGGCATCCTGACTTTTTATTGTACTGTGTAGCCGAGCCGCAACCGGAAGGGCTTGAGGAAAAATCGGCTCACGCAATCGTAAATCCTTGTGCGTCAACGTGGGGCAGACGCTTTCGTCTGCCAACCCTGTGCACGTGCCGATTTTTTCTCAAGCCCAGTCTTTCCGAGCCGCGAGCGTAAGCGACCGGTGATTTTAATTCTTTCGCGGGTTATTACACTTACGCTACCGGTCGCGGCTCAGTAGGGCTACTGGCTGGAATGCGTCGGACCGATCTTGGTGCCGATGATTTCGCCTGAAACCACCAGCTCTACCCGCCGGTTCAATTGCCGGCCGCTCGCGGTATCGTTGGATGCCACCGGGTCGTCTTTTCCGAAGCCCTTGGCAGCCACATTGTCCTGAGCTAAGCCTTGTTGCACCAGGTATTGCTGCACCGTGCCCGCGCGCTCGTCGGAAAGTTTCAGATTGTACGCATCGCTTCCGATGCTGTCGGTATATCCGTCTACTTCCAAACGCAGCCCCGGATGCGACAAAATGATACCTGAAATCTTGGCCAGCTTCTCGCGCGCCGCTGGCCGCAGCGTGTATTTGTTGAAGTCGAACAGGACATCCGACATGTTGACAATTAGCCCGCGCGCGGTATCCCGCGTTTCCAGGATCAGATTGAACTGTTCCAGCAACTGCTGCCGTAGCTGTTGTTGCTGTTGTTCCGCCTGAGCGCGAAGCCGATCGGCTTCCTGGGCTTTCTGTTCCGCCTGTTGCTGCATCAAACGCGCTTGCTCGGCTTGGCGTTGTTGCTCGTCAGCGGCCAGTTTGGATCGCTCAGCCGCCAGCCGGTCGGCTTCCGATTGCGCACGGGCCGCTTCCGCGGACGCCCGTTCCTCAGCCGCCCGGCGCGCCTGTTCTGCTTCCCGCCGCCCTGCCTCCGCAGCTTGGGCATCCGCGATGGCCTTTTGGCGCGCTGATTCGTCGGCCTGCGCGCGAGCTGCCGCTTCCCGATCGGCGGCCTCCTGTTTCTCGCGCGCTACCCGCTCATCCTCCTGACGCTTCAGGGAGAGCAGACGCGCCGTCTCCGCATTCTGCACCGCTTCTCGCGCCGTCATAGTGATTGGCTTCCATCCGGCATTGCGATCCTGATAGGCTTCCGCCTGCCGCAGCAGATCGCTCGCACTGTTGAACACGTCAGTCGCATATTTGTCCGCGTTAGCGTCGTGCGCGATCTCCACCGCGTTCTCAGCTTCCAGCAATTGCAGCGGGAGCTTTTTTCCGGTCTTCACTGGCCGAAAGGTTCCGGGCGCAACATTCATAGTGTAAGTGCCGCGTTTTAGCAGATCGAACTTGACGCTGGTCTGCTCGATCTTGCCCACCGTGTCTTCGCGAATTACGTTCTCCATCACCACCACGTCGCTCGGTTGCGACACGCCAAAGTACGGCTCGGCGGTCACGATCAGCGCGAATGCCTGCAAGTCGGTGGTCACATCCAGATGAGAGTTACCATCCTCCAGCACTACTTCACCTAGATTCTTGGACCGCCCCTCCGGTGTAATCGCCCACAGCACGTAGGTCAAGTATTCAGGACCATAGTGCTGCGCGGATTCCAGGTGATGCATCTGAGTTTTTATCTCGATGTAGCCGGGCCGGCTGTTCACATCCGCGTGGCCGGTGGCTTGGGGCGCCAGCGGTGTGCCGTGCAGATCCACCTTGGTCCATCCACTGCGATGCCGGTAGCTGACGGCGTTGGTGGTACGCTCCACCACCGTGACCCGAAAAACCGGTTGCGATTCGCCGGCTGGCGGTGGAGTACCGTTCTGAACTTGGGCGCTCAACACGCACCCGAGCAGCAAAGGCAAGGCCAACTTAGTCATCTGCTTTTCTCCTTTTACTAATAGACGCGTAATGTGCAACTCGATTTCCATCCTGGAAGGCCTTTGTTTCGTTCGGCAAAACGGTCGTTGCACATCGAAACCCTGGAATTTTTTCCAGGGTGTTCGCACGGATACCAAGTCGAACATCTTACTTTGAGCGTCACAGTCTCAGGCGAACAGTGCGGCAAAGTCCCTTGCGGATATAATCCGGGTGTTCTTGTGGCGGCCAAAGGTGAGAAGCCCACTCTTGTCGCCGGTGACAAGATAGTTGGCCTTACTCGCTTCCGACAGCGCAAGCAGAAAATCATCGGTCGGATCAGGGGATCTTACAACCCGCGGTAACGAGACGATATTCTCGGCGAGTTCACTCAGTTGATTGACCAGCCGGCCCGCCTTGTAAGGCTTAATGCGCGCGGCAATAGCCGGCTTGTGCAGCGTGGCCCTCAACTCGTCCAGTTGCTCTCGACAAATCAAGAGAGTGAAATGTCCCCCCTGCCAGGCGCGATAGATCGCGGCCGGATGCCCTAGATGAACCAAGAGAGCAGAAACCAGGATATTGGTGTCCAGCACCACGCGCATCAGGCTCTGCGGGTCTTACCCTTGACGCGACGCTCCGCGCGGACATCACGTACCGCGTCATCGATAACGGCCTGCAGCTCCTCGGGATCGGTGCCGGCATTACGCGCCTTCAGGTCCTGAACGGTGCGATGAAAGACGTGGGCGCGGACTGCCTGCTCGATGAATTTCGATAGGTCTCCCTTTTTCATCCCCCGGGAGCCCAGGAAAGTGCGGAGCGTGAGATCCGTTTCTCTCGACACCTTGATGTTCCAGCGGACTGCCTCTTGTTCCATATCTCACCTACAGGTAAATAGATAACCCTTACACACCTATCATAGAACGCAGCGTCGTCGCCACGGCTCGCTAGTGCGCGAGCTCCATGAGCCTGGTGGATCATTATCGTCCTATTGATCCGGTTAGTACCGACGGGATACCGAAACTCCCGAGAATTACGGATGCCGCCTGCCGGAAGTGCCTCAACGCTTCGTGAGCCTCAGATGAAGATATTTAAGGCTCTGCAGTTCGCGACCCACTCCGAGACGGCACTGAGCGTTCAAAAGTTGCATCGTCTGCCAAAGACACTGGAATGCGCAGCCGGTGGCTGCGGCGACGCTAGAAGGACTTGAAGTCAGGATCCTAAATCGCCCGGTTACCTCGTCGAACGACACAAGCTGGCCAATCGCCCCGATGCGCCAGTGGTGCCACTCCGAAAAGGGCCCGTATGCTTGCCGCCAGAGATCCTCCCCGCCAACGTCGCGCAGAATTTCTGATTCGCTCTCTCCATACCAATTCTTCATATATGGATCAGTGGGTAGGGCATGTCCCGCCGCCCGCGCTACCTTTGCTTGCTTCGTAAGAAACCGGTTGCCAAAGCGCCGGAGGCCAACAAGTACGCTGCACTCGACTTGAGGGTCAATCGATCGCCCACTAGCCCGATGCTCCTGGATTTGTCGCCAATCGCGCACAAAGGCGAAAGAGCGCCAGAGGAGAGGCCGTTGTCTCGGGCGTTTCGCCGCCCAGAGCATTTGGGATAGGCCTTCCAGCATGGTCCTCGCAATAAGCATAGTATCCGGGCTCGAACCGAGCTTTAGGAGCGAATTGGCGTGCTCGTTCTGCTTGATAGCAAACGCAGCCAACATGAAGCGCAAATGACTGCCGATTCCAACAGTGATCGGGTACACCTGCTGCGCCAGTGCAACAACTGCACGAAGGTTTTTCTGGAGATCGACGAGATCTCTCCGCGCTCGATCCTCTGGGTCCATACCGCAGTTTAACTTCAATGCGTCTCGACATGCGGCCTCAAATCGCAATCCTCTCCAACTCGTTGAGCCTCATGTCTACTTCCTCTCTCGCTGGGGCCCGCTGGGCTTTAGAGACTTGCGGAGCATACCATGGATCAGGCCTCTAGGCGTTTGCGGCTTACATTGAGAGCGCGCTAGCAACCGAGCCTCGAAACACGCCGATTTCAGAGAGCAATAATTCTTAACTGCTGCGCAGACCCGGTGCTATACTGAGAGCAGTCGAAACGGGTAAGAAACGGTGGCGCAGACCTTCTCGAACCTCCGTGGTTTCGGTTTATCGCTTCCTCTGCTGGCGGTTGCATGTGCGTTGGTAGCGGTGTCTCCGGCCGCAATGGCCCAGGATTCCGACACGCGCCCGGATGATCCTAAAGTTTCCATCACCCCGCGCCCCAAACCGCCTGATAAGGACGCCGCCAAACCGTCCGATCTCGCGCGGCGCCCGGCCAGCATTCGTATCGACACCACACTGGTTCAGATCCCCGTTACAGTTACCGATCCTCTGAACCGCTTCGTAACAGGTCTAGAGAAGGAGCACTTCCGCCTGTTCGAAGACAAAACCGAGCAGACCATCGTGCAGTTCTCGAGCGAGGACGCGCCGCTATCCATCGTCATCGTTTTCGATACCAGCGGCAGCATGGGTCCCAAGCTCCAGAAATCCCGCCAGGCCGTAGCGCAATTTCTGAAGACCGCCAACCCCGAGGATGAATTCGCGCTCATCGAATTCAGCGACCGTCCGGAGCTCGTGGTTCCTTTCACCACCGACGTCGAGGAGGTCCAGAACCGCTTGACCTTTACCCAATCCAAGGGAAAGACTGCCTTACTGGATGGCGTCTACATGGCCATGAATCAGATGAAGGGCGGCAAGGCGCACAATCCGCGCAAGGCCATCCTGATTATTTCCGACGGCGGCGATAACAACAGCCGCTACACCGAGAGTGAAGTTAAGAATAATGTTCGCGAGGCCGACGTGCAGATCTACGGGCTCGGTATCTTCGAATCGGCGGGAAACCGCGGCCGCACTCCCGAAGAGATGATGGGACCGGGTCTGTTGAATGAAGTGGCCGAACTCACTGGTGGTCGCAGTTACGCGGTGGATCAACTGAACGAACTCGCCGACATTGCTGCTAAAATCGGGATTGAACTCCGCAATCAGTACATGCTTTATTACACGCCGAAGAACCAAACCAGGGACGGCAAGTACCGGCACGTGACCGTGAAATTGGTCCAACCGCGCGGCCTTCCACCGCTGAAAGCCTTCTTCCGCCTGGGATACTATGCGCCTTCTCAGTAACCTGCTGCTGCTTTGTTGGTTGGCGGCGGCGCAGTCCAAGCAGCCTCCTCCAGCTACCACCGATGAACCCACCACGTTCAAGGCGGACACGAACTGGGTGATCCTGCCCGTCAGCGTTTCCGATAAGAACGGGAAGTTGGTTACCGATCTTCAACAGAAGTCCTTCAAGGTTTTTGAAAACGGAATCGAACAGCCCATCAAGCTCTTCAAGCATGAGGATGTGCCCATCTCATTGGGCATCATTGTCGATAATAGCGGCAGCATGAAGGAGAAGCGGCAAAAAGTAGAAGTCGCATCCGTCGACTTGGTCAAGGCCTCCAACCCTCATGACGAAGTCTTCATCGTCAATTTCAACGACGAAGCCTACCTGGATGTCGAGTTCACCAACGATATCAAGAAGATGGAAGAAGGCGTCGCGCGCATCGATTCGCGCGGCGGCACGGCCATGCGCGAAGCCATCAGCATGTCCATCGATTATCTGAAGGAAAAAGGCAAGAATCATAAGAAAGTGCTGCTGGTGGTTACCGACGGTAACGACAATGCCAGCACCATCAGCCTGGAGCGGCTGGTGGATCGCTCGCGCCAAAGCGAAGTTCTGATTTACGCCATCGGGCTGTTGGATGAAGAAGAGCACCGCGAGGCTAAAGCCGCCAAACGCGCGCTCAACGCCCTGACGCGCGAATCCGGCGGGTTGTCCTTCTATCCGAAGGCCGTAGCGGAAGTGGACGCTATCGCGTTGCAGGTGGCGCACGAGATTCGCAATCAATACACCATCGCATATTCGCCGCTCAATGATGCCCGCGACGGAAGCTTCCGGCAGATCAAAGTTATGGTGAACGGTCCAGGGCATCCTCAAGTGCGCACGCGTACCGGATATTACGCGACGCCGGATTCCGCGTCCAAGAAAACCGTCAGCTCTACGAACTGATGCTAAGCTTTGTGTGGCGCGCGACGCGAGGTTATCGCTTGCGCCCCTGGGGCAGTCCCTACTTGCGTTGGCGCATGGAGACTTATTGGGGATTCCACGCCGACGATATCCAATTCACCGATTTCCTGCGATTTGCGTGGCAGCACCGCAGGGAACTGCGGCGCTACCTACGCTGGGTGGAGCGCATGAGGTAGGCAGCGCACGGCGCTGGCCCACCTGTGTCCACGAAGTGCATGGAACTTCGGGTGGCAGGTGGATGTGGGGCAGCGCCATGCGCTGCCAACCGCAAACGCTACTTCCCGAAATAACCCTCGTCCAGCGTGACGGGAGTCTCCTTCTTGACCTTGTCCATCGCTTCCCGCATCAACTCCGGCTTCAGCTTTTTCTCCACTTCCGGCCGCGCTTCCTCAAAGCTCTTCGCCTTGCGTTCTTCCACCTTAATAATGTGATAACCGAAAGGCGTTTTCACCGGCTCGCTGATCTGACCCACGGGAAGGCTGAACACCGCCTGATCGAATGGCCCCACAAACTTGCCGCGTGGGGATGCAGGTCCCAGCGACCCGCCATTGGCCCCGGATGCGGCGTCATCCGACTCGGCCTTGGCGATCGCCGCGAAATCCCCGCCGGCCACCAACCGCTTGCGGACATCCTGGGCCTTGGCCAACGCCTCTTCCTCGGTAAGGTCCTTCTGGTCGGGCTTGAGCGGAACGCGAGATCCCTTGAAGCGAATCAGAACATGGACGGCTTTGGCTTGTTCAAAGTCAGCCAGGTGCGCGTCGTAGTAAGTATGCAGCGCGGCATCGTCGATTTTCAGCTCGTTCGCCATCCGCGTACTCAATACGTTCGCCAGCACCTGATCGCTCGATATCGCTATCATCTGCTGGATTCCCGGAGCCTGATCCAACTTCTGTTTGCGGGCCGCCTGCGCCATCCCCATGATCTCGCCCAATTGCGTGGCGAGCTGGCGTTTTTGCGCAGGCGTGGTGGGAGCCCGGCCATTCTCCCCCAAGGCAGCCAGAATCTGATCGAACTGGGCCCGTGTCAGTTTCTCGGCGCCCACCGTCACTACTACCGCTTCCGGAGGCACGTTGACTGCCGGCGCGGCCGGTTTGGCATCGTTGTCAGCAGGTTTAGCCAGGCTGGGAGCTGCCACAGGCTTGGCAGGTTGCTGCTGGGCAACCGCAAGTGCACTGGCGAAAACCAAACACAAATATTTCGAGGTTTTGAATAATTTCATGGGCGTCTTTTATTGTAGCCCGTTGTCCCAAACGCGGCTCGGCGTACACTGGAACACATGCCAATCGTAGGGGGTATCGAAGCCGGCGGCAGCAAGTTTGTATGTGCCGTCGGGAGCCAGCCGGATGACCTTCAAGTTGGTGAAGTTCCAACCACTACTCCGGAAGAAACGATCAAGCGCACGGTCGCGTTTTTCCAAGAGCACCAACCCGTCAGCGCCATCGGCCTCGGATCGTTTGGCCCCATCGATCCCAATCCCACATCTCCAACTTTCGGCTACATCACGGCTACACCCAAGCTGGCCTGGAGGAATTTCAACTTCGCCGGCGCCATCCGTGATTCCCTGGGGGTCAAGGTTGCCTTCGACACCGACGTCAACGCTGCCGCGCTGGGAGAATTCCGCTGGGGCGCGGCCCAGCATCTGGATACCTTTCTATATCTCACGGTCGGCACAGGCATCGGCGGAGGAGGGATGGTGAATGGCCGCCTGATGCACGGGCGAACACATCCGGAAATGGGCCACATCCGCATCCCGCACGACCGCGATCAGGATCCTTTCCCCGGCTGTTGCCCATTTCACGGCGATTGTCTGGAGGGCCTGGCCTGCGCGCCGGCCATCCGTGCGCGCTGGGGACAAGCTGGCGAAACGCTCCCGGACGATCATCCCGCCTGGGACTTGGAAGCACACTACCTCGCGCTCGGCATCGCCGGTTGGATCTGCACGCTTTCCCCGCAGAGAATCGTCCTCGGCGGCGGCGTCCTGCGCCGCAAGAAGCTTTATCGGCTGGTGGAGTCGAAAGTTGCCACCTTGCTGAATGATTATGTGGAAGCGCCCGAGATTGTCCCACCGTTGCTGGGCGCGCGCGCCGGCGTGTCAGGCGCCATCGCGCTGGCTCTCACCCTCTGACTTCACCCTTTCCAGCGCGTCTTCAACTGCGTCACTGGAATATTGACCCGATACCGCGCCACTCCATCTGGACCCAGCAGGTCGAAAGTACCACCAATACTCGGTGGACCATCCTGTCCTCCCAGAAATGTAACGGACCTCGAAGCTACCGCACCACTCAGAAGTTGGCCGCCTCGCGACCACCGCCACGCGCCCGATTCGAACGTAGTAGGTGAGCCAATCGCGAAGTGCATTTCCACCATCAGAATCGATGAGCTATCGCTGAATATTGCTTGCGCCCGCAGACGGTCGCCATCGCGCGTGCCAGCGACTGAGTGCAGCGTGAAGCTGGACAAGTCTTCACGGCCAGCCAAATCCTGGACCGCCTTGCGCTTGGATTCGCCGCAGCCTGTTAGCAGGACTACACCCAGGGTCAGTACTAATAAGAAGCGTCGCGTGGTCAGATTATACAATTCTCCTGTATACTTGGCCGGGGAGGAACCCGTATGTCGATTTTCGCGTGGATCATTTTAGGGCTGCTGGCCGGTTTCATCGGCAGCAAGCTGGTGAACAAGAGAGGCGAAGGCCTGTTCATGGACATCATTCTCGGAGTAGTTGGCGCCGTGGTAGGGGGCTGGCTATTCAACAAGTTCGGTTCGGTGGGTGTTACCGGCCTGAACCTTTATAGTTTACTTGTCGCAGTGGTTGGCGCAGTCGTGGTGTTGCTGGTCTATCACGCGTTACGCCGAGCAGTTTGAAAAGCTTCAATAACCGGTCGCTTACGCTCACGGCTCGGTAACCGAACCGCGACCGTGAGGGAGTTGGCATGGGCCTGCAGCTCACCAAAGGTGATGAAAATCTTGGAGAGGAGCGCTATCCTCGGTAAGTCTGGGGATTGGCCGAGATCGTACCGACTCTGGAGGGGTTGAGACCGCGAGG
>DASYNU010000049.1:0-35489 GCA_036008345.1 Bryobacteraceae bacterium
AGTAGCGCAAAGTTATCTATGTCTTCAAGTAGCGCCAGCTCGTCTTCTGTGCAATCACGAACTGCGTCTTGCTTGAACATGTCTTTAGCTTCCTCCCTGTCGATTACGAAACTGTGGGACGGATAACCGCTAATAAGAATATTTAGGCGTTCAGCATCGCACAGTTCGCTCTTCTTCAACAACCTCTCGCCGTACTGTTTAGCGATTGCCATTGATCGTTTAACTTCACCCATGTGGATCGGGTCAATCTGTTCCGCTATGGGAGCATAAAGCGCTTGGGTCAACTTGGCCGCGATCTCAGAAGCTGTGCGGACGGTTATCCTTCCACCACTTCTAGCTGTTAGGGACAACAAGAAGTGATCGAATGCGTCCTGGGCGTTCTCAGAAAGGGCCGCAAGTGCGGTTATCACGGTGAGACCAGACTCAGATTCCCATAGGTCGTCCTTCTTTGCCATCTGGATATCCAGCGGTCCGATTTCACCATGCTCAGAGAACGCTAGCTCGTTGGCCCCGAGTAGTAACAGCGTTCCGGCGCTCTTGCAGACCCCGGACACGCACACTGTGAACTTTGTGTAGTGATTCTGAATGCAGCGCGCAATACGATAAGCGACATCTGGATCGCCTCCATTGGTAACCAGGATCATCAAGAGGTTTTCTCGGCACGCCCGCGTCGTTAGTAATTTGATGAGCCTGCGGTCACGGGGACGTTCAATGGGAGCGTTGAGTATCAGGATGTCTGTGTCGGCGGATGCGACAATGCGTCGCATGATCGCCGTCGCCTCAGGAGACCAAGCCATCGTCCGATCCTCCAGGCTCGCAATCATACCATGCGACGATCAACCAACTTTTAGCGGACTACCCGCCGTCAACGGATCGGTTTTGACATTTGATCCAATTGAAAATGAGCTTCTCCTGCTTTATTGCGCGCTAGGAGACTTGTCATCAAAGTCGGAAGTCACGGGCAGCATCCGCTGCTGCAGAATACGCGAAACCAGAATGCCTTCGTCCTCTCGCCTATAGAACAAGACGTGCCGGCTGTGCACCATTCGGCACACACCTCTGGAAACCTGGTTACAAGATCGACCTAACGCGGGACTGTCCGCCAACATTTGGCAACAGGATTCAAGCTCGTCGATGTAAAGTATCGACGATAGCGGTCGCGATGCAGGCCAGATCCTCCTGCAAGTGATTCGAAATGTCCTCCTTGGCCGACGCCCAGGGAATGATGCCACCACGCCGCTCACGGAGGCGCGCGTTTCCCACGATTCGCGCTTCGACGGAATGGTAGCCTCTCGCCACCAGATGGTCTCGAAGAACTTCGTTTACGAAGCGTTCTTCGGTCTGACCTTCCACATGGATCAGCAATCGGGACATGGGTTGTCAGGTGGGAGTTGGTCGACCACCGAACTCATTCTACGTAGCCCCTCAGTCGCCCAGCTCGGATCTGGTGAATAAAATCAAAAACACCAATGAAGTTAGATTTCCCCGATCCGTTCGCCCCAATCACCACGTTGATCGGTCTCAGCGCCAGCTTTTCTATCGACGCAATGCTCTTGAACCCCTGAATGGTGATGTAGTCGAGCGAGTTCGAGGGCATGAGATCAACCATCATAGCAATGCCTCTAAAAAGACTGCGTCGCGGCACGCGTACAATGGCAGTTGTGGCCACTTTCACATTCGAGCAAGCCCGGCGATGCGTGCTTGATCGTGTGGCAGAATCGAGGCCGGCGCCCCGCACTGAAGAAGTCAGTCTGCTGGAAGCGGCTGGACGAGTGCTGGCCGAGCGCGTGGCCGCCGACCGCGATTATCCCGCTTTAGCGCGCTCCGTTCGCGATGGATTTGCCGTGCGTTCCGGTGACGTGCCGGGCGAGCTGCGCGTGATCGGCGAAGTACGCGCTGGCGAATCGTTCACTGGGAAAATGCGGGCGGGCGAAGCGGTTGAAATTATGACCGGCGCCCCGCTTCCGCCTGGGGCCGACGCCGTGACCATGGTGGAGCATGTCACAGTTTCGGGCGATCGGGTGAGCGTTCCCCGGGTGCTCAAGGCCGGCGAGAATGTCAGCCCGCAAGGATGCGAAGCGCGGAGTGGAGAAATGCTGCTGGAGCCGGGGCGCCGGCTAGGATTCGCCGACAGCGCGCTGCTTGCCACGGTGGGCCGGTCGAGAGTGACGGTGTTCCTGAAGCCACAGGTTGCAATTCTCGCCACCGGCGACGAGATCGTCGACGTAGACGAAGCGCCGCTGGATCATCAAATCCGCAATTCCAATTCGCAGTCGCTCGCGGTGCAGGTCGCGAGAGCCGGCGGATGCCCGCGTATCATGCCCGTAGCGCGGGATGTTTACGATGCAACGCGCGAGTTGGTGGAGCAAGCATTGCAACTCGACCTACTGCTGCTATCGGGCGGCGTCTCGGCGGGGAAGTACGACATCGTGGAACGCGTTTTAGCCGACCTCGGCGCCGAATTCTTCTTCGATCGCGTTCTGATCCAGCCGGGACAGCCGCTGGTATTCGGCAAGGCTCGAGACAAATTCTTCTTCGGGCTGCCGGGAAATCCGGCGTCCACCATGGTGACGTTCGAAATCTTCGCGCGCGCCGCGGTGGAAATTTTGGGCGGCGAAAACGAGCCGATGTTGCCGCTGCTCTGGACGAAGCTCAGCCAGGAGTTCCACCAGAAAACGGGCCTTATGCGATTTCTACCGGCGCGAGTAAGTCCGGACGGCTCGGAGGTGACTCCGGTGCGATGGCACGGGTCGGGAGATGTGCCGGCGCAGGCGCGCGCGAACGCGTTCCTGGTGACTGAACCCGAACGCGAGAGCTGGGCCGCCGGCGATCTGATTCGAGTGTTGATGAAATAGGCCGCGAATGAACGCGGATGAACGCGAATGAAAACAAAAAAGCTCAGCCATTACGATCAGTCCGGCGCCGCGCGAATGGTGGATGTCTCCGAAAAACCGCCCACCAAACGAACTGCGCGTGCCCACGCCTTTGTAAGTATCCGCCCCGAAGTTCTGGCCAAGCTGCCGGAGAATCCCAAGGGGAATCCGCTCGAAATCGCGCGCGTGGCCGGCATCTCGGCCGCCAAGAAAACGGCCGAGCTGATACCACTGTGCCATCCGCTGATTCTTTCGCACGTGGATGTGGAAGTGAATATCGAAGCCAATGGCGTCCGCATTGTTTCGAGCGTATCCACCACCGCACCCACTGGTGTCGAGATGGAAGCGCTGACCGCGGCATCCGTGGCCGCACTCACTGTCTACGACATGACTAAGGCGCTCGACAAAGCCATCGAGATCCAAGATCTGTACCTGCTGGAGAAAACCGGCGGGAAGAGCGGAGATTTCAAACGGGCATGATCCGCGCCGCGATAGTCACGGTCAGCGATTCGGTGGCGGAGGGAACGCGCGAGGATCGCTCGGGAGCTGTTCTGCGGGAGCGCGTGGAGGCGCTGGGCTGGCACATGACTGCTCAGGAAATTGTTCCGGACGAAATTGACCGGATCGCAAGCGTCTTAACGCGGCTGGCCGATTCGGGACAGGTTTCGCTCATCCTCACCACTGGTGGGACCGGCATTGCCGCTCGCGACGTTACCCCAGAAGCCGCCCGCACCGTGATCGAACGTGAGATTCAGGGTCTCGGCGAAATGATGCGCGCGGAAGGCCGCAAGCTCACGCCGTTCGCTGCCCTATCCCGCAGCATGGCCGGCGTCCGCGGGCGGGTGTTGATCGTCAATCTGCCCGGATCGCCAAAAGGCGCACTGGAATCGCTGGACGCAATTGTGCAACTTATCCCCCACATCATCGATCTAATCGAAGGGAGGACCGGGCACGGCAGTGTGCCAAACTAGTAATATGCGCAACACCTTGACGATGCTGCTGCTGTGCGCCGCCGGCTTCGCCCAACAACCGGGAACGCTCGATCCCGCGAAAGATCCCGCCCGATTGGAGAAAGTGGAGAAGGATAAAGCCGAGCAGGATGTCACGTTCCACATACGGACCGACATTTTGATTGCGCCCACTACCGTTCTCGATAAGCACGGCGACTATGTCAACGGGCTTCAGCTTCAAGATTTTCAACTCTACGATAACAACAAGGTGCAAAAAATCACGTCGGATGTGCACGACCAGCCACTCTCTCTGGTGATCGCCGTTCAAAAGAGCGCGAACCTGAACGAAATCCTCCCGAAGATTCAGAGAATCGGCTCCATGCTGAAAGACCTGATTGCCGGTGAAGACGGTGAGACGGCGATCATAGCCTTTGATCATCGCGTTGTGGTTGCACAGGACTTCACCAATGACACCGGGCAGATCACCCAAACAATGAAAAAGCTGACGCCGGGCAGTTCGCAACACGCCGTGGACGATGCGGTGATGAAAGGAATCCGGATGCTGAGGGACCGACCCAAGGAGCGCCGGCGCGTCCTGCTGCTGATTGCCGAAAAACGAGACAAGGGCAGCGAAATTCGCGTGCGCGAAGTTTTGACGGAAGCGGAGTTCGCCAACGTCGTAATCTATTCGCTGGATATTTCGAGCATCATGGCGGGGCTCACTTCGACCGGTATGCCGCCGCCGCCTCCCTCCATTCCGGCTGCCGCCCAGCATATGCCCGCCAATGGCGATGCCACTCCTACTACCGTCGATCAGGGTTATTACAACGGCAACTACATTCCCGCGTTTGTCGACATCTTCAAATCCGTCAAGAGTCTCTTTGTTGAAGACGCTGTAGTTGTATTTACCCGCTTCACCGGCGGCAAAGAATATCCGTTCATCAGCGAAAAGAGCCTGGAAAGAGCAGTGCAAGGAATCAGCCAGGAGCTACACAGCCAGTACCTGCTAAGCTACACGCCGAACAATCCGAGTGAAGGCGGCTTTCACGAGATCAAGGTGACGGTGAATCGACCCCAGTTGGAAATCCGAACCCGCCCGGGTTATTGGGTAGCATCCCGGCCAGACCAGTAAAACCTTCAAGAGCCAGCGAAAGTTCCCAACGAGAAACGAGAAACGAGAAACGGCGTTAGCGAAAGCTAATAGCCGCAAAACTCACCACACTCTGCTCATCAATATTCCACTGCTGATAGCGCCGCAGCGTTCCCCGCGCCTGTGGAACGGTCTTCAGAAACGTATAAATCGGCGATGAGCCGCACCATTTCAGGTCATCGTGTTTTTCCTGCACCAGGCTCCAGAACCCCTGCGGATCGGCTGCATTCATGCGTTCTATCCGGATGCGGTCGCGCTCGGCAACGGCTTGCATTTCCCCGGCGTCCGCGTGCGCGGTCAGTTGGTCGCCATAGCGGCGCCCCATGTGCGCCATGTCGACTCCCAGCACCCAAAACAAGCGGTTCCCTTCCCTAGCCGCCAGATTGCCCAGTGCGCCGAAGAATCGTTCGACATCCGGATTGTCTTCGGGTTTTCCACCATGCAGGATGCTGCGCGCGAACGATCCGCACAGGATGGGTAGCACGCGAATATTGGCGCCATAAATGTACTTGAGAAAGAGCACTTGGAATTCGATGGAGTGCTCCACCGCGTGGCAATAATCTTCCATCCGCACGGCGTTGGGCGCGGCCGAAGCAAGTTCATCCACCAAAGCAACATCTGTAATGGCATCTCCAAACGGGGTTACGTAGTGTTTGCGAGTGAGTCCGAATTTATCCGGCTCGCCGTAGTGCGAGGTGCCGAGAACCACAAACGTGCGGTCCTGATAGGCCGGCGCGAGCGTCGCGTAGGCGTCACGATAAGATTCCCATCCACCGAAGGGACTGACGTGCGGCGCGGCGATTCCGATCTGCGAATCGTTGACGGCCGGCGGGGCATCCTGCATGAATCCGGAAATGGTCTTGCGGGCTTCCTCCGCGTCTTCCGGATAAGCCGACCCGGCGTGCGAAGCTTCCCGTTTGGGCGCAGCGGCAAACTCGCGGACCCGCGCCTCGCGGAGCTGTTGGAATTTTTCGTCTTCCAGGAATCCGGCTGCGCTGAGCGCATCGTAGAGATTTTTTTCGATCTCTCCCACCTGAATCTCTCCCGTGATCCGCACCAGCGTCGCCCGCAGATCCAGCACCGTCTGCTGCCCGTCGAAGCACGCCAGGCACGCTACCAACTGGGGCGGGATCAATAGCATAGAATCCGAAAACCGGAACGGATCGCGGACCAGCAATCCAGGATGTTGGGGGTCGGAAGAAGGCACAAAGTCCAGACTCGATCGAAGACGCGGAAGCGGTTGAGACACTACAATCACTATCGCACGCCAAATCCGGTGACAGGATACTCATTCCCCGATTCCGCCGGCTATTCATTATGCTGAAGATCTGGCCCGGCGCAAATCGAGGGCAACTGCATCATGAGAATCCGAAAAGCAGTCATCACCGCGGCGGGCAGGAATCAACGCACGCTACCGCTGCAGACCCTGATCGATCGCGACGGTACGGAAAAGCAGGTTTTGAGGATCATCCTGGAAGAAGTATTGACGGCGAACATAGAAGAAATTTGTATCGTCGTGGCGCCGGGTGACGAGGCTGCTTACTTGGGGGCCGCCGGCGGTTGTGCCACCGTCACGCAATTCGTGCAGCAAGCGGAGCCGCTGGGGTATGGCCACGCCGTGTATTGCGCCCGGGACTTCATCAAACAGGATCCCTTTTTACATCTTGTCGGAGATCACTTATACGTCAGCTCGGACGGCGATACTTGTGCCGAACACCTGGTGCGTGTAGCCGAAGCCCAGGGCTGCGCTGTTTCGGCGGTTCAAGCCACCCCGGAGAGCCGGCTTCATAACTATGGCGCGGTGGGCGGGCAGAGAGTTTCCGGAAGCGCAGATTTATACCGCGTGGAAAACGTCATCGAAAAGCCAACCCCCACTGAAGCCGAGCAGAAACTGAATGTTGCCGGCATGCGCGTTGGGCACTATTTGTGTTTGTTCGGGATGCATGTGCTCACTCCAACCGTTATCGAGATTCTGGGTGAGCTCCTAACACAGCGGAGCACGGTCACGCTCTCCAGCGCTTTGGCGGCATTAGCTATTCGGGAGCAGTATCTCGCCCTGGATAGCCCGGGCCGCCGCTATGATCTGGGCCCAAGATACGGGTTGCTAAGGGCGCAAGTGGCACTTGCCCTCAGGGGGCGAGACCGAGTAGAGGTGTTGTCGCAGCTCCTGGAAGCGTTGGCCGTCCAGATTCTGGACCAGCGGAGCGGGCACGTGGAATGAGTGCCCTGGTTGACATAATCTGCTCCGAAAATGAGGACGTCCGGAATCGTTCCCTGGATGCCTTCTCGCGAGAAGCGGATGCTGCCACTTTGTTAGCGGAATCCAAGGCCTTGGACGCATTCAGGCGAACCCAGGCCAATCTCTATTGGCGCGTGCGGGCACAGTTCTTCCTATACGCCATCCATCGCTTTCATCTGCCCCTCAAAGCGGGTGTGCGCGTGGAGGGATTGGTCCCTTTCGCTGCTACCGTCAGCATTCTGAAACGGCGCTTTGAAGAAGCTATCGAGATTCTGCTACACGCGCAAACAGCGAACGGTCCTAGCGCGACCCTATCCAGCGGACTTGCCGCCGCCTACCACGGGCTGGGATTTCAGACTCTGGCGGACCAGGTGCGAAAGAGCGTCAAGTCTGTGCGCGGAAACCAATGGATGTCGCGCATCAGCCATCCGGCGGATTATTCGCTATCCGTGCGGCCTGAGCTGTTGGCCAAGCATTCCGATGGGTTGTATCCGATCTTGCGGGAGACCACACCGGTACGGATGGATCTCTCGCATAGCGCTTGGAGCGATATTTTCTTTTTGGGAATGGACTATCCGGAGGGCGCGCGTGTCTTGAATGTCTCCATCGATCTGGCTGTGCACGGTCCGGATTCCGGCGCCCCAAAGCCACCCGTTGAAGCCTATCTTCGGCTGATTGACGAACCCGTGCTTCGCCTTACCAGTGTCGACCTGGGCGCGACCGCGGATGTGACCAGTTTCGCTGAGTTGGTGGACTTCGCGCGGGATTACCTGGGGCTCTTGAAAGCCGCCGTAATAGCGTCGGGCCTGGTTCCGCAAGCCATGGAGGTTTCCGCGGAACCGCTGAGTGAATTATTGCGGCGGCTGGTGGGCCCAGGACGCGGCATTGAGATTGTAAGTCGAGTGCGCGACATCCCTAAGGGATCGCGGCTGGCCGTCTCCACCAACCTGCTGGCTTGCCTGATTTCGGTTTGCATGCGAGCCACCAACCAGATTCATGCCCTGACCGGAACGCTGGAGGAGAGCGATCGTCGGCTAGTGGCTTCGCGCGCCATCCTGGGGGAATGGCTAGGCGGATCGGGAGGAGGCTGGCAGGATTCGGGAGGCGTTTGGCCCGGAATAAAGTTGATTCAAGGTGTGAAATCAGCACCCGGCGATCCGGAGTTCGAGATCAGCCGTGGCTGCCTGCTTCCGCGGCACCAGGTTCTGTCCGAAAACGAAGTATCGGCCGAGACGCGCGAGAAATTGCAGAAGAGCCTGGTGCTGGTGCATGGCGGCGTGGCGCAGGATGTGGGACCCATTCTGGAGATGGTCACCGAAAAATACCTTTTGCGCTCTGAATTGGAATGGCAAGCCCGCCAGCAAGCCATAACGACGCTGGACACGATCGTACAAAACCTTCGCTCCGGTGACGTGAAATCTCTAGCGGCTTCCATGGAACGAAACTTCTATGGTCCAATCCAGACCATTATTCCGTGGGCCAGTAATCTCTACACGGAAACGCTGATCCAGCGCGTTCGCCAGGACTTTGGCGCGAGTTTCTGGGGATTTTGGATGCTGGGTGGAATGTCAGGCGGAGGAATGGGTTTCATCTTCAGTCCGGAAAAGAAGGCGGAGGGGCAAGAGCGCTTAGCGGGCATCATGCAGCAGACCAAACGCAGCCTGGAGCGAGCTGTGCCATTCGCCATGGAACCCGTAGTTTACGATTTCGCCATCGACGAACGGGGCACGTCCGCCGAGCTGCTGACCGGGGAAAACGCGCTGATGCCGCCCGGCTACTATGAGCTGATGGTTCCCATGCTGCTTCGGCTGGAACCAAGATCTCTGCCTCCTTCGCGGCGGGCCGAACTGGCCAGCTTCGGTGAGGCGTGCCGCACCAGGCCGGAATTGCCGGGCATGATGCAGACTTTGTTCGATCGGCTCTTGCCGCAAACCGCGTCGGACGAGACCGGAAAGTTGCAGACACTGGAGCACCTTTTAGAGGAATACGGGTTCGATCGCGTGCAGCACGATCAGATCAAGACCGATTTGCGAAGTGGACGAATCGGATTGGCGCAAAACCGCATTCCGGCCAGCGTCAAAATCGAGGATGTGCAATCGGGTGACCTGCTGGATGCTTGCCGGCTGGTGGATGCGGATTTCTCCCGAATTGGCCATCGCGCCCTGCAGTCGGGAGAGGTGGCCGTCGTTTCGCTTGCAGGCGGCGCCGGCAGCCGCTGGACCCGCGGTGCAGGTGTTGTGAAGGCGCTCAGTCCGTTCTGTAAGTTTGCGGGAGAGTACCGGAACTTCATCGACATTCATCTGGCCAAGAGCCGCCAAGCCAGCCAGCGCTTTGGCGCCGAAGTACCGCATGTTGTAACTACCAGCTACCTGACTCATTCGCCGATAGAAACCTATCTGAATGAGATAAGGGGCCGTTCTTCCACGCCTTTGTTTCTGTCGCGCGGACAAAGCATCGGTCTCAGGATGATTCCCATGGCCCGGGACCTACGGTTTCAATGGGAGGCCCTAACGCAACAGATTCTGGACCTGCAGAAACAGAAGGTTCGTGAGAGTGAGCAAGCCGCCCTGATTGGTTGGGCGCAACGATTCGGAGAGGGCAGCGATTATACAGACAATCTTCCCAGCCAGTGCCTGCACCCGGCAGGGCACTGGTACGAGATTCCCAATATGCTGCGCAACGGCGTGCTGGCGAAGTTGTTCGTGGAGCTCCCGCAGTTGCGCTACCTCATGGTTCACAATGTCGACACCTTGGGCGCGGATTTGGATCCCACGTTGCTAGGAATCCATATCAATCATGGCTGCGCGATGACTACCGAAGTGATCGCGCGCCATGCCGATGACCGGGGAGGCGGGTTGGCACGTGTCGACGGGCGCGTGCGCTTGATTGAAGGGCTGGCCCTGCCCGCGGAAGAGATCGAGGCTTCGCTTTCCTACTACAACTCCAGCACCACTTGGATCGATGTTGAGCAACTTTTAGCAACTTTTTCGCTGCAACGATCCGACTTGGTGGACCTCGATAAGGTGTCCAAAGCCATTCGCAACTTGGCGGCGCGCATGCCGACCTACATCACTATCAAGGATGTGAAAAAAAGATGGGGTAAGGGGCAGGAGGATGTATTCCCGGTGACGCAGTATGAGAAGCTGTGGGGGGATATCACCGCGCTCGCCGGGTTGCGCTGCAGCTTTGTCGCGGTGCCGCGATTCCGGGGACAACAATTGAAGGAGCCGGCCCAATTGGACGGCTGGTTGCGTGATGGATCGGCCGAGTATGTCAATTCTCTATGTGCTTGGGAACAGTCTCACTCATAGCGCAACAGTGCCAGCGGATCCACCCGCGCCGCGCGGCGGGCCGGGATCCAACACGCGGCCAGGGCCACCAGCGCCAGCAATAATCCCGCCGACGTCAGCGTTAGCGGATCGTTCGCGTGAACTTCGTAAAGCATTCCAGAGAGCAACCTCCCCAGTGCCAGCGATCCGCCAATCCCCGCCAGAATGCCAGCCGCGATCATGCCCAGGCCCTGCGCCAGCACATGCCGAATCAGATCCCGTGGCTGTGCGCCGAGCGCCAGGCGAACCGCCAACTCGCGCATCTGCCAGCGTACGCGGTACGAGACAACTCCATACACTCCGATGACCCCGAGAATCGCGGCCAATGCAGCGAACGCGCACAGCAGAGCCGCCGTGAATCGAGGCTTAGACACCGATTCGGTCAGGCGCGCGTCCAGAGATTCCACTTTCGCGATGGGTTGGTTGGGATTGATATCGGCAACCGCTTTACGCAGCTGGTGCGCGACCACTCCCGCATCCAGCGGCGACCGCAGGATCAACCCCACATCGATCAATCCATCGGACTGCCGGTAAGGATAATAAACCGCGGGCTCCGGCGCAGCCGCAAGGCCCGAGGTCTTCACGTTGGCCACAATGCCCGAGATGTCGCACCACGGATTCGCGTCCGAGCCAAATCGGATGCGCTGGCCGATGGCGTTTTCACCGGCAAAATATTTATCAACCAGCGCGCGATTTACAACCACCCGATTCGTGCCGGAAGTTTCGAAAAGCCGGCCCTTCCACAGCGGAATTTGCATGACGCTGAAGATTCCGGGGCTGGCCGGTTGGAATCGAGCAATGGGCCGATGGCCGGCCACCGGCTGAGCACGGCCCTGAACGTAAAAATTGTTGGTCGCATGCCATGTGCCGGGCGGAATTTCGCCCGAACTTGTGATCGCCGCAGCCTCCACGCCGGGCAGATGCTGCGCGCGGTCCAATAGTCGATCCAGAAAAGCGAATTGCCGGAGGCTGGGCTGTCCGGGAAGGGTCAGCGTGGCAGCGATCAAATGATCCGGCGCGAATCCCAGATTCTCATACCGCATTTTCCAGAAGCTTTTTAGCATCACGCCGGCGCCTGTCGAAAGTACCAGCAGCGTAGCGATTTCTAGCGCTGCTACGCTGGACAAAATCCGCAAAGATCCTCGCCCGCCGGTCACCGCGGCCTCGCCGGCTTTCACCGATTCGGCAAGACGAATCTCGGTAGCGCGAAACGCGGGCAGCAAACCGAATAGAATCACCGTCGCTACGCCGCACGCCACCGCGAAGGCCACCACACGGATATCAAACGGCAGGTCGTCGACGCCGGCGAGCCGATAAGGGCTGAGCCGTAGAATCAGGCCGCGAAGTAACCACGCTATTCCCACGCCCGCCGCGCACGCCACGATACTAAGCAGCGTGCTTTCGGTCAACAATTGAGCCATCAAACGGGCGCGCGACCCTCCCAGCACCCTTCGGATCGCAAATTCCCGATCGCGCTCGGTCAATCTCGCGAGCAAGAGATTACTGACGTTGGCGCAGGCGATCCACAACAGGAATCCGGCCGCGGCCAGCAGCACCAGGCTGGCGGTTTTCGCGTTCCCATACAGATAATCCCGCAGCGCCAGCATTTGGATGCTGATCGAAATGGTCCACGGCGGATGCGGCAAACGCCCCTGGATCACCATCAAATCGGCGTTGGCTAGCTCGCGCGTGACGCCCGGTTTCAACCGCCCGACCACGTTTCTGATGATCGTGACGTCGCGCAATGAAAGTTCGGCTGCTTCATCCTTGGCCAAGGGCGTAAGCAGATCGATCCCATCTACGCCCGGAAACACAAACCCACGCGGCAACACGCCGATAATTCGGAACTGTTGGCCGTCCAGCATTACGGGCCGGTCTACGATTTTCGGATCTGCCGAGAAACGGCTACGCCACAATGCATCACTCAAAATCGCCACCGGCTCAGCGCCTTTGGAATCTTCCCGCGCGGTGAAATTGCGCCCGATCGCCGGCTGAATTCCCAGTAACGGCAGCAACACTCCCGACACGCGCGCCGTATGCACCTCTATCGGTTGATCCAGACCGGTCAGATTGCGAGTTTGATAATTATACGCGGCCAAGCCTTCGAACGTATGGTTCTGCCGTCTCCATTCGAGAAAGTGCGGTGTAAATGTCACTTCATCCGTGCTGCTGCCGTGCAGAAGCTGAGTCATCCACACCAAGCAATCCGGATCTGCGTAGGGAAGCGGCCGCAGCGCGACAGCATTCAACGCGGAAAATATTGCGGTAGTGAGGCCGATGCCGAGCGCGAGCGATAAAATCGCGGCAAGCGTGAATCCGGGCCGCCGGAGCAAAATGCGGGTTGCATAGCGGACATTGTGGGCCAGATCGAACATGACTTATTCATACCGCACTCCAAGCCCCAGGCCCCGGTCCTGAACCCCACTTAGTCACGCCGCAACGCCGCCACGGGATCCACGCGTACTGCCCGCCGCGCTGGAATCACACAGCCCAGCACACACGCCGTGGCCAGCACCAGGATTACTCCCATGAACGTGACAGGATCGCTCGCCGAAACCCCCACCAGCGCCATCCTCAGCACGCGCGTGACACCCAATGCCGCGGCCAGTCCGACGCCGAGTCCCAGCGCCGAGATGAGTCTCGGCGCAGCACGCAAGAGTGCGTGCGCCACAAGCGTCTTCGTGGCCTTTTGGTGGGTCGGCAGGTCCCTGGGTGCCAGCCGCGTCGCAGCTATTCGGATCGCAACGCCACGATCGGGTCCACCTTCGCCGCGCGGCGGGCCGGAATGTAGCAGGCCAAAACGGCAACCGCAGTTAGTCCGAGCGATAGTGAGACGAACGTAAGAGGATCACCGGCGCTAACTCCGTAGAGCAGGTGCGAGAAGCTGGAAAGTACCCGTGTGAGAATGAGAGCGGACACTACGCCAATCCCGAGACCCACCAGGGCCAGCCGAAGGCCCTGACCAATTACCATGCGGAAAATGGCCGCTTTCTGGGCTCCCAGGGCCATGCGAATCCCGACTTCGCGTACCCGCCGGCTCATCGAATAGGAAATCACGCCGTAGATTCCAACCGAAGCGAGCAGCAGCGCGAGGCCGGCAAAGGCGCCGAGGAGGATCATGATGAAACGTTCCGAGGTCATTGACCGAGAGACAATCTCCTGCATAGTTCGAATGTAATAAATCGGCTGTCCGCTATCCACTCCATAAACCACCGGCTTGATTGCGTTGAGGATAGGCGCAGCCTCGAGAGGAGTACGAACCAGTAAAGTGATATCGCCGCGGAACAGCGGCACTGATTCATCTGGAAGCTGGTAGAAGGAAATGTAGATCTGATTTTGCGTGTAGAGATTGGGATCGCCCATTCCCCAATGTCTGACGTGCGCCACCACACCGATGATTCGCGCCGGCTGCCAGTGACCGACGGTTATGGTTTCACCTACCGGGTTCCGGTTCGGAAAATAGGTGCGCGCGAGCTCGCTGTCGATGACGATAACTGGCTCGGACTGGGTGGTGTCTTCTGGAGTGAAAAAGCGGCCGCGCAGGAGCGGCAATCCCATCGCGCGCAGGTAATCCGGCCCCGTTTCGTAGTAAAGCGCACGCGGCGCTTCCGAGACGTAGTTGGGCTTTACGTTTCCGATCCAGAACGGGCCGGCGTTGCTGGTGTGACTGAGTGGAACCAACGTAGTCAGGTCCGCCGATTGTACGCCGGAAATTTGGTGGATGCGTTCGATCAACTGTTGATAGGTAGCACGCATGGTTGCGCCTGTCCTAGAAGCCGATGGCGAAAGTCCGACTTTGAAAGTGATGAGGTGCTGCGTATCGAAGCCGGGATTCGCCTGCCACAAATTGTGGATGGTCCGAAAGAGCAGGCTGGCGCCCGTTAGCAGGATTAAAGTCAGCGCCATTTGGACCACCACGAGAATACGTTGAGCGCGATGCTGGGCGCCAGCGGAGCCGCGAGTTCCTTCCTTGAGCGCAGGTTGGAGATCCGTATTCGCGCCCTTCAGCGCAGGCACGAGACCAAAGAGAATTCCGACCACCATCGAAACGGCAAATGTGAAGAGGAGGACGGGCATGTTGATGCCGATCTTGTCTCCACGCGGCAGCGCTCCCCCGAGCGCAGCCAGCGCTGGGCTCAGCCCCCATTTTGCAAGCACCAATCCGGCAACTCCGCCGGCCAGCGAGAGAAGCACCGCTTCTGAAATTATCTGGCGGACGATGCGTGCGCGGCCCGCCCCCAGCGCCATTCGAATTGCAAACTCCCGCGTTCGCCCCACGGAACGCGCCAACAGAAGATTAGCGACATTCGCACAGGCGATGAGCAACACCAGCCCCACAGCTCCCAGCAAGAGCAGAAGCGTTTGACGGGCATCTCCGACGATTTCCTGCTGCAGCGGAACGACCTCGGCGTCCACGCCTCGATCCGCCGCCGGATAAATCTGCCTGAGCCCGCTCTCAATCCCGCTCATTTCCGCCGATGCCTGCGCTATGGTCACGCCCGGCCTGAGACGCGCGATGCAAAGGACCGTATGGACCGTGCGATCCTTTATGAAAAACGGATCGCCCTGGCCGAGCGGCGTATAAACATCGGCGTCATTTGCGCTGATCCCTAAGTGAAATTCGGATGGAAGAACTCCGATGATCGTGTACCCAACTCCGTCCAAGGTGATTGTCGTCCCGAGGGTATTTGGATTGCCGGCGAATCGATTCTTCCACAGGTGATTGCTGATAATGACTGCGGGCGCACCGTTCGGCCGGTCTTCCTCCGGCGAGAACTCACGGCCGAGGGTTAGCTTTACGCCCAGCGCGCTGAAGAATCCCTCGGAGATTTGGTTGCCATCCACGTGTTCGGGCGTCCCGGGACTGGTCAGATCGCTTCCGAGATATCGCACAGCAACCATTTCCTGGAATGAGCCGGCCTGGACTTGCCAATCGTGGAAATCGGGATAGGAGACAGACATCTCGCGCTTGAGGGACATGCTGTTCTCCCGAACCCAAACCAGCCGATCCGGCTGGGCGAAGGGTAGTGGGGCCAGGACCACGCTTTGGACCACGCTGAAGATGGCGGTATTCGCGCCGATTCCAAGCGCGAGAGTCAAGATGGCGACGATCGCAAAGCCGGGCGGCTGGACGAGCATTCGGATGCTGAATCCCACGTTTGGCACTCTCTCATTGTAGGCCGCCGATCAACGTGGACAAACGCGGATAATAATCTCATGAGGAAATTTTCCGGTTCCGAACTGAAGGACGCGCTCGCCGGCTTACCCGGCTGGAGCGTCGCCGATGGAAAACTGCATAAGGAATACAAGTTTGCCGATTTCATTCACGCCTTTGGCTTCATGGCCACCGCCGCGCTCGGAATCGAGAAGATGGATCACCACCCGGAATGGTTCAACGTCTACAATCGCGTGACGGTGGACCTGTCCACGCACGACGCTGGAGGAATCACTTCCAAAGACGTCGATCTGGCCAAGCTCCTGGACGGCACCGCGGCCAAGCTGCAATGAAGCTTCTACTGCTCTTGAGCTGCGCCGGTAGCCTCTGCGCGCAGCCCGCGTTCGATGAGCCGATCGAGAGCGCAATCAAAGCCGGGCTTATCCCCGGCGCCGTGCTTCTGGTGGGCCACGACGGAAAAATCGTCTACCGCAAGGCGTATGGCGAGCGCGCGCTGTTGCCCAAACGCGAGCCCATGACCGTGGATACGATCTTCGACGCGGCTTCCTTAACTAAAGTCATCGCCACCACACCCTCGGTGATGAAACTTTTCGAACAGGGCAAGATCCGGCTCAATGACCCGGTTACGAAATACCTGCCTGAGTTCCAAGGTGGCCATAGCGATATCACCATACGTAACCTGATGACGCATTTTTCAGGGCTGCGGCCGGATCTCGATCTGGAGCCGCCATGGAGCGGTTATGAGACGGGTATTCAGCGGGCATTAATCGACAAACCAGCGGGCCCGCCAGGCGTCCGATTCGTTTATAGCGATATTAATTTCATCTTAATGGGCGAGATTGTGCGCCGCTTAAGCGGCAAAACACTCCCGGAATTCGCACGCGAAAACGTTTTTGACCCTCTTGGAATGCAAGGAACGATGTTTTTGCCCCCCTCGGCCCTGCGGCCACGGATCGCACCCACGGAGTTGGATAAAACCACCGGCCAGCCGCTCCGAGGCGTGGTTCATGACGACACCTCCCGGTACATGGGCGGCGTGGCCGGCCATGCCGGATTGTTCACCACCGCGGACGACCTGGCAAAGTTCGCTCAAATGATGATCGATGGCGGCGAAGCCAACGGGACGCGCATCTTTTCTCCATTGACCATCCAGAAGTTCACTTCGCCGCAATCGCCCGCCGATCAGCCCATTCTGCGGGGCCTCGGCTGGGACGTTGACTCGCCGTTTTCGAGCAATCGCGGCGAGCTATTTCCGATCGGCTCTTATGGCCACACCGGGTTCACGGGTACCTCGATCTGGATCGATCCTTTGAGCCGCAGCTACGTGATTCTGCTCGCGAATTCCGTGCATCCGCATCGTGGTAAATCACTTACGTCATTGCGCGGGCGAATCGCCACCATCGCCGCCGCATCCTTCGGAATCATCGCGCCAGGCGTTTCCCTCACCGGCTTCAATGAAACAATCGTCGGTCCCGGTTTACATCGGGTGGTGGATCCGAAGGCCGAGGTCCAGACGGGTCTCGACGTTCTTGCGCAGGAAAATTTCGCGCCGTTGGCCGGCAAACGGATTGGCCTGATTACCAATCACACCGGTCTGTCGCGCGCTGGAAAGCGCAATATCGACCTGATGCTAGCGGCAGGCATCAAGATCGCGGCGGTGTTCTCACCCGAGCACGGCCTGGCTGGCACCGAAGATCAGGAAAATGTTGTGGATAGCAAAGATTCCGTAACCGGTTTGCCGGTCATTAGCCTATATGCCGGACCCACGCGCCGCCTCACTCCCCCGATGCTGGCCGGCGTGGATACCCTGGTTTTCGATATCCAGGACGTAGGCGCGCGCTTCTATACTTATTCCTGCACAATGCTTTCCAGCATGGAGGAAGCCGCCAAGCAGCATTTGCCATTTTACGTGCTGGACCGTCCTAATCCCATCACCGGAGTCCATGTGGAAGGGCCGGTTCTGGATCGCGATCTCGAATCTTTCGTTGGCTGCTTCGAGATTCCAGTGCGGCACGGTATGACGTTCGGCGAACTGGCGAAGATGGCGAATAGCGAGCGGAATCTCGGCCTGGATTTGCAAGTGGTTGCGATGCGCGGCTGGGATCGCGGAGATTGGTTCGATTCCACCGGCTTGCCCTGGGTGAATCCTTCGCCGAATATGCGCAGTCTAAATGCTGCTACTCTCTATCCCGGCGTTGCGATGCTCGAAGCATCCAAGAACTATTCCGTGGGCCGCGGCACGGACGCCCCTTTTGAACAAGTGGGCGCGGATTGGATACACGGCCGCGAACTAGCGGCATTTCTCAATAACCGATTTATTCCGGGGGTGCGGGTTTATCCTACCCGCTTTCGTCCTAACAGTTCCAATTTTGCAGGGCAGCTTATCGAAGGTGTACGGTTCGTTGTAACGGATCGTAACGTGTTCGACAGCACCAGACTGGGCCTGGAGCTGGGATATGCACTTGAGAAGCTGTACCCTGGGACGATTGCTTGGGACGTGAATCGGTTCTTGATTGGCGACCATGAGGTAATCGCGGCTGGAAAAACTGGGACCGACCCCCGAACAACCGTTCAGAAAATGCAGGACGCTCTGGCTGCCTTCGTGAACCGGCGTGAGAAATTCCTACTGTACAAATAGGTAGGTGGCAGCCCGAGCCCGTATGGTTCGAAGCTCCAACGGGCACGAATACCCGCCTCCCGAGACGACAAGAATATCGTCCCGTGGTTAGACTGCCGCCAACCCATGCGGCCGCCGGCTTCGCGCCCAGCGACTGCCGGCTCCACCCTCAGGCAACCGCCGATTTCGCGGAGGCTCCCTTGGACTCGCTCTTGGGACGGTTCTTGCTGCCAGGCGGACGGCCGCGTCTTTTGATATTGGACATCCAGGCTGGCGGCCGGCCGCGGCGTCTGCCGCGTCCCCGAGCCAGACGTTCCAAAGTCATGATTGCCTCTTCAATTTGCTCACGCTCAGCGCGCAAATCCGCCAACATCTTGTTGATGTCCATTCCTTAGCCTTCTCCCCAATTTTTTAGTCTTAAAAATGGCCTTCCGTTCTGGAAGGCGAACAAAACCCGCGTAAGTTACTGGTCTTGTAATAAAAGTTGTACCTTATTTTTGGTCGCCGTTCAAGTGTTTTGTTCGGGAAGCCGAACAAAAAGTTTATGGTACCTCACACTTGATGTCGTGTATAGCTCACTCGAATCAAGCTGAACGGCCCTTTTTCCAGAAGAAATAGAACGGTAACCCCAGCGCTACCAAACCCACTCCCATCAGCGACTCTCGAGGCGATTTCAGAAGCGTGGATACTACTAGGCAGGCAATGGCTAGTACGAAAACCACCGGAACAACTGGGTACCCCAATGTTCGATACGGCCGCGGCATATCGGGCCGCTTGAATCGCAGCACGATGACCGCCGCGGTGGCCATCCCATAAAGGATCACGCTGGCGAATATAACGTACGTATATAGCTGGCTGTATCTACCGCTCAATACCAGCAGCGCTCCCCACGCGCTCAGCGCCAGGATGGATACGCTGGGAGTCCGATGCTGGGGATGGACGAAAGCCACGCGGCGGAAGAAAAGCCCGTCGCGCGCCATCGCGAAGGGAACGCGCGATCCGGACAGGATTGACCCATTCAACGCGGCAAAAATGGAGATCATGGCCACGATACTGACCGCATTTGCCCCGAAAGAGCCCAGGATACGGCGCATTGTCTCCGCAGCCACCCGCGCGCTGGACGCTACGTCCGCCGCCGGCAGGACATAGAAGTAAGCCAGATTCGCGAGCAAGTAAATCGCGATCACTACCAGCGTGCCCGCAATTAAAGCCCGTGGCAAGTTCCGCTCCGGATCCCGTGTCTCAGCCGCAACCATGCTGACATTGTTCCAGCCGTCATAGGCCCAAAGTGCCGCTACTAGTGCCGCGAAAAACCCAGTAATTCCCCCAGGAGCAGGGATGGATGTATGATAATTCGCCACGCTTCCATGGCCCGTACCGAGTCCGATAACGATAATTCCAGCGATCAGCCCCACCTTCAAGAGGGTTGCAATTACTTGCAGATCGCCGCTTACTTTCACGCCGAAATAATTAATCAGCGCCAGCACCACGATAACTCCCATGGCCAGCAATTGGCCGTAGCGAATTTCAAGGGGCTGCCCGGCTTCACCGAGCGGCAGTGGGACTACCACCCATACGGCGTTCATTTCCGGCCGAAAGTTCGCCAGGTAGATAAAAAACCCAGTGGCTAGTGTCGCGATGGATCCGCTCTTGGCCACCCACATCTGCGTCCAACCGTAAATGAACGCCCACAACGGTCCATAGGCTTCTCGCAGGTAAACGTATTCGCCACCGGCATGGGGAAGGGCTGCGGCGAGTTCTGCGTAGCTCAAGGCGCCGAACAGCGTCAGCATTCCGCCAAAAATCCACACGGCGAAAACCATCGCGGGTGAGCCGACATTTTTCACCATGTCGTTCGGCACCAAAAAAATGGCGCTTCCGATAACGGTGCCCACCACGATGGCGGCGGCGCTCCAGATGCCGAGATCGCGCTTGAGATCGGCGTGGCCGGCTTCAGCTTCAGGCAGTTTTTCGGGCATTTGAGGATTCTCCCAGTACCAGCGAAACAACACAACCGGTTAGAAATGTCGCGGCGGTTCCTATCAGGACATACCACGTGAAAGCAATGTTCGTCCACCGTTTGATGGCGATCATGAGAAGCAAACCCGCCAGCATGGCGATGATGGCTGAGTTTTCCTGCACTCGCTTGGTGAGCAAGCCCAGCAGAAACACGCCTAAGAGCGAACCGTACAAGATGGAGGCGATGGTGAGGCCGGCCTCGAGTACCGATCCCCAATGGCGCGCGACCAAGCCTACCAGGAATAAGATCGCCGCCCAGACCACGGTGGCCCGCCGCGCCATCGCCAGATAATGAGTCTCCGGCCTAGACACCAGTGGTTTGTAGAAATCCATCACCGTGGTGGATGCCAACGCGTTTAACGCCGCGCTGAGGTTTGACATGCCAGCAGCCAGAATCGCGGCGATTACCAGCCCTGCGACGCCAGCCGGCAGATTGTTCCAGACGAAGCTCGGATAAAGCGCCTCGGCGGGCTTTGGGGCAGCCAGGTGCATGTCTGAATAGTGGACGAACAGCAGCAGGCCGATGAACAGAAATAACGCGAACTGGAAGAAGATCACCACCCAACTGGAGAACAGCGCCGCACGGCTTTGTCCTTCGTTCTTGGCCGCCAGCAGCCGCTGCACAAGCAACTGCTCGGTCCCGTGGCTGGCAGTGGTAAGAAAGCACCCGCCGATCAGCCCAGCCCAAAAGCTGTAGTTTCGAGAAAAAAAGTCGAAAGTCCAGGAAAACCGGAAATCGAACATTTGGAATTTGTGCGCCGCATCCGCGACGTTCTGAACATGCGCCCACCCGCCAGGAATCTGGTGCAGGATGACGAAGAAGCTCAGAACCGCTCCCGCGACGTAGAGGAACATCTGGACGACGTCGGTCCAGATTACGGCGGTCATTCCTCCCTCAAAAGTGTAAAAAAGTGTAAGACAAACGATGGCGAAGATGGATACCACTTCGCCGGTTCCAAGAATTGTCGAAATGACAATGGAGACGGCAAACACGCGAACGCCCTCAGCCAGCGCGCGCAACAGCAGGAACGTGCCGGCCGTGAGTCTGCGAATGCGCTCCCCGAATCGGCGGCGCATCAGTTCGTATGCGGTGAACATCTCACCGCGAAAATACTGCGGCAGGAACAGGACCGAGATCACAATGCGCGCGGCCAGGTATCCAAGGATGAGCTGCAGAAATTGGAAATTTCCATTGAACGCGAGCACCGGCGTGCCAATTACGGTAAGCGTGCTGGTTTCCGCCGAGACGATGGAGAGCGCGATAGCCCACCAGGGAGCCGCGTGGCCTCCGAGAAAATAATCCTTCAGGCTGTGTTGGCTTTTGCGAAACCGCGCCCCGAACCAGGTGATCGCGAGCAGGTACGCGGCGATAGTGCCCCAGTCGAGAAAACGCATGAGAAAGCGGATGATAGCATGGTCACCGTAGCGTAAGCCTCTGGCTTGCGCCTACTCCTCAAATAGAGTTTCGACCGGAATTGACCAGCCGGGCAACAAGTCCGAACGCAACTCGCCAGCGGCGATGGTTTTGATATTGCCGCTGTCGAGGTGCACCAGCACCTTCCTCGTTTTCGGATACACCACCCAAACCTCACTCGATCCATTCGTGAAATAAAGTTCGGTCTTCAAATCAAGTTGCGCCGCCGTGTTCGAATCTGAAGCGATTTCAATCGCCAGCGCGGGCGCACCCTGATAATAACCGCCGGGATCACTGGATTGAATCTGCGAGGATCTCAGAAAGCTGACGTCCGGTTGCAGCCAAGTGTCCGAGGTCAACCGAAACCCCGCCTCGATGTGTACTTCCCCGAGCCCACGTTCCCGCACGAACGGCCGGAGGACATCCTGAATCTTCTGCTGAACGCGCGTATGGCGTGATTTGGGAGGCGGCACGACGATGTGTTCTCCTTTGAGGAGCTCATGCTTCATCCCATCGTCGGAGAACTGTTCGAACTGCTCGAATGTCACAAGCGTCCGGGCGCCCATGTGTTTATGATACTCCCCGTTAGGGCCGCCGACGTGTCATAACCGCGGACCTAGGCCGCCCTGGAAAACACGCCGCCCCAGCAGTATCACACGGAAGTCCAACGACAAAGACCTGTTGCTAACCTGGAGTATATAGAGCATGAGGGTACCCTCTAAGCCGCGCCCGTGGCCGGAAGGTCATCCAATTTCGCTTGCGAAAGCAAAGGCTTTAGTCCAAGGCCCACTCGGCGCCGCCTACGAAAAAATCGCCCTATCCTGCTCGGCACCTCTCTGCTGGTTTCGCCCGACCGACAACCTGCCACGCATCTTGCACAACGGAACCATGACGGTAGTGAGAACACACAGGAAGCTCTTTGGTATTACGGCCGCTCATGTGGTACGTCAATTCAACGTAGACCAACAGAAAGGCGTCACGCTGCAGGTCAAGGATCAGATTGTCGAGGGCCTCAGGATCATTGATTCGTCTTCTAAGCGAGACTTGACAACGTTCGATCTGGAAGAGCAATTGATCAAGAATCTCGGGCTGGAACCCATTGAGTGGCCATTCCAACTGCCTGCGGAAGGTTCCGGCCTATTGCTTGCAGGGTATCCAGGCAACACCCGAGTTTACGCCGAGCCTATGCAAATAGATTGGAGTCCGTTCTTTGCCATCACCACCGCAAAGACCGTTACCCTGGATCAGATTACTATCCTGGTTCCGGCAGATGATGACAGTGTAAAGAACTCGCTACCCCTTGACTGCGATCTAGGAGGAATAAGCGGGGGACCAGTTATTGGCATCTTTGAAACGAAGAGCTATGTAGCGTTTCACAGATTGTCCGGCGTGATTACAGATCCTAGCTACGACAAAAACGAGTTCTCGGTGGAGCGGATCGTGGGTGCTGCTGCAGAAGCGATCACAGAACTGGGGACCATTCGTTAAGCAGGAGACGGCGGCTGATCATAGAAGAACCGCTAATCCAGTGATCGTGAAAGGCAACTGGCGCTATAGCGATGGCCAACTCGGCGCTAGCTCCTTGCGGCGCGGCCCACGTCGGACACGCGCTCCAGCCGCCAGGACGTTTTGTGCGCTGAATCCCACCGAATTCTAGTTGCCTTTTGGCTTATCCAAGATGCCTAGAATCCTGTACGTCTCCGACTGCATTTTCTTGCCATCAAGGCTCACGGGCCAAATCAACTTTGCGTGGTCACCGGTGAAGTCAGCTTGAATAGTATCCGCCACTGGAGTGCGGCAGCTTCTCCGATTCCCGACACGACCAGCCATGTGTTCCGCAAATTTGCTTTCGCAGTTGACAATTGCTAGCCGGCCATCGGGAAGCTGTAACGTGAATGTGGCTCCATGAACCTTGAAGGACTTTCCGACGGCAACATTGTTGTAGACGGCAGCGTATGCGTATTCATCTTCTCTGTCCTGTCGGTCTATTATCTTCACGTCCAGTTTCTGTGCGGAGGCAGAACCAACGCACAACAGAATGTCCAGCAACTGCAAACGTGGTCTTCACGGCAAACCTCCTCGTAGGGTTGAGTATTCCCGCAGCCCGCGCGCCTGGGGGACCGACGCAACAGCTCTGATCAGATGCTTACTGCGATCGAGGTTGCCGCTGGTCAGCCCTTCATGGCGCGGGCTAACGCGTCGGTTGGCTTCGCGGGCGTGGAACTCAAAAGTTCCGCCAGTCTCGTCAACTCCTTCTTCGTCCATTCGACCTGTACGAAGGGAAGGGGATCGGCACGAAACTTCGGTTTATGCGCGGACTTCCGCCGTTCTCTCGTGCCTCGAATCGCGCTAAGCATGTCTACTATATATAGTACCAACGCACTCAAAATCGGTTGGCTCGGCTTTGGCGCTGAACCAAAAAAAACAAGGCGGCCCTTTCGAGCCGCCTATCTAGACTAGAAGCATCTCCAGTCCCACCAAAGCTCGCTAACTACACCCGCTCGTCCCCCCACAGTTCTCGCACTTGTAGCAGCTCCCGTTGCGCGTCATCAACCCACCGCATTCCGAACACAGCGGGGCATCACTCACCTGCCCGAACGGCAGCGCCTGCTGCGGTTGCGGCTCGGTGGGACGCAATACCGGAGCATCGCCAGCTTCCGTCACCGCGTAATCCGGGCCCAGGAACTTGATTCCCATCCAGCGGAAAATATAATCCATGATGGATTTCGCATAGGGAACCTGCGGATTACCGGTCCAGCCGCTCGGCTCAAACCGCACGTGGCTGAACTTGTCCACGAAGAATTTCAGCGGCACGCCATACTGCAGCGCGTAGCTGATGCTGGTGGCGAAGCTGTCCATCAAGCCACTGATCGTCGAACCTTCCTTCGCCATCGAAATGAAAACTTCACCGGGCGTGCCGTCCTCATACATCCCAACCGTGATGTAACCTTCGTGGCCCCCGATCGAGAATTTGTGAGTCACCGATTGCCGCTCATCGGGCAGCTTGCGCCGGATCGGGCGATACACAACTTTCTCCACCGTCACCGGCGCACTCGCTACCGCCACTACCGATTTCTTCTCACCCTTGCCGGTTGAGGAACTCAGCGGCTGCGCGCGCTTCGATCCATCGCGATAAATCGCCACCGCTTTCAGACCCAGACGCCAGCTTTCCATATAGGCATCCATGATCTCTTCCACAGTGCACTCTTCCGGCATATTGATGGTCTTGGAAATCGCGCCCGAAATAAATGGCTGCACCGCCGCCATCATCCGCACATGGCCCATGTAATGGATGGATCGCTTCCCATTTTGCGGGCGAAAACTGCAATCGAAGACCGCCAAGTCTTCGTCCTTCAACCCCGGCGCTCCTTCGATGGTCCCCGTCGAATCGATGTGGCTGACAATCAACTCGACTTGCTCCGGGCTATAACCCAGTTTGATGAGCGCTTGCGGAACGGTATTGTTGACAATTTTGATAATGCCGCCGCCCACGAGTTTTTTGTACTTCACGAGCGCCAGATCGGGTTCAATCCCTGTCGTGTCGCAATCCATCATGAAGCCGATGGTGCCGGTGGGCGCAAGCACTGTGGTCTGCGCATTGCGGAAGCCGGCTTGCTCGCCCAGTTTGTAGGCATCGCTCCAGCATTCCGCCGCGGCGCGATATAAATCCTCAGGCACGCGCTTGCTATCGATGCCGCTCACCGCTTTGCCGTGCATCAGGATTACATCCAAAAACGATTCTTCGTTCGCTTCGTAACCCACGCAAGGCCCCACCGCTTCCGCGATTCGCGCGCTGGTCAAATACGCCTGCCCGCACATCACAGACGTGATCGCGCCCGCCCAATCGCGACCATCCGGACTGTCATAAGGAATACCCATCGACATCAACAGCGCGCCCAAATTGGCGTAGCCCAAACCCAGGGGCCGGTAATCGTGCGAATTCTTAGCGATCTTTTCCGTGGGATAGCTGGCGCTGTCCACGATGATCTCCTGCGCTAGCGTCACGGTGTCGCAGGCATGCCGGAACGCTTCCACATCAAAATCGCCGCCCGGTCCGACAAACTTCATCAGATTCAAGGACGCCAGGTTGCACGCCGAATCGTCCAGGAACATATATTCCGAGCACGGATTCGACGCATTGATGCGCGCTGTGGCTTTGGAAGTGTGCCAGCGATTGATGGTGGTGTCGTACTGCATTCCAGGATCACCACACTGATGCGTCGCTTCCGCAATCTCGCGCAGCAGGTCTTTGGCGGCGTAGCGCTTCACTGGCTGGCCGTTCGCAACCGAACGCGTCCACCAATCGCCCGACGCGGCGACGGCTTCCATGAATTCGTCCGTCACGCGAACCGAGTTGTTCGCGTTCTGAAAGAAAATGGATCCGTAGGCTTCACCATCCAGCGTGGAATCATACCCCGCGTCGATCAGCGTATGGGCTTTCTTCTCTTCCTTGGCCTTGCACCAGATGAACGAACCCACGTCCGGATGATCGATATTCAGGATCACCATCTTGGCCGCGCGCCGCGTCTTGCCGCCGGATTTGATGACGCCGGCGAACGCATCGAATCCCTTCATGAAACTGAGCGGACCTGAGGCACTGCCGCCTCCGGCTAACCCGGCATTTTCTTCGCGCAGCGGAGAAAGATTGGTACCGGTGCCCGATCCCCACTTGAACAGCATGCCTTCGGTCTTGGCCAGATCGAGAATGGATTCCAGCGAATCCCGTACCGAGTTGATGAAACACGCCGAGCACTGCGGACGCGATTCGCCCTTCTTCAACTTCACAACTTTGTCCTGTGCTTCGTCGTAATAGAAACCATAGCCGCGCGCTTCGTCCACGCCCACGTTGAACCACACCGGAGAATTGAAGCAGGCTTTCTGGGTCAGCATCAGGTGCGCCAGCTCATTGCGGAAATTCGTGGCGTCTTCGGGAGTCTTGAAATAATTGCCCGCGATGCCCCAATCGGCAATGTTGTCTACTACCCGATGCACCAACTGGCGGACGCTCGATTCCCGCTCGGGGGACCCCATGCGCCCATGGAAATATTTGCTGACAACAATATTGGTAGCCGTCTGCGACCAGTCGGTCGGCACTTCCACGTCATTCTGTTCAAATATGATGGCGCCTTTGTCGTTCCCAATGGCAGCGGTCCGCGGTTCCCATGCAATGTCATCGTAGGGCGTTCTCCCTGGTTCCAGCTTCTGTGTGAAGTACTTCGGGAAGCTGACTCCGGTCCGCTGGGCCACCGGTAGGGGCTTTTTGGTAGTTTTGTTTTCCAAGTCTACGATTTTACCGCTGCTAAGAGCGACGCTGGGGTGTGCCATGTGTTTCTCCTGTGTGAACTGTAATTGAGCTTGCCGTCTATTAGGCTGCTTGGAGTACCGTTAATCTTATTGTCACAAACCAAGTCAGTTTTTGCGGCTGTCTGTAATCATGCCCCAATATGTAGTGGGGCGTCAAGGATTATATCTATATACGGTGCAGCAGCTTGCAGGCTTTACACTGACCAACAGATTATTGGCAGTTTTTGCCAATCATGCTACAGTCGGGAAGGAAGGTCGTTCATGCCCACTCGCAACGTCAACTTGACCGACGAACTGGAGAGTTTGGTTCAAGCTAAGATCAAGAGCGGCCGCTATGAAAATGCGAGCGAAGTGATGCGCGCGGCGCTGCGGGCGCTGGAGCGAGAGGAAGAGGAGCATCAAGCGAAGCTCTCCGCTCTGCGCGCGGCCATTGACGAAGGTGACGCCAGTGGGGTGGCGGGTGACGGCGTGTTCACGCGTGTTCGCGAGAAGCTCAATTTGCTGCAGCGGCCGTAGCCCGTGGCAGCGTTTCGGTTCTCACGCCCGCGCTGAAGCCGACCTGCTCAATATAGCTTCTTACACTTTGCGCGAATGGGGCGAAGACCAGGCCATTGCCCGGGACGTGGCCGGGAAGGGCTCAATCCATGAGCCGAGGAGCCGCCGAAGAAAAAGCTCGATGTGTACAGGAGGCAATGCTTGATGATTTGGTCGCTCAGATCGGCAGTGACTTCAATTCCAGCCGTTTTGTGCCTTTTGTTGTAATGCACGAGTTCGAAGGGTTGCTGTTCAGCGACTGCGTCGCCTTCAGCCGTGGTATCAATCGCTCGGATCTCGAACGCAAGTTCCAGGACATTCGCGATCAGTTTCCAACTGCTGAAGATATCGATGATTCACCTGTCACCGCACCTTCTAAACGGATTGAGGCTCTCGAACCCCGTTATCAGAAGCCTCTCTTCGGAGTGCTTGCCGTCCTTGAAATTGGGCTCGCCCGAATTCAGGAGCAATGCCCGCATTTCCGTGCGTGGCTGAAGCGACTCGGATACCCTCCTAGAATAGATTGATGCCCCATCGCCTCACGCTGTGCCAGATGACCGAGTTGATCCGCGCGCGCAAGCTTTCGCCCGTGGAGCTGATGGAAGCTCATCTCAAGCAAATCGCGAAACTTAATCCCGCCGTAAACGCATTCATTCGCGTCTTGGAAGAGCCGGCGCGCGTCGCGGCCAAGGCAGCCGAACAAGTTTTGTCCACCGCTGGTCCTGTATTGCCGACGCTGCACGGTATCCCGGTCAGCATCAAGGACAGTTTCAACATGGCTGGGCTTCCCACCACTTGCGGTAGCCGGTTCTTCGCCGATTCCCGGCCGGCGCACGATGCTGCCGCTGTCGCGCGACTCAAGCAGGCCGGGGCAATTCCAATTGGCAAGACCAACTGCCCGGAATTTCTTTCCAATTACGAATCCGATAATTTTGTCGCAGGACGAACCAACAATCCATGGGACCTGGAACGCACTTCGGGCGGATCGAGCGGCGGCGAGTCGGCGGTCATTGCCGCATTCTTCTCCGCCGGTGGAATTGGCAGCGATGGCGGCGGATCGATTCGCGTTCCCGCGCATTTCTCGGGCATCGCTGGACTCAAGCCAACACCTGGGAGGATTTCTGCCGCGGGTCATGTGCCGGAGATGAATCATCCCACTGGATTGATCGGGGTGGCCGGACCAATGGCGCGCACGGCCCACGATTTGCGGCTATTGTTTCGCGTGCTGGCCGGGTATGATTCCGAGGATCCGTTCTCGGCGCCGGTTCCGCTGCGCGAGCCGGATCTCAGGAGCACACGGATCGGGCTAATGCCGCAGTTCTATCGTGTCCCGGTGGAAGCGGGCGTGGCGCGCGCACTTGAAAAAGCAGCCCGCTGTCTGGCCGATCTTCGATTTCCCCTGGAACCGTTTCAGCCTTCAGGACTCGAAGCCGCCCCCAACTTGTGGTGGTTCTTTTTCGGCGAGTTGCCCGCCCGCCTGACAGCTGAGATCATTCGCGGACGCGAGGATCAGGCGCATTGGACCGGTACCGAATTCATGCAGCAGGCGCTGGCGGAGCCGGAGCCGACGGCGAAGAAGATCCTCGAGAATCTGGCGCTGCGCGACAAGATGCGTGCGCGCTTGTTGCGCGAGATGGAACAATATCCGGTGATCCTGATGCCGCCGTGCGGGATCGCGGCCTTCCGGCATCGGCAACGCCGTTTTGAAACACCCGCGAAGACTATCGGATTGTTCGAAGCCATGATGCCCGCTACGCCTATCAACCTGTTGGGCCTGCCGGCGGTGGTAATTCCTTTCGACAGGGATGAGCGCGGGCTGCCGGTGGGGGTTCAGTTGGTCGCGCGTCCGTATGAGGAGGAGCTGCTGTTGGAGCTTGCGATTCGGATGGAGGAGGCGCGCGGTCCGTTGCTGGGTCCGCCGATCTTACTACGCGACAACACCTGACTACTGATGCCCAGGGTCTGGTGCGGCAAGCATGCGATCGAACGCATTCAACTGCACATTCAGATCACCGAGAACAGCCTGTTCGCCCTGGAGCAAGGTGGCCGCATCACTTTCCTGTGCTCGCAATTGTTGAAGAGCCGCCTGGTCAGCAACGGCGTCCTTCAAACGCGGTAACAGGCCTTCCAGATCCTTCCGCCGCGTCGCCTCTAGATCTTGACCGAGCATCTGCTCAACGCTGCTGAGCTGTTGACGCAGATCAGCTTGCTTCCTGGTCTCAGCGTCAATCTGCTTTCGCACGTCCTGAAGTTGCTGTGACACCCGAGCAACCTTCTGTTCTTGAGCGAGCATGCGTTGCAGGGCCAACTGCATCCTCGGGACGACGACAGTTGCCTTCTCCAGCGCTATCCGAAGCTGGTGAACCTCAGTGAGGAGGGCCTGCATGGTTGCTCCGTCCGATGTTGCTCCTGTTTGCGCCTGTACTCTGCCGGCCCAAAGAGAGAACAGCAGACCCGCGGACATCGCGATTTGGCGTTGCATAGAAATTTCGACCTCCAATCGTGACAAACTACCGCGATAATTCTCCCACAATGGCATCCTGTACGCTTCGCATCTGTTCCTCATCCTGGTATTTTTGACGCGGCCAGAAGAACCCACGCAGGCCGTCTCCCTTCTTCCTGGGGACGATGTGCACATGCAAGTGCGGGACGCTCTGGCTTACGCGATTGTTGATGGCTACGAAGGTCCCGTCGGCTTGCATGGCTCGTTCCACAGCGCCGGCTAGCCGCTGGGCGTTCCTGAAAAATGGACCAATCAGATTCGGCGGCAGATCGGCCAGCGTCTCATAGTGATCTTTCGGGATGAGCAACGTGTGGCCGGGGAACAGGGGCCGGTGATCCAGAAAGCCCAAGGAGATGGAGTCTTCAAATACAACGGCGCTTTTCGAGGCAATCTCGCAGAATTTGCAGCCCATCTTAACTTTGGATCAGTCCGTCGCCCTGACTGAGCGCGGAGATGATCTGCTCGGTGCGCTGCGCTGCGGTTTTCACTGCAGATTCCATGGAGAACCAGTACGCAACTCCGCCTAGCGCGCCGCCGAGCAGCAGCACGCCGAAGAATGCCCACTCCGATCCAAAGGCGTAGCGCGCCAGATAGGCGAGCGCGACCGGCGTCAGAGTCACTGGGAACAGCAGCATCAACATCGCCTGCATGCGCGCGCCCGCGGCCGTCCGGAACGACTTCACTGGATTCACACCGCGTGGATTATATAGCGAGCTCAGGTTTCCAATGGCCAAAAGAAAAGTGGTGATCACCAGTGTCACCGAGATCGCTTCCAGAATGCGGAGCCCTGTTACCGGCAGGCGCAGCAACACGCACACTAGCGCCACAATGCCAATATCCAGCAGGACAAAAAATGTCGCAGCCAGGTTCTTCCCTACCAGGACCGTCGAGATTTTCAATGGAACCAGGAAGTACACCTGTGCCGCGCTGCGATCGAATCCGAACACGTTCCAGAACAAGGTGTCGCTTAGTAACAAGAGGGCATAAACGCTGACGAACGTCAGATAGTTGTCGCCTACCAGCGAGTGCGACCTGGCTCCGCGATCCCCAAACGCAATCGGAAACCAGATTAGAATGCCGAACGAGAAGCCCATCAGAAACACCAGACGGAACCGGGGGGCGCGGCTCAGGAAGCGCAGCTCCTTTTCAACTAAAGCTGCTAAGGGATCGGGCAAAATCGTGCGCGGCAACTGATAAAACCAATCCAGTCTGCTGGCGGTACGGCCGCGAGGTGCGCTTTTGGCTGTGGCCTCGCCGAAGTCGAAGGTCAGGCCCCGCTCGAATTGCCAGCGTCCAAAAATATAGGCCACGGCGGTCCAGCCCATTACCACGCCGGCGTTGGCCCACGAGAATTCTCCCTGGGCCAGGCGTGCGGCCGCGGTCCAGAACCAGTATGGGGAAGCCTCGGACGCGAACGCGCGGCGGAGCTGTCTCTGGAAGCCGCCCAGCAACATCAATTGCGGTAGCGCCGCAGCCAGCACAAACAATAGCGTCGTGATTTCCCGCACACGTTTGCGTGCCAACAGTCGAACCAGCAGGTCCCGGACTCCGGCCGAACAAAGCAAATTGAACGCCACAAAAAAGGCCAGCGTCCAGGGCGCCCAGAACGGCACCTTCGGATTCAACAACAAGCCGATTCCCGCTCCTAACAGCAGCAGGAGCATTTCGATCCCGGTGGATATTCGCAAAAGCACTTCCAGGGCGAACAATTGCCGGTGCGGGATGGGATAGACCAGCAGCTTCCTTATGTCGAGCGCCGATCCGGTAGAGGCCATGAGAATAGGGATGAGCTGCCAATACAGAAAACACATCAGCAGCACAGTGGGAAGGACGCGGCGTACGAAGCCAACTTCATCCGGATTCGCCAGAAAAATCGCAGCCAGTACTGCCAGGAATCCGAAGCCCGCGTACCAGAAGGCCAACAGGACACCGGAGAAAATAAGGCCGGCTTTGTTTGACCGCGGAATGTAGTTGCGGGCGGTTCGCCATTGAGCCCAAACGATGGCGCGCGCCTGGTTCCACATAAGCTACAACCAGTCCAGGCTCTCGGCTGGCCTCTCCGCGCCCACCACTCGAACGAAAACATCCTCCAAGGTTTCCGATCCCGTTCGCAGCTCGGCCATGGTTCCTTTCAGCACCAGCTTGCCCTGATGAATAATGGCCACCTGGTCACACAGGCGTTCCACCACTTCCAGCACGTGCGACGTCAGAAATACGGTGGCGCCGTGGCGCACTTGTTCGAGAAGAATCTCCTTCATCAGCCTGGCGCCAACGGCGTCCACGCCCTCGAAGGGCTCGTCTAACAAAAACAGCTCCGGGCGATGGATTAGCGCCGCCGCCATGGCTACTCGCTTGCGCATCCCCTTGGAATAGTCCCCAATAAGCTTCCTGACATCGCCATCCAGTTCGAAGAGCGCCAGCAGCTCCCGAGCGCGCCCGCGCGCCATGCTTCGCGTCAGGCCGTACATCCGTCCGACGAATTCGGTGAATTCGAAGCCCGTCAGGTGATCAAACAGCAGGGATTCATCCGGGACCAGCCCGATCTTGCCCTTCACTTCCAGGGCGTGCTCCGGCATAGACAGGCCTAGCAACTCAATGCTGCCGGAGGTGGGTGGTGCAAGGCCCATCAACATGCGGATGGTGGTGGTTTTACCGGCGCCATTGGGGCCCAGGAAGCCGAAGAAACTGCCTCGCGGGACTTCCAGGTCAAGGCCATCCACGGCGGCTTTGGTGCCATAAACCTTTCGGAGATTACCGATGGAAATCGCTGCAAACATGGACCAGTCCCATGGTACAGGATGGGGCAACCTCATACTTTTTGGCCGTTCAGCCGATAAGAGCTTGTGACCGGTTCTGCGGCCCCTTCTAACGTCAACGCTAAAGAGCAGGCGCTCCGGGCCCTGGCCCAGCTTCCACCCTTTTCCCCGATCCTCAACCGGTTGATTGCGAGCCTGGCCCAAGAGGACGTCTCCTTCGCCAAAATCTCGGATCTCATTGAGAAGGATACGGCGTTGGCCGGCAACGTCTTACGGTTGGTGAACTCAGCTCTCTATGGATTGCGGGGAACGGTTAACTCCATCCGGCACGCGGTTTCGTTGCTCGGTATCGCCAAGCTCCGCAACGCCACGCTGAGTATGTCGGTGGCGCGTATGTGGAGTCAGGTGAAGACACCGCCGGGGTGGTCCATGGCCCGATTCAATCTGCATTCGGTGGGAGTTGCGATCTTGGCGGATTTGCTGACGCAGCAGCGTGAAGTGGAATACGCGGAAGGCGCCTTTGCTGCTGGCTTATTCCATGACCTAGGCCTGTTACTGGTGGCGCTCGGCTTGCCTGAGGAGTACAAGCAGATTACTTTGCTCCACAAGCAGTCCCCCAAGTGGATCATCGAATACGAGCAACAAGTTTTGGGGCTTACACATTTGGAATTGTCGGCCGAGGCGCTGGCTGTATGGAACTTGCCTGAGCCCATCCAGACAGCCGTCCGATTTGCCGAAACGCCGGATCTCGATCCCACGGTTGCACCGCCGGACGGAATCAGCCTGAGCCGTGTGTTGAACATCGCCGATCGGTATGTAAAGGGCGTCGGAACCTCGCTCAGCTTGTTTGAAGGCACGCCGGAAGATGGACAGCTGGCACTTGAATCCCTGGGCCTCGGTGATCGTTTGCCAGAAGTCTTAACCGAGTTCCAAACTGAGTTCTCGGCCATCCAGTCGTATTTCTGAGCCACGCCGGAAGTCGCTTATTTCGAGAGCGTTACAAGCCATCGAACCGGCTAACCGAACAACCGATTAACCGAGGAACGCCCGCGCCGCGGCGCGCGCTCTGTAAAGCTTCGCAAAGATTTTACAACTGGCGTAACGCGCAATTGATGGCCAGCGTTATGTATTCAAATCCCCGTTACGACGGCGGGCGCTCCACCCTATCACCCCAAAGAGCGCCCGCCTTTTCTATCTCAATCTGACGAGATGCCCTCAAACAGCGCCGTACTGAGGTAGCGTTCCCCGGAATCGGGCAGGATTGTAACTATCGTCTTCCCGGCCATTTCGGGTTCCTGAGCGATACGCACCGCCGCCGCCACCGCCGCTCCGCAAGAGATTCCGGATAAAATGCCTTCTTCCCGTGCCAGCCGGCGGGCCATCTCGATGGATTCCTCGTTTGTCACAAGTTCCACACGGTCCACCATCGCCAGGTCGAGCGTGCCGGGAATGAATCCAGCGCCGATACCTTGGATTTTGTGCGGACCAGGCTTCAAGGGCACGTGCTGGAGCGACTGCATGATCACCGGGCTCGCAACCGGTTCCACCGCGATGGATAAGATCTTTTTCTTTTGCACGTTCTTGATATAGCGTGAGACGCCCGTGATAGTGCCGCCGGTGCCGACCCCCGCCACGAAAACATCAATCTTGCCTTCGGTGTCCTCCCAGATTTCAGGACCGGTGGTTTTGACGTGAATTTCCGGGTTCGCCGGATTCTGGAACTGCTGCAGCAGGACGTAGCGGCCGGGGTCGGAAGCCACCATTTCTTCGGCCTTCGAGATGGAGCCCTGCATGCCCGTGGCGCTGTCGGTGAGGATTAGGTTTGCTCCAAAGCCGCGTAGAATCCTGCGCCGTTCCACCGAAAACGCCTCCGGCATGATTAGCGTGATGGGATATCCGCGCGCGGCAGCCACAAAGGCCAGCGCGATGCCGGTGTTGCCGCTGGTGGGCTCAATCAATTCCTTGCCCGGCCCCAGCAGGCCGCGCTTCTCGGCGTCCCAGATCATGGCAGCGCCGATGCGGTCCTTCACCGAATAGGCCGGATTCCGCCCTTCGATTTTGGCTAACACGGTGGCGCGGGCGCCGTTGGTGACGCGATTGAGCTTGATAAGCGGAGTCCGCCCGATGCTCAGCGAATTGTCTTGAAATAACATCAAATCTCCCAGTTCGGTACGTATTTGGTTTGCCGCTCGCGCCAATTGCGAACCAATTCCGCGAAGGTGGTTTTATCCAGCACGTTCGAGATGGCCGATTCAGCGCGGCGCCAGGTTTCGGTAAACGGATCGCCCGCGGGTTGCTTGCGCGCCGGCTTGTTGCTCTTGGCGCCTTCCACATAACGGAGCACGTCGCCCACGGTAATTGCGTCGGGCGTGCGCGACAACAGGTAGCCGCCCTCCGCGCCGCGCCGGGATTCCACGAAGCCACCTTGCTTCAACCCCGCCAGGATCAGTTCCAGGAACTTCTGCGGGATCTTTTGGCGCTGGGCGATGTCAGCGATTTTGATGGGTTCGCCAGGCTGCTGAAGCGCTAGATCGAAAATGGCGTGGAGCGCGTAATCGCCCTTGACAGAGACGTTCATGCTGGAATCATCAATCCCCTTATTCCCACTAGAGATTGTACCGCCCG
>DASYNU010000050.1:0-50109 GCA_036008345.1 Bryobacteraceae bacterium
GCTTCGAGGAGGGGGAAGCGATGCAGGCGCCAGGAGGTGTCGGCTAGTTCGTGGACTAATTGGGTTTCGGTGGGAGTGGCCGGACGGAACTCATCGAGGAACTGGCGGTGGTCTTGTTCAAAGGCGGCCGGGTCTTCAGAAGGGAGGACGGCGGTGCGGGCCGTTAGTCCGTGAGTGAGAGCGTTGAGGGCCGAACGCTGTTTGCCGGCTTCGGATCGAGGGCCGGTGGAATGTTGCGCGTTCGCGCGATTTCGGATGGAGACGCACTGGGGTGGGGTGGATGCGGTTGGGGTCATTGAGATGTCACCTGGCATTGGGATAGCACGGGGAGCGGTTGATGCTGTGGTGAGTTTTTGGAGGTTGTTGATGGTGAAGGGAGGATTGCGGCTTTGAGTTCGTGACTCATGCGTGGCGGAAGCTGAATTTGAATATGGTTTCGTACGGCGCTGACACGTGATTTTAAGGAGACCATCCGCGCCCGTGCCGCGCATGATGCGAAGTTCCGTTGGGAACTCCTCCACGAGGGCGTCAGCGCTACTGTCGGGTTTCGAGAACTTGCGAGCCTACGCGCGTCCCATCCAAAAGCCCTGTGAGCATACTTGGGTCGTCAGGCAACCCGGGGGCGGATAATCTTTTTGTGGGTGCCAGTTTTCTGCAACAGCGCGAGGTGTGCGTTTCCGGCTGAAGGCGGCGGCGGTTAGGGATCTGTTCCTGTTCCCGGGGTTTTTCGAGCGGCAGGAAAGATAACTCGGGATTAGCGGTTCGAAGCCGACTTCCCGTTCTTAATCCACAACTTCACTGATACGGGCGTGTGCTGGTCCCAATCAGCCTCAGATTGAGCGGCCCACGGTTCGGAATTATGGGCATTGCAGCACATGCTGGACCAGCATTAGCATCAAGAGATACAGTTCGGAGCAAATGACCGCGATCACTCGATATGTCGCGTCTGCCGGCTTGTGACGTGCACGGAGCAATTGCACGTTGCCCGCGACCACTGATGTCCAGCCTTTTACCCAGGGGAGGTCGTGGTCAAAGTGGAGCTCGTCGGTGGCACCGCAAACCACGCACTTGCCTGGCATCACGCTACTCTCCAGCTTGCTGGCCACTCGGGAGACGCGATAAGGTCCGGGTCGGCCGCACCGATCACGACGTGGTACTCGGGCGCGTTGAACTGGGCAAAGAGTCGGACGTTTGCGTGAATGAATTGGTCGGGCAGCGTACAACGTACCTTGATTGCGTGCAATCCTGCGCCGGTGCCGTTCACAGGTTCGTGGTGCCATGAGCCGACCCAGTGTCCGATACAAGGGTCGGCACCCAAGATGACATCCTTTAGAGGGGAATGAGTAACTGCGCGGATACCGAGCGCATGCACAGCAGCACAGTACCCAATTTTGGCAATGGTTTTGGCGAATTCCTCAGGTGAGAAGTTCGTGTGTGCACCAACGAACTCGGCACCAGGATACCGCTCGCTTGCCTCTTTGAACGTCGGACCAGCAATATGCATGATGTCCAAATTCGTAAACACGCCCGGTATGGGCTCACGGCGCCAGAAGACGGCGGGTGGCGGAAACAGGGGCGTGCTGAGGTATGTCGGAAATTCTGATCGGGGCACCTGAATCTTTTGGAAGATGCCATCTCGCTGCACGACGACCGGTAAGGTTGCGGAACGCTGGTCGCGTCGTCGACTCTGCATTGCTAAGACGTTGCGAAGCTCAGGCCACAATGAACGCATCGTGTCACGCTCAAAACGGTGCGTGATCTTTGCACAGGCATCGCAACTTGCGCGGAGTAGCGTCCATGGACCGTTGAGACCGTACGGCACGGAATGCTCTTTGCTCAGCGGCTCTTCAGTCGTGCCGCAGTAGATACATTCGCCGATATCGCGGGCCTTGAATAGGACGGGAATATCCATTGAATATCGCTTCTCTTCTACGCTTTTACCATGGTCCGTGAGGTTACAAGTCAGTCGACCGCTATGGTGCATTTAGCGGAGCAGTGCTCGGGCAAGATTTCTTGGGATGCCTTTACTACCAGTAAGCTTGTAAGACATGCCCGCTGAACCGCCCGATCATCATCAGTATTTCGGAGTTGAGCTGTACCCGGACAGCCTGAACTTCTTCATCAAAGCAATGCGCTCTTACGCCAAGCGACTCAAGGATGATATCGTCCGATTGCAAAAGGACGAGGAACTCGCGCTGTTCCTCAATCCGGACAAAGTCGCGTCGCCGCTGCAAAAAGAGATCAAGCGTGCAGAACGCGCAGCGAACTGGCTGGAAGGCAGCTGGGACAAGGACGAGAACGGTTTCGGAGCCAACATTACTCTCTCTCACGGCGCCGTCCGATTTCTCAAGTCAGTAGGCTCGTCCTACCTCAATGTTCTCCGAGCACGGCGCGACACCCTTGTCCAGCGCATAACAGCCGAAGCGGTCCGCACAGAAATCGACCGTCGCATTGAGCGAGCGGCGGAAATCCTGAGCATCGGCGTGTTCGCGAACGCCACGACGGTCCCACTCATTGCAAATGAAGCTGAAGCAGCGGCAGTTTCCCCCGGCGTTGAGGAGCCAGCGACCAAACCTGGACTGACGAAACCACCCCCTGTCATGGTTGGAAAAATTGACATCCTCGATGGCGCACTTAACACTCGTTGCCTTGATCTCTTCGGTATGTTCAACCAGGAGAGCCAAGAGGATCGGTTTGACACCGTCGTTATGGAGGCGACGAAAATACTTGAAGATCGGCTGCGAAAAGCAGCGAATCTTGATACTTCTTACGATGGATTGAAACTCGTCGGAGCCGCGCTCGGTGGAACGACCCCATTGCTTCGATTGAGCGAGCACGCGAGTGAACAAGAGGGTGCCCAGGCACTCTTCCGCGGCGTGGTCGGCGTGTTTCGCAATCCCTTTCATCACAAACTCGTAGGGACATTGGCCCCCCAGCGGATTATGCAAATTCTTGGCACGATTGACTACCTTTTGCATCTGCTGGAGAGCGCGGAGAAAAAGCAGGTGTCGACAACGCAATCGCCATGAAGAGCGCAATAAAACAGGCGGCGTCAGGCCGCTTATTTTGTGAGCGGGTTTGGTTGACTGCAGCCCTGTTGTGGGGCTGCAGAACATCGCCTGTTCTTGAATTTTTATAAGTGGCGTAAGTCCCTTGGAATGTGGTGGCCAGGGACGGAATACCGGCGACCTAAGCCTTTTCAGGGCCGGACTCCAGAACACAGTAACTGATTGATTCCTGCCTGGTTGTGCCCTCGTTGCCTCGTCTAAGTTTCGCCGTTTTTTGCAACAAAATGGAACAGCCACCACTCGTAGAGCGCAGCGCTATGTGGCGCGTTGAATTCCTTCGTGAATGGCGATGATCTGCTCGACGTGGGGCAGGCATTTGTCCGTGAAGAATTCTCGTGAGCGGTTGATCCGGTACGGGTCTAAGAGACTGTGGAGCGCTCGTTCTAGCGCGTCGTAGTTCTTGGTCTCCAGCGTCTTGATGATACGGAACCGGAACGGCACTCCGGTTGTGTAGAGTTGGTTGATGCGCGCCTCCACACTGCCCGTCGTTATCCCGATCTTGATGATCTCCTGACCATCCTTTGTATAGAGGTGGGTTCCGAGCACATACATGGTGCCCACGCCGGCTTCGAGTTTCTCCAGGTTTTCAGTATCGATAGCTTCATCGGTGGGCTCTCCATCATCGACCGTGTCAGCTCCGAGGTAGAATCTCATGGGTTTCTGAGAACGATCAATCATGATCCCGGAAGCGGTACGTCCTGACGTGTAGATTTGGGCGACGAGCGCATGATCGAGGTCTTGGTAGTTGCCGCGCTCCACGTTTCGACGGTGTGACTCCGTCCCGTAATGATGGGGGAATGAGGCTTTGATTTTGTCCCGGAGTTGTTGCGGTGTCAAACCCTCCGGGTGCAACGCCAGTATTTGCCGTAATAGTTGTGAAAAGCCCAAGCCGTATATTCTACCCTGCAAAGGTTAGCCTTCGCAGGTGTTGCGTTTACGTGTTTACCTCGGAATAGACGCTCGTGATCCGCCGGGAATTGAACAGTGCCGAAGAAGGACGAGCTGAAGAAAGAGAACTGTTCGAGTGCCGATCGGAGGATCAAGGCAGGTCTCACAGATCATGGTGTTATGCTCATGGCTGCGAGAATATGAAGCTTTCGCAGCGCACTCTCGAACGCTTGTCACAGATGGTGATCGGCGACTCCAAGTACTTTCCCTATCGTTCTAGCAGCAAAATCACCAAATTCTTCAAACGATGTGACCTGCCGTTCGTCCATGACGGCAGCACCCGAGCCACTTGGACGGAAGCACGCCTGACCGAATTGAATCTTGGCTTGAGCCAATCCGCGGACCTGCCGCCCGATGACCTTTGTCGCGTAATTACGGAACTCTTCGACCCCGACGATTTCGACGATTATAACGAAAGCAGAGCGGACGCCTCAGGGGCCGTTAGCATTGACGAATGCGCATCCATAGAAGACGCCTTAAGGTCCTTCAACAGGCTTGTCGCGCGCGAGGGCCTCGTGGCCTACCTCGACACGTCTGGCCGCTGTCATCTCCGGAGCACCGGAACCGGCGTCAGCACCGCCTCATTTAGCCACACCACGCGTCCACCCTCCCCGGAGGAGATTAAGCAGCGCCAGTGCCTCTCAGCCTTCCTTGACGCGGTCAGCGAAGACGAGTTCATTGAGAAGGTTCTGGTCCCATTCTTTCAGCGACTCGGGTTCCGCCGTGTGAGCCCGACCGGACACAAGGACAAGAGCCTCGAATTCGGGAAGGACCTATGGATGAAGTATCAGTTGCCAACCAGCCACTGGATCTATTTTTGTGCGCAGGTCAAGAAAGACAAGATCGATTCGAATAGCGCCAGCGGTCAGAAGAACGTCTCGAACGTGCTTGCACAAGCACGAATGGCCATCGACCACCCAATATTCGACCCCGAAATTGGCCGCAAAGTTCTTCTCGATCATCTCTTCCTGATTTCCGCCGGTGATATTACCAAGGCTGCGAGAACATGGCTTATCGAGCAACTTGACATCAGCCAGCGACGCCACATCATCTTCATGGACCGTGAAGAATTTCTAGCCCAGGCGTCACGCATTCTGATTGATTTGCATCTCGACAACAGCGCAGGGACCGCGAGCTCAATTTTGGTGAGAACCTACCGTTCTGAGCTCTCACAATAGCCTATCCTTCAGAAGAAGGCACCGGCAGTTCTTATACCTTCTCAGCCCAGCTGATGTTCGATTCCCTCATCGTTAACCCCAGAAACGAGGTAGCCTCGTAAACATCGAACATGCAGACTGAGCTGTTCGGGTCGTCGTCGAGCGCTCGGAAGCGGTAGGCGAACGTCTTCCCTATCGTTCGAAGTTGGCCCGCGGCAGCGAATTCGATGAGTTGCTGGATGTTAGGGTTGGCTTCGGGCGTAAACCCTTCAATTGCCCTCGCCGTTGCCGCATAAGCTTGTGGAAGTCGTATCTTCGTCAGAAACCCGAACAGCCCTTTGGTTATTCGGGCGGCGACGCGGTTCAATCGCGTAAACGACACATTGTACGCAAGTGAGTCACCCACGTACAATCCCGCGGGGGTCCTAACTTCAACGGACTCGACCGTAGCAAGGAATGCTTTTCGAAAACCCTCAGCCTCCTGTCGCGACAGGTTCTTAATCGCTCGCGCTGACGCTTCGGTCGCGTCATGGTTTCGCGCTTCGGCTCGCGACGCTAACGTCAACCAAAAGTAGTCGTCATCACGGCTGAACCCGGCGTTGCATCCGCGGCACGCGCTGACGGTTATCAAATGTGGTCTCGGCTTGTTGAATAGGCTCTTTGGCGGGATGTGATCGCGTGTGAGATCAGTCGTACTGCCACAGTAGACGCAGGGTCGTAGACTCGTGGACATCTAAAAATACTATAGCCGGTGCTCCTTAAAGGTTCCTATGCGAGGGCTACCGGCCCTGCCCGAGCCGGAGATGCACATGGCCCATCTGTGGCAGACCTGCGTACCCTGTGGCCGATTAGGAACGATAAACGCGCTTGTGGCCGTGCATAGATTGCTACTTGGCCGAATAGTCGGATCATGACATGAAATGAACGGTGATGGCCCAATATGGACCCGGGAGCCTAAATGGTTTGCGCTGCGGCGGCCAGCACCAGAAGCAAGGGGAGAGGAGTTGACTTCCGAAGCATCCTCATGATTGTAGCAGCCGGGCTGCAGGACGCAGGCGGCAGGCAGAAAGCAAGCCAGCGCTGCTGAGGCTTTCGGACGCTCATCCTGCGGCCTGCCTCCTGCCGCCTGCCGCCCGTCTCAGCTAGCAGGGCTACCCACCGGCTCATCGGCTACGAACCGGCGGAGGTTCTCCAACTGCTCACTGATACCGGCTTCGTCTTTGTCCGCAGCCGCCTTCTCGATTTCTCTGCCAATGTCTTCGATGGGTGGAAACCCGTACCCCCGTCCGGTTCCTTTGAGATTGTGACCAAAGCGCCAGATGGGCGCGAAGTCCCGGATGGCCAGCGATGCGCGCGCCTCTTCGATCTGCCTCGGCTTGGAAGCAAGATACTTGGGGATCAGGGCCGCAATGCCATCCTCCACCTCGGCGGTCTCCGGCCGGTATAAGGTTCTGACGCGCGCATAGCGGCGCACCGTACTCAGCAGCGTGGCCTGGTCCACCGGCTTGGCCACATGCGCCGTACATCCCGCGGCCAGGCTGGCCTGTTGGGCTTCCCGCATAGCGTGGCCGGAAAGAGCCACGATCGGCGTGGGGGCCTGTCCGTGCGACCGCTGCCACTCCCGGATGAATCGGGTGGCCCCGTATCCGTCTAGGATCGGCATATCCAAGTCCATGAGGATCAAGTCGAATTCGCGCCCGGCCACGATGGCATCCACGGCCCTTTGGCCATCATCGGCGAACGTAACCTCCACTGGTTCCTTGCGCAGGTAGTGAGTGACCAGCAGCCGATTGTCTTCGGTGTCTTCCGCTACCAGCAACCGCACCGTACCGGAATCGAGTGACGGCGGGGCCGCAAGACCAGCGGAGCTATCGGCCAAGGCGTCCATGGGCTCGGCCGCTTCGAGCGGAAGCGTGAAATAAAACCGGCTACCACGCCCCGGCTGACTGGTTACTCCGATTTCTCCGCCCATTAGTTCCACCAGTTCCCTGCAAATCGTTAGCCCCAAGCCGCACCCAGCGGCGCCGGGCGGATTCTGTTTCGACAATTGAGTGAAAGCGGCAAAGACGCGCTGCTGATCTTCAGTTCCGATTCCAGGACCAGTGTCTGAAACCTCGTAGCAAAGGCGCTCGCCTAGCGGAGTGGAGAGGGTCAGCACGCTCACTGCGACATGACCCTGCTCGGTAAACTTGACCGCGTTGCTCAACAGGTTCACCAAAACCTGCTGCACCCGCAACGGATCTCCAAACTCCCAGGCGGGAACATCGGAAGCGATTTCGAATTCCAATCCGATGCCCTTCCGGCTGGCCGACTCCCGGAAGGTGGCCACCGCGTCCTCCACCGTTCCTCGAATTCGAAAAGGAATCTTCTCTAACTTCAGTGCGCCGGCTTCGATCTTCGAAAAATCCAGGAAATCGTTGATCAGTTTCACCAGCCGCGCGCAGTTGCGCTGGAACATGTTGACGTATTCGCTCTGATCGGCGCTGAGCGGCGTCTCGGAAAGCAGGTTGGCCGCGCCCAGAATAGCGTTTAGGGGAGTTCGGATATCGTGACTGATCTTGGCCAGAAAATCGTTCTTTGCCAAACTGGACGCCAAGGCCTCGTCTTTGGCACGCACCAGCGCGGCCTCCGTTTCCTTGCGCAGGCTGATATCTTGCAAGAAGATGTAGTAGCCCGCGCTGGGGTCTTCTGAAACCGGCCGAAACGTCATGGCCACGTCCGCCAGGGAGCCGAACGCATCGGGAATGCGCACTTCGGTCTCCGCGCGGCCGCTGGTTTGCATCAGTTGGATGGCCGCCTCCACCTTATCACGGTCGTCCTGCAGCACCGTCAGTATCACGTTGGATGGCTGGTTGCACTCCGATAAACTCGCAATCTGGCCGTAGGCTTTGTTGAAAGACAGATAACGTCCGGCCGGGTCCACTTGCGCGATGCCGTGCAATGCGTTTTCGAGGGCGCCGGTTTTCTGGCGAAGAACTTCGGCCGTCTGGGCCAGACCTTCACTTAAGGCCCCGATCTCGTCCCGGCCCTCCGGCAACAGTTCCAGCACTCCGCCGGTAGCCAGCCGCGACACGTTGGCCTGGAGCTTCAAGATTCGATTGGTGATTCCGGAAGCGAACAGGATCGAAATCACTACTCCGCCCACCACCCCCAAAAAGACGCAGATCCCCGTAGTGGCGCGCAATTCCATACGTAACCGTGCCACAGCCTGCGATTGGGCCTCCAATAGCCGAGTCTGGTCGACTTGCATCCCGTCCATGGCTCTGTCGATCTGGGTGCGTTCCGCTTCCTTGGCGCGTATGGCGGCGCGCAAGGCTTGCTCGGGCAGGGCTCCGGACCGAAACCGGGCGGTGGCGGAAAAAATTTGTTCCACCCGCCAGCGTTCCAGCGCCGCAATATCGGACACACGCCTGGTCTGGGACTGGTTAGGCGCCACCAGATCCGACAGCCTCTGCAAAGTGGTGTCGAAATTAGCGATGGCCTGGCGGGCTTGGTTTGCGAAACTCTCCTCGCCAGTAAGGAAGTACGCGCGAACAAGCGCGCTGGCCTCCGCCTCATCGGCCTTCAGCCGTTGGATCTCCAGGCCAGTTTCGAGGCTACGTCTCACCGCCTGTTCGCCCGCGCTGGCTCTCGATCCAAGGATGTAGGAGGCACACGCGATTAGCACCGTCGCCACAGCCGGAACGGCGATAACGATCAGGCCTTTGGTTCGCAGCCGGAGATCCGGCCATATTCCCAGACGCGGCATGTCTATAGATCCAATACCAAATCGAGCATCGCGGCCAGCGAACCGATTTCGGTCTTGTCCAAGGAAGCATCGGCGCCCAGGTAGGCGGAAACATTTAGAAACAGTTTTGAGTCATTGGCTCCCGATACGGTCAATATCTTGGTGGCCGGGTATAACGTTTTCAATTCCCGCAGGGCCTCCATGCCGTCGCGATCGGGCATGACCATGTCGAGAATTATGGCGTCCACCGCGCAAGCCCGTACTGTTGACAGGCATTGCGCCACGCCGTCTGCCTCCAGTACCTTGAAGCCGCTGGGTTCCAGAATGGTCCTGGCAAGCGCGCGAAAATACTCATCGTCATCCACAATCAGCACAGTGGCATCCGAGAACTTGGTGGCGGTCCGCTGTGGGGACCGGTTTTCGGAGACTTGTGTAGTCATGTCTCAAGGTATCGGCGAGGTTGTGGAAAGTCTTAAATTTTCCCGCTCTAATTCTTTGTCTCTCCCGCCGATAAGCTTCAGCATGCGGCAGTACGCCGCCAGAGAGGAAAAAGTGATCCTAGCTACTGTCTCATCACAGCGGGGCTTTCATTCGGACGTGCGCGCGGCCCTGGACGGGCGCCTCCGCGTGGATGCCGCCTGGGACCTAGATTATGCAGACGCCGCCCGCCTACGTGGCATCTCCTCGGAGCAGAAGTGCATTGTTATCCTCGATTTTTCCGACCCCCAAGCTATGGGGGTGGCGCGCGCCGTGGATGGCAGGCCGCAGATTGCAACGGTCGCGGTAGGCGGCGGTGGCAGCCGGGATGAGTTACTACAACTGATGCAGGCCGGGGTGCGTGACGTTCTGCCGCATTTCACCTACCGCGAGATTCTGCATGCCGCCAATCGTGCGGCCGCCAGCCTGGCTTGCGCCGGAGAGCTACTGGCCGATGTCTACGCCTTCGTGCCTGCCAAACCAGGCTGCGGCGCTAGCACCTTAGCCACCCAGGCCACGGCCGTAGCCGCCCGCTTGGCCCAGGAACCCACTTTGCTGTTGGACTTTGACATCCGCTTAGGAGTCACATCCTTTCTATTGAAAGCCGAAGGTACTCACACTATCGTGGATGCTTTGATGCAGGCCGACCACCTGGATCGGGACGTATGGTCCAGTCTGGTTTCCCAGCTGGACAACCTGCATCTACTCGGCTCCGGCCCAATGGACTTCTCGCGGCCTTTTCTCTCGGAGCGCTTCTCCAAGCTTTTGGAATTCGCCATCCGGCAGTATTCGGTGGTCGCTGTAGATCTGCCGGGCGCCATGGAGGACTACGAATGTGAGGTGCTGATGCGGGCCGCCAAAATCTTCCTGGTTTGCACGCCCGATATCGGAGCACTGCATCTGGCGCGCCGCAAGGCCAGCTGGCTGCATGACGTGCGGCTCACCGATAAGGTATCGCTGGTCTTGAATTGCGCCGAGCGCCGCGGAGCTCTGTCGGTGGAAGAGATTGAACGCATCATTCAACTGCCGGTGCGCTATCTGGTTCCGGCCAGCGCCAACGAAATTGCCAAGGCGGTCCAGAAAGGTATGGTGATCGAGGGATCCTCGCAGCTAGCCAAGCAGATCGCCCGCATCGCCGGGGACATGGTAGCAACCCGGCCGGCGGGAAAGAAGCCCAACGCGGTCCGGCGATTTGTGGATTATTTTTCGGTAAGCGCCGCGCGCAGTGCGCAGGTCGAACCGTGAGTGTCGAACCGTGACGGAGGAGACTTTGAAGAACAACATGACGAATGCCGCCGTTTTGGATATTCTGAATTACCTGTGCAATGATGCCCGAAATTCCGTGCACGCCAGTTTCGGTGCGCTGGAGTTTCTGCCTCACGCCGCCATGGATCCAACCTGGCAGACCTATCTCGACATTAGCCGGTCCAGTGCCGACCGGCTGCTCGGTTCCATCGACGACTTCCGCGAATTGTTTTCCGAAGCCTCACCCGCTTCAGACACTGTGGAGGAGTTTGACCTCGGAATGTGCCTGGGAGAAATCACCGAACTATTGAACCTGGCGTCTCAAAAGCCAGCCTGCCGCGTCGTGCTGAAAGCCTGTGCGCAACCCTGGCTGGTCCGGCAACACCGGAAATCGGTGGAGCAACTGCTCACCCGAATCCTGGATTCGGCATTGAAGCTGACGTCAGCGGGCGACATTCTTGTGTCAATGGGCGCGCCTTCCTCCGACAGCGAGATTCGCATCTCCGTCACGCCCCCGGAGTCAACCCTGGCAGCTCGCCTGGCGGACTGGCTAAATGCCGATCCCCAGCAAGTCCGCTTTCAGGACTTGCCCGACATGCCTCACCCGCTGGCGCTTATGGTGGCAGGCAAGGGGCTGCGAAACTTGGGGGGATCCGCTCAAATCTCGAGCGAGCCCGGAGTGCCCACGCACCTGGCCACCTTTTTACCTTCGCTGTCCAGCCAGGATAGGGAACGGCCGCAGCGGGAATCCCGGCCAGGCCTGAACATACTTCTGACTGAGGATTGCGACGACAGCTTTGCTCTCAGCGAATTATTCCTAAGAAAGGAAAGCGTGTGGCGCGCGCGCAATGCTCCGGAAGCAATTGAAATGGTGAAGAAACAGCGCTTTGATATAGTTTTGATGGACATTCACATGGGCGGCATGGACGGCTATGGGGCCATCAACGCCATCCGCGACTGGGAAACCGAAACCGGCAACGCCCGTACACCCATCGTCATCTTGTCCTCCGACGATCTGGAAACGCAACGCCAGTCCGCCGCCCGGTCTGGTTGTACCGGCTTTCTGCGCAAGCCGCTCCGCAACAATGATCTGCCGGACCTGCTGGACCGGCTTAGGGGCGTTCACTCGCTCTGCGACCAGTAGGAGCACGCTCGTCAGAAAACTTTTTGAAAGCACCGACTCCCTTACGGTCGCGGCTCGGCTCCGTTTCCGTAAGCGACCGGTGCGCTCACACTGGGCTGCGCTTCAGGGCATAATCGATGGCGGCCTGCGGAACCTCGAATTTCGATACCGCCGTGTTCCCCATATACCCAATGTCTTTAATCCCGATGGGGCTGGTGTAGTAAGCATCCACCACCATCTTGCGCGCCCAGTCGAAAAATTTGATGCCCGGCCCAAGCTCGGCCGATTCGTTCTTGCGATAGGCGATTAGATCCAGTATGGCGGTCTGCTGCGCGGCAGTCGCATCCACAAAATTAGGAGCTTCCCGTCTTTGCATGGCATGGTCCAGCCACGCGATGCCACCTGTATAAATGGCCAACAATTGCGGATTCTCGCTGGCCATCAGATCGATCCACTCCGGCGCACCCGCGGCCACGGCCCCACCGGTTGTGCCCTCGGCCGGAACAATGTAGTCGGCCAGCTTTTCGAGCGTCTTGTACTCGTGCGGGTTCAACCCTTTGGGCTTGTAAACACCGTGCGCGGCTTTCTCCTGGGCGGCTACGCCGTGCACATGCTGGGCCGCTTCCAGGCTCAGTTGGCCGGCGGTAATGGAGAGCGCAATTCTCTGCAGCAGATCGCGTCGAGTGACGTCAGACATTGCCCTTCCTCATTTCTTCGGCCAGATACTCGGCCGTTCGCCAAGCCAGCGCGATAATCGTCAAGGTTGGATTCTTGTCCGGATTGCTTACAAATGGCGCGGCATCGGCTACGAAAAGATTCTTCACTTCATGCGCCTGACAGTATTTGTTCAGCACTGACTTGGAAGGGTCGCTGCCCATGCGCACGGTCCCAAGTTCGTGAATGATCTCGCCGCCATCGGAAATCCCTTCGCCCGCCATGAAATTGGGACGCGGCGTGGTAACTTTGGCGCCCATGGTTTCAAGCAGCGCTTGGAAGGTATCGTGCATGTGCTGCGCCTGTTTCAGCTCCTGATCGGTCCACTTGAAGTGAAAGCGCAATACCGGAGTTCCGTACTGATCCACGACGTCAGGATCGAGTTCGCAGAAAGTGTTTTCATTCGGGATCTGTTCTCCGCGCCCGGCCATTCCGAACCAAGCTCCGTATTCATTGCGGATGGCCGTCTTCAGATCTTTGCCATAGCCTTCGTGCCGTTCGCAATCGCCGTGGAACGATCCAATGCCCGGCATGTCGAAACCGCCGCCGATCTCGATATGGTAGCCGCGCGGAAACTCCTTGTTCTTGGAATCCCACAGCCACCACGGCACATAAAGATGCATGCCGCCCATTCCATCCGAGTTGTGGCGCGGCAACCCGTCCAGCGCCGGAATATGCGCGTCCAATCCATAGCCCACGCTGTCGGTGAGGTTACGGCCGACGTGCCCGGACCCGTTCGCAAGTCCATTGGGGTGAGCCGGCGATTTGGAATTCAGCAGCAGCCGCGCCGATTCGCAGGCGCCGCAGGCCACCACAACGCTTCTACAGCGAATCTGTTTTTCGGTACGCGTAGCCTTATCGATATAAGAAACAGCGCTCACCTTTCCGGAGCTATCAGTAATCAGCTCGCGCGCCATGGCATTGGTGAAAAGCTTCACGCGTCCTGTCTTCATGGCGGGGAAAACCTGCACCTGGCTGGATGAATAATTTGACGAGCTCACGCAGCCGCGCCCGCATTGTCCGCAATAGTGGCAGGGGGGCCGGCCATTGGTTTGTTGCGTGATCACGGCCAGGCGCGCGGGGATGCAAGGGATGTTCAATTTCTTGGCCGCGCGTTGAAACAGCATTTCAGGAACGCGCGGCGGCGGGCACGGCTGAAATATCCCGTCCGGCGCGCTGCGAATTCCTTCCTTGCTGCCGGTCACGCCGATGAAGCGCTCGGCTTTGTCGTAATACGGCGCGAGTTCGTCATAAGTGATGGGCCAATCCGTGCCCAGACCATCGCGAGTGTAAGGAGCGAAATCGTAATCGGCAAATCGCAGCGAGATGCGGCCGTAATGATTGGTGCGTCCGCCTACCACGCGCGATCGGAACCAGGAGAACTTATCGCCCGGATTGACAGTGTAAGGCTCACCCGCCAGTTTCCAGCCGCCGAAGCTGGCGGTGAAGTAGCCGAAGTCCCACGGCGTGGGGCCGAAGTAGCCTTGCCCGCCCTTGCCGATGCCGCGATGCGACACCTGATAGGGCCACATATGTTCCTTAAAATCTTTCGCGGGATCGAGCGGCGGACCAGCTTCAAGCAACGCCACGGATACGCCGAGATCGGCGAGTACTTTGGTGACGGTCCCGCCCCCAGCGCCGGATCCGATTATGACAACGTCATAGACCTGGGAACTACTGCTGATTTGGAGCATTCGTTTTTGATTGTACCCCCCACCGGGGACTGGGGGCTCGGGGCTAGGGCTAAGGCCTACTTTACTTCGCCGTCAGGTTTTGCGAACTTTTCGTCCTCCACCGGAACATTGTTCTTCACCTCAGCGATCTGGATCGTAAAACGGCCATTGGTGCGCGACAATGTCCAGCGAAATGGAACTTTCACGCCATCCACGGCGCGGTAGTCCGCGTAGTCAATCTGTGTTGGATTGCGGCCGAGCGGCGTTTCCCCGTAACGCACCTGGCGCAGTAACAGCCCCGACTTGGCTTCGAAGTAGAGCCGGACCGGCGGGCGGCCTGGCCGGGTGCCGATCAGCGTCAGGCACTCCACTCCGTTGATTGACTCCGGACGGCCTGGGCGCAGTTGCTGGAAAATTTGCGGGAGCCGCAGGGGGAGATAGAATTCAGCATCCAGTCCCGCCGCTTCCGATTCAGCCGGCGACATGCTTCGCGGCGGACGGCCCGTACTGCCCAGCCAGCCCGCGGTTCCATCAAACGCGGTGTAGCTCTCGCCCTTCGGCATATGCGTGACGGAGATGCGCTTGTTGGGAGCCTTCAGGAACAATTCGATGGGCGTATCGCTTCCGCCCGCCACAATGACACCCTTCTCCACGCGGCTGCTGAATTTCTTGATGGCATCTTCGCCGCCCAGCGCGGACACGTATTTCTGCAGAATATCGTTGGCGTTGGGCGCGTCGCCCGAAGCGGGCTTTGCCGCGGCCTCCGGATGCATGGGCATATCGGATTCCAATACCGGCGGCGTCCCCGCCGGATGTTCGGAACCGTGGTGACAGGAATAACAAGTCACTTCCCGCCGGCCGCCAAAGCTCTCTTTATTCAGCGCCACCGTCATAGCCATCATCTCGCGCGCGGTCTTCTTGGTTGGTTTATCATCGAGGTCCATCTTGCCTTCCACATGGCAGAAGGAGCACTCGACGCCGAGCGAGGCGGAGATAAATGTCATCGCCGGAACCAACTGGTCGGCGGGCGTGCCCTTGAGCTGAATAATATTCTTGAAAACTTGCTCGGCGGTCTTCGGCTCTGGGGCCTGGGCACGTAACAAACCGGCCGCGAAAGCGATAGCAAAAACCGGTGCGAAATATCTTCGGACTTCCATAGTTGATTCTCCTCTGTGTTCTCTGGATTGTATCCAACTGAGAAGAACGACGCCTCACTTAAGGGAGTTCCCATGGACCACTAAAGGTCATGAAGACGACTGGTGGCGCACGCACTCTTTGGTGCTGCGCCGAGACTCGTCTCGGCATCGGGGAACATCGACACGAGTGTCGATGCTGCACGCAAGAGTGCGTGCGCCACACACGCGTCTTCAACTGAGTCGGCGCCTTTCAGGTGTTGGCGCGCCGGGAACCACGCGAAACCACGCTGTAATTCAGATGCACTCCGCCGTCTGAGTAACGTCGCGTCGAGAGCAAGCGTAGGGGAACTGTGCGCTTGCCTGGCGCAATCAACGGGATGCCTTCGCCGATCAATATCGGAATCACGTGGATGCTGAACTCATCGATCTGGCCCGCGTCCAGAAATGAAGCCACCACCCCACCACCGCCCATGATCCAGATGTCCTTGCCCGGTTGCTTCCGCAGGCGCTTCGCAAACGGCGCGATCGGTTCATTGACGAACTCAACACCTTCTGCCGGCGACTTTGGTGGCCGGTGCGTGAAGACATAATTCTTCACCTTGGGACCAAATCCACTTATGCCGCCGCGCATAGTTAGCGCCTGGTCATAAGTCTTGCGACCCCACAGGATGGTATCGATGGAAGCCCAAAACGCCTCCATCCCATAGTTTCCCTTCGGGCTCGGACGGTCCAGCCAATCGAAGCTTCCGTCCGCTCGGGCAATGAAGCCATCGGCGCTGGTCGCGATTGAGACAATGATTTTTCGTTTAGGTTTCATCGAGAGCCAGTATGCGCCCTGACTCCCGACAGCTTATGTCATATTCGGAGGTATACCGAATGGTAAGTGGAAATGTTCCGTTCCATAGGTTTGACTGAACTCTTAGTCGTGATTCTGTGGGGGTTCCGATCTTCTGCGTTTGGGACAACATCGCCGGGCTCAGACGAGCAGTTGAGGGCAACGGTACAACCCCGCCAAACATTCCGGCCGGATGAGCCGGTCCGCGAACCTCACTCTCAGACCCAGAATCCGTGAAGAAATCGGCGAAAGCACCGACTCCCTCAGAATTCGTAAAAAAATCGGCATAAGGGCGGGGTTGGCAGACGAAAGCGTCTGCCCCACATTGACGCACAAGGATTTGCGGATTGGGTGGCGCAGGCGCCTTCGCCTGCGAGCCGATTTTTCACGGATTCTCAGCTCAATCGCCCGGTGATTCGAATGCCACCACTGCCAGCGGCGGCACCGTGATGGACAGGCTGTGATAATGATTGTTCTGCGAAATCGCCTGCGATAGCACCAGACCGCCGTTGCCCAGGTTGCTGCCGCCAAAAAGCTCAGAATCGGTGTTCAGAATTTCCCGATAAGCGCCGGGGTCCGGCACTCCTACGCGATAGTTGAGACGCGGTACCGGGGTGAAGTTGCAAACGAACAATAGAAACGGCTTCCGCGCCTTCGACCGGCGAATGAAAGAGATGGTGGAACCATCTACGTCCCGGAAATCCACCCATTCGAAGCCTTCCCAGTGAAAATCTACTTCATAGAATTCCGGGTACGACGTATAGAGCCGGTTTAACTCGCGCACCATGGCCTGCAGTTTTCGATGGAAATCGAAATGGAGCAGTTCCCAAGGCAGCCCGCGATCGTGATTCCATTCCTCCCATTGGCCTATCTCGGATCCCATGAAAAGTAGCTTTTTGCCGGGATGCGCGTACATATACGCCAGGAAAGCGCGCACGTTGGCGAACTTCTGCCACATATCACCGGGCATCTTGCTCAGCAGCGAGCGCTTCCCATGCACTACTTCATCGTGCGAAATGGGCAGCACGAAATTCTCGGTGAAGGCGTACAACATGCTGAAGGTGATGTCGTTGTGATGATACTTGCGGTGGATGGGGTCTTTTTCGAAGTAATCCAGCATGTCGTGCATCCAACCCATGTTCCACTTCATGGTGAATCCCAGGCCATTCAGGAAGACCGGCCGCGATACGCCTGCGAACGCAGTGGACTCCTCCGCAATGGTCATCGCGCCGGGCACCTGGTGCGCGAGTTCATTGAACCGCCGTAGCAAGGAAATGGCTTCCAGGTTTTCGTTGCCGCCGTAGATGTTCGGAACCCAATCACCCGGCTGGCGCGAGTAATCCAGGTACAGCATGGACGCCACGGCATCCACGCGCAGGCCGTCGATGTGATATTCGCGCAACCAGAACTGGGAATTTGAGATCAGAAACGTACGCACCTCGTTGCGGCCGTAATTGAAAATCAGCGTTCCCCAGTCGCGATGCTCGCCCTTGCGCGGATCGGCGTGTTCATAGAGCGCGGTTCCATCAAAAAAAGCCAGGCCATGCGCATCTTTCGGGAAGTGGGCGGGCACCCAGTCAACGATTACTCCCAATCCGGCCTGGTGGCAGCGATCCACGAAATACATGAAGTCCTGCGGATGGCCGAAGCGGGCCGTAGGAGCATAGTAGCCTGTGATCTGGTAGCCCCAGGAACCGGAGAACGGGTGCTCCATGGGGGGCATCAACTGAAGATGCGTGTAGCCTAGATCCTTGGCGTAGCCCACCAATTTGTCCGCCAGTTCTTGATAGCTGAGGTAGGAATTGTGCGGACCGCGCAGCCAGGAGCCGATGTGCACTTCGTAGATGGAGACCGGCTCTTTCAAATGATCTTTGCGAGCGCGCGACTCCATCCACGCCTGGTCGCCCCACTGATAGGTGGCAAGATCCACTACCACGGAAGCTGACTTGGGCGGCACCTCGGACGCGAATCCATAGGGGTCCGCTTTTTGCTGGCGATATCCGTGAATGTGCGACCGCACAGCGTACTTGTAGTTGGTGCCTGGAGTAGCCGACGGTATGAAAAGTTCCCAAATGCCGCCGCTGCGCAGACGCATGGGATGACGCCGCTCGTCCCAATCGTTGAAATCGCCCACCACGCTGACCACTTCCGCATTCGGCGCCCATACGGCGAAGCGGACGCCCGGCACTCCCTCACACTCCACCAGGTGGGCGCCCATGGTGTGATAACTCTCGTAGTTGGTTCCCTCGCCGTGCAGGTGCAGATCGAATTCCGAGAGCAGCGGCGGGAAGCGATACGGGTCCTCGATTTGCACTTTGGCTGTGCCATTCCAAAGCGTGAATTGGATTTTATATGAGCCAGGCTCATGCGCGAGCGTAGCGGCGAAGAAACCATCGGAATGCAGTTTTCGCATCGGCTGCAGCAGCCCGCCAGTGGCCACCCAAGCGTCCATGGCTTGGGGTAGAAAAGCGCGAACCTCCCAAACATCGTCGGTTTGATGCGGGCCGAGGGTTTGATGGGGGCCGAGAACGCTAAACGGGTCGCCGTGCGTGCCGTTGACAATCGCTTCTAACTCTTCGGGAGTCATGCACAGCTATTATGGCAGAGAGGTCCCAGTGAAAAAGGCGGAGCTACATGTGCATCTGGAGGGGTCCATTGAAGCTGAGACCCTGATGGCGATTGATCCATCTGTCTCGCGCCCCGAAATCGAGGCCAATCTGCATGGCAGGACCTTTGAGGAATTCCTGCGCGGATATATTTGGGTGATCAATCGGCTGACGGCTCCCGAGCATTATGCGCTCGCGACCCGGCATTTGTTGGAACGTCTGGCGGCTCAGGATGTCACTTATGTAGAGATCACGCTATCGGCAGGGGTGGTCTTGTGGAAGAATCAGGATCTGGCTGCCGTATATGACGCAGTATGGAAGGAATCGCAGCGGTCCCGCGTGAAGGCGCTTTGGATTGTCGATGCGGTGCGGCATTTTGGAGCTGAGGCCGGAATGCGAGTTGCGGAATTTGCCGTTTCCCGGCGCGAGGAAGGCGCGATTGCTTTTGGCATCGGCGGCGATGAAGCCCGCGGCCCGGCCGAATGGTTCCACGACGTCTACGCTTATGCGCGCGATGGGGGATTGCGGCTGGTGTGTCACGCCGGCGAGACCACGGGCCCGGAATCCATCTGGGCAGCACTCAAAATCGGCGCGGAGCGGATCGGGCATGGCATCGCGGCGGCGCAAGATCCGGCGTTGATGGCCAAGCTGCGCGAGCTGAACGTGCCGCTCGAAGTATGCATTTCGAGCAATGTTTCAACCGGCGTGGTGAATTCGGTGGAGGAACATCCGGTGCGGAAGCTTTATGATGCTGGCGTGCCGTTGGTGCTCAATACCGACGATCCAGCGTTCTTCCGAACTTCGCTCGATCGCGAGTATCAGTTAGCGCGTGATGTATTCGGATTGCCGGTTGAGGAGCTTGCCGCCAATAGTTTTCGCTACGCGTTTGGCTTCTCACCTTGCGTAACAGTCTAAGCGCCGGGGCGTCTAACGGGCGTGAGAAACTACGCAAGCCCTGCGCGAATCCTTGTGATGGAAGACAATCCAGCGGACGTACATCTGCTGCGGCTGGCATTGGACCATCATCGGGAAGAATACAAACTCGACCTGTTACGCGACGGCGAAGAGGCAATCCGATTCGTCCGCGAACAGCGAACTACGCCTGCCGATCCGGAGCCTTGCGTTATTATCTTGGACCTGCATCTGCCGCGGCATGATGGAAAGGCGGTATTGCGGGCGATCAAGCAAGAGCCGGCTCTGGCGCACGTGCATGTGGTGGCGCTCAGCAGTCTGCCCAGTCCAAGCGATCGAGTCGAGGTACTGCGCTTAGGCGCCCGCCTGTGCAGAGCCAAACCAATGGATTTGGATGAATGGCTGGCACTGGCAGGGGAAATCCTGGCCATTTGCCGCGAACCAACGGCGGTAGGGGCAGGCTGAGCAACCGAGAATCTCGGCGCCGTTCGTCTTTCCCTCGACGGATGAAGGCTGCCGCTATTTCTTGACCGCCGCAGCCTGCGTTTTCTTCGGATCCACTTGCGTCTGAGCGGTATTTTCTTCTTGTAGGTCGAGCCCCAGATTTCGCACGATGATCGAGATCCGGCGGTTGGAAGGATTATCGGGCTCGCTCTTCAACAGAAGGCGCTGATCCGCGAAGCCGCGTACCTGGCTGATCCGGTCGTCGGTCACGCCGGCAGCCGTTAAAATTCTGCGCGCCGAGTTGGCCCGGTCAGCCGACAGCTCCCAGTTCGAATAGTCGGAACGTCCGTAGGGAGTTGAATCGGTATGACCTTCGATGGCCACTTTGTTCGGTAGTTTCCGCAATTCCCCGGCCAGAAGCCTTATCAGCTCGGTGCCCGCTTCGGTGGGCTTCGGATTCCCGGTCTCGAAAAAGAGCCCGCGCTGGGTCTCCAGCAAATCGATGCGCAGCCCTTCGGCAGTGATGGTCATTCGAATCTGTTTCGCCATGTTTTGAAACGCCGGGATTTGACGCATGGCCTGCTCCAGCTTTTCCTTCAATAGCTGAAGTTGGTTCTGATTCAACGTCAGAACCTCGCCAACTCCGGCCGTAGTGGAACCGGTTTGCCGCCCTTTTCCGGTGGGATCTTGAAAGTATCCGCCTACCGCCTTTTGGACCTTCTCGCTGGCGCTCAACAACCACAGGACGATAAAGAGCGCCATCATGGCGGTCACGAAATCGGCGTAGGCCACCTTCCATGCGCCGCCATGTTCGTCGTCATGGCCGGCCACATGTTTCTTGACGATGATGATGCGCGGATGGGCCGATTTCGCACTCACGCTGCCGCCTCAACTTTGGCAGCACCCGGCGCTTTGCGGCAGGCAGTGTCCATTTCTAGAAATGTCGGCCGCACATAGTGGGGTATAGCGCGGCGCGCCGCCTCAAGCGCCAGAAGCGGGGACACTCCCTTCATGTAGGCCAGCAGGCCCATGCGAAGAGACAAGAAGTAATCGCCTTCAGTGTCGGTCTGCTTCTTGATGTTCGCTGCAATCGGCCCGAGGAATCCGTAGCAGAGCAGAATACCCAGGAACGTGCCCACCAGGGCCGCGGCCACCTTATGGCCGATTTCTTCCGGTGGCCCTCCGAGCGACCCCATAGTGATTACCACGCCGAGAACTGCCGCAACAATGCCTAATCCCGGCAGGCTGTCCGCCATGGTGTTCAAAGCGCTGGCCGGTAACCGATTTTCTTTGTGGAGAACCTCGAGGTCCGTCTCCATCACTTGATCCAGATCGTGTACGTCTACGCCGCCGGCCAAGAAAGTTCGCATGGTGTCGCAAAAGAAATGCATGGCTTTCTTGTCGGATGCAAAATTGGGATGCCGCTTGAACAGCTCACTTTTGTCCGGCTCATCCAAATCCTTCTCGAGCGCGGTTAAACCATTTTTGCGCGAAGTGGCAAAAAAGTCGTTCAAAAAACGCAACGTGTCCAAGTAGATAGCGGCATTATAGCGGCTGCTTTTAAACACCTGAAGGACGCTCGCAAGGATCCCTTTCAACAGGTGAGGTGGATTTCCAATCAGCACCGTCCCGATAGCTGCTCCCAAAATGATAAGCAGCTCCGCAGGCTGCATCAATACCAGGAGATTGCCTTTTTCCATCAGGTAACCGCCTGCAATACAGGCCAAAACAACCAGTATGCCTATAATGGGGAACATTCCTAGCCGCGTCTCCTCTTGCGATCTTTCGTCCTATGCGTGGACCGGTGTAAGTCTATTAATCGGCAGGGAGCGGAGCAAGGGCGATACCCGCAAATGGGGGGAATGGACGTTCCGGATCACTGCGTACTCCGTATGAAGCCATAAGGAAATGAGATTGAGCCGGCAGGAAGCGCAAAGGGTGCGGCGCGCACCGCCAAACCGACCAGGAACTGGCCCGCGCCGCGCTCCGTTTTGCGCGAGTTCCTTACAAGCATTGCAAGGTCATGGTAGCGCTTCCTGCCGGTCCCGGTTCGGAATGAGTGCTCGGAATGGCAACTCGAACGAGCCCAGAAAACTGGTTACTCTGATCGGGAGCGAACGAATCAGTCGCTCTCCGGGGTCGCGGGAGCGTACAAGGCTAATTTCGATTGGACCTTCGAGCGCACGTGGTCCTCGGCGTGTTTCCAATAGTCCAAGTTCTGCCAGCGCTTCCAGACTTCCGGGAGATCCACGAAAATTTCTTTTATCTCCGCGCGTGGAGCGGCTTCCAGATAGCCGAAACCCAGCGAGTGCGCGAGGCGCGTTCCCGAGCGAACAGTTGCCACCAAGGCGTGATATTCGCCGGCTGTGTCTTCCTTGAACCTACCCGTAACGGCGTGCAGCCAAGGCGGCAGACGCCACTCGGTGGCCAGCCACGTGCCAGTAGCGAAATGATCCATCCCAAACATCATTTCCTCACGCGCAAGCAAGTCGAAACTGGTTTCCTCCCGGAACATCCTGTCGATCAATGTCAGCAGGTTTGCGTATTTGTCGGGATAAGCGGCCACCAGAGCCAATCGTCCGATATCGTGCAGCAATCCGCCAACGTAAGCGATCAATCCGTTGGCTTCGCCGGGCAAAGCGATTTCCTGACAACTGACTGCGCAGGCCAGCGTATAGCACCAGTAGCGCTGATCTTCGATGACATTTAAGGCGCGGTGCATGTAGCCGCGTAGCAGCAGCGTAATCGCAATCTCAATCAACTCGGCAGCGCCGATCCGTTGCATCATAGCCGAAAGCCCCAGTGCCTGGCCGTCTTGGTATTTGCCGGATGCGACAGCAATTTGATCCATTGCTTGCACCAGCAACGGCTCTTTTGTCAAAAGCTCGTCAAGCTGCTGAAGGGTATCGGGCCGCGGTGGAATCTGGTTGAGAAGGGCCAGCGCACTAGCGGGAAAAGTCTCGATGCGCCGGATAGAACCTGGGACGTCCACTGAGGCCAGCGTATCAAGTTTTATCGACCACATGCGCTGGCCAGTGATGTCCGTGCACGCTTCCGCATCATGGATTCGAATGAGACGCGCGGGACGCTGATCAGCTTGCGCATTTCGGCGTCGCGGAGCAGGCGCTGCGTAGCGTTCGGCATGCGCCCTGCGGCACGGTCGAAAGCGCCGGACGATGCCGCGTACATACCGGCGATCGCGCGGTAATAACCCTGCTGTCCCTTTAACTTTTGGCAACCGGTTACTAGCGCGGCCAGCACCTGATCATTCTCATCCAGCTTGGCAACCACCGCACCCCAATCGTCCAGGAAAGGGCACAGTGGCAGCAGTGTCGCGGGCGAGCGCCGCAGCGCCTTCACCGGGCGGAGCGGATAGTGGCGGTGTCCCTCGGCCGAAAGCCCGGTGTCCTGGTACATGCGAACCGCCATCTCAAAACGGCCACGGGTCGAGAGATGCTCGATCAGCGGCAACGTTGCCGGCGTTTTCTTCCAAAAACCCATGCCCTGCGTGAGATCTCCGCGATTGTGAGCCAGCGTCATCGCTAGACGCAACAAATCGAGCTCGCCGTCGCGTTCTCGGGCTACTTGATCGAAAACCGTTTGTTCCCGGTCTATTTCGGCTTCGATGGCCGCCTGTGCTTCTTCCGCTTCGGCCGTACGGCCAAGCTCCAGCATGCGGCCCAACCCGCCCGCTATAGCGCTCCCGTGTTCCCCGTTATGGCCGCTGACGCCGCGAACGGAACGTGTTGAGATGCCCTCTTCTGTCCAGCCGCGAGCGCCTAGGGCAAAGCTCAGCATGGGCTTTAGGACATCCGGGTCGGTGGTTTCGCGCCAGGTCATACCGCGGATTTTCGTATCTACATCGGTAGGAACGAACGTGGCGACGGTGGCGTGATGACAGGCCAGGCAAAGGGCGAAGTAGTCCTGTAATTGCTCGGCGTGGTTGAGATTGGGACGGAGAATATTTTCCCAGCTCGAGAGAACGCGCAGAAATCCGTCAGGCGTTCCGCCCATTTCGATGAGCCTGCCCGGCTCAGGCGCCGGCACACGCGCCTGAAGATAAGGCGCGGTATTGCGAACTTGGGATAGCAGCGTTTCGGGCGTGATCCACTGCGCCCACGCGGTCAGTGATTCCGGCAATTTACTAGTATGGCTCTGTGAGTCTGGTGGGGCAGGGCCATGCCCAGCCGAGTTGTTTGGAGGCACCCAAAAACCGTTGGCAGGGCATGGCCCTGCCCCACAAAGGATCTAATCTCATTGGACTTATCTTGCTGCTCCGCCAATAAGACCACGCCTGCGCAGGTCGGGGAAAATGATGTTGCGCAGGCTCGGCGCAAGCACCGTGGCATCATCGCGCAGAGGATCGAACCAGACTAGTTCTCCTATTTCAGAGTGCGGGGCGGGCTCGCCTTCGAGCTCGCCTGCGTATAGCGCGATCTTTACGATCTTGCCATCTTGTCCGGCCGCGGGGCTTTCGTAATCCCCGAGGTAATGCAGGTTTGAGATTTCCACTTCGCCCAACTCCTCGCGGCATTCGCGCCTCAGGCATTCTTCCGCGGTTTCGCCGGGTTCCAGTTTGCCGCCAGGCAGAATCAGCAGCGAGGTGCTATGCTTCTTGCGGCACAGCAGGACGCGCCCGTCTTTCTGATGCAACAATCCAGCTTTGTGGAAGTCCGGCATCTCATTGAAGAATGGGGAAACGCTCAAAGTCTGGCGGCACCAAGAGGCTTCCTTCCGTCACTCCGGCGGGTGCGTATCGTTTCAATTCGGCGGCGAGCTGGCCCGCGTGGGTTCTCCCGGCGAGATATGCTTGAAACGCGGACGTAACGCGTTGCACCTCCTGCGCGGATTCGTGCACAAACTCGAGGCGAAAATGGCGAATTCCCACCTCGCGCCAAGAATCCATGTGCGCACTGGCCTGCTGCGCCTCCGCGCCAAAAACCGTGTTACGACAGCCAACATCGGCGATCACCGGATGCGCGCGGCCTTCAGCATCCCGCAGAGCCACTCGATGCTGCTCGCAGGGCCGGCCGCAATCGCGATAAGAAGTGCCGCTCGAAAGGAACCGGCAGAAGACGCAATGCTCGGTGTGGAAGACTGGCAGATGTTGGTAAGCAATGGCTTCCAACCGCTCGGGGCCAATGCTTTCGGCTAAACCGGAGATTTGGGCGGCATTTAGATCGTGAGTAGGCGTGAGTCGCTCGACACCCAATTCGAGATACGCTTCGGCGGTAAGCGTGTTCGCGGCATTAAGACTGAAATCGCCGATCAAAAGTTGGCCGGCTGTCGCTTTGAGCATTTGGAGAATACCGGTACTGCGAATCAGGATGGGACACTGGAGACTAACCAAAAATGTCACGATGCGGCTCTCGCCGGGTTTCAATATGCGCGGGCTGGCCACTCGAACCTGCACGCCGCTGGCCTTCACGCGCTCCACCGAGGGACGCAGCCCGTACAGATCCAAATAATCCAAAGTGATGCTATCGGGTTTGGCCGCGATGGCGGCTTCCAGCTGCTCGGCGTTTCGAACCAAGAGGTGGAGTTGAGCGGGGCCCGGCGCAGCCAGCCGCTTTCGGCGCCCAAGATGCGGTGCTGGATGAATGGATCGGGCCAGGGGACGCGCCTGCAACTCCTCGAGTTTTTCGACGGCTTCACGCCGCATTCGATTCGCGATCGAGACAGGCAAGAAAACCGAGCCGCTGATTTCAGCGCTTAGCTCCGCGAGTTCATATGGCGTGTTACCAAGTCTAGCGAATTGTTCTTTGAGTGATTCCTCCGTGAGACCGCGATTCTGTGCGGCGGTCAGCGGGGCAGGTGAAACAACGTCGACGGAAAGCCCACTTGGCAAGCTCCAGCGAGTATGCAGCGGCTGGTTCTCCCCGGCCATCGCGTGAACTCTGACTGGCTGTTTTGCCACCGGCGCAGCAGGATCCAGGAACGGACGCACTGCTCGATCGAGATCAGGGTCGTGCGTGCGCCATACCAGATCGCCCGACCGAATACGGCGGAAATTCACTGCGTTGTTGGCGAAGCTCAGCTCCAGCGTGCCGTCGAGTTGCGGCGATACGTGGTAAATCCGGCCGCCTTCCTCATCTTCCTGCGGGCTGCGCCAATCGGCCGCATCGAACACCACGCCATCTCCCGCTTTGAGCGGAGCAACTTCGCACGCGGCGGCCGGCTGCACGCACACGCTGGCATCACGAACGGCAGTGACGGTGGATATGTGCACGCCGCGATGACGCGGACTGCGGCCATTCACCACACTCTGATGGTTCACGCCCGATATGAAATATGGCCCGAGGCCGCGCGAATAAACTTGTTCGAGCTCCAACTTCTGGCGCGGTGTGATAGACCATTCCCTGCCCGCCCACGCAGCATCCACGGCCTGGCGATAAGCCCGTGTAGTCAAAGCAACGTAATCAGCGCCTTTGTAGCGGCCCTCAATCTTCATGCAGCTTACGCCGGCTGCAATAATCTGCGGTACATATTGCAACGCCGACAAATCTCCGGGCGAGAGCAGATACCGAGCGTCGGCGAGCGGCTTCGAAACACCATCCACCAACATCTCGTAGGGCAACCGGCAAGCCTGCGCGCATTGGCCTCGATTGGCGCTGCGTCCGCCCCATGCTTCGGACGAAAAACATTGGCCGGAATAAGCCACGCATAATGCCCCATGTACGAAGATCTCGAGATCAGCCTTGGTCTTTTCGTAAATAGCGGCAACTTCCTCTAAAGATAGCTCCCGAGCCAGCGTCACGCGATCAGCCCCCTGCGCGAGCGCAAATTCGACACCTTCCGCGCTCGAAATGCTGGTTTGCGTGGAGGCGTGAAGCTCCAGAGCCGGAGCAATCTGGCGCGCCATTTTGAGCACGCCGATATCCTGCACGATGATCGCGTCGACACCGGCTTCCGCAATGCAACCTATCACGCGCGCGGCTTCGGCAAGCTCGTGCTCGAATACCAGCGTATTGAAAGTCAGATAACCCCGCACGCCCCGGCGGTGCAGCGTTCGCATGGCTTCCGGGAGTTCGCTGAGTTCAAAGCCAACCTTCGCGCGGGCGCTGAAGTGTTTCAGACCGAAATAGCAGGCATCCGCGCCGGCTTCGATGGCGGCCTGGAGCTGCGGCCAGTGTCCGGCCGGACTCATCACTTCGGGTTTCTTGAGGGACGGCATCGGAGCTTCTCAATTCAGAGTAGCGTGCCGACTACCTCAACCGGGCGTAGTCCTCGATTCGTCCATTTAGCACGTCGATCTTGGCGTGGAGTTCCCGCGCATCCGCCAGCACCTTCTTATCGTGCCGGCGTACATAGCTGATGGTGAAGATTCCGGCCAGCAGGATGCACAGGCCCATTACCAAGCTATAGCCGGTTCTCACAACGACAAAGCCGACTAATATAAGCGAGAATCCTATGATAAATCCCCGTTTTCTCGCTTCCACCCCATCGTTCAGCATGGCTGCATGGCGCTTGGACAGGTTCTCCTCCTCTTCTTTCAGACGCAGGAGGTTGACGTCGGCAGCCGGCTCTTTCGGGATGCTTTCAGTCCCCAACTTCAGTACAACAGTTCCACCCCGGCGCTGAACTGCAATCTGGGAGCCGCAGTAGCCGCAAGCGAATTGGTCCGTGTCGTCGTAAATCTCCAATCCGCTGCCGCAGTTCTCGCAACTCAGCTTGATGAAGTGGTCTGTCATTCCCGCGCCGGCCCTAGTGACTAGATCGACACCGGGAGTTGCAGACTTTAACCGGGCTTACAAAGGCCGACTTACATAGGCTGGCTTGTCATTGCCTATAATTAGCGATTGGATCTTCGATTTTCGCGTAGGAAACTTCTGGCGGGCGCCACGCTAGCGGGGATTTGCCGCTCCCGGCCGTTGAGCGCCGCGCCAGCCCGGCCGGGACCCATCTTCGAGGAAATATCGCCAGAGACCAACGGCATTGCATGGGTTCACGAGAACGCCAAATCGCCGGAACGCTATCTGCCGGAGAGCCTGGGTCCGGGCTGCGCTTTCCTGGATTACGATAACGACGGTTGGATGGACATTTACCTGGTCAACAGCGGTCCATCCGATTTCTACACGCCCAAACAGCCACTGAGAAACGCGTTGTACAAAAACAATCGCGACGGCACCTTCACCGATGTCACGGAAAAAGCGGGCGTAGCCGCAGGAAGCACGTTCGGCATGGGCGTAGCGGCGGCCGACTACGATAACGATGGCTACCCGGATTTATTCGTCACCGCGTATGGCCGCTCGATTCTGTATCACAACAACGGCAACGGAACATTCACCGATGTCACCGAGAAAGCCGGCCTGGCTCTACCCGGATGGACCACCAGCGCCGTATGGTTCGATTACGATAACGACGGCCGCCTGGATCTATTCGTGTGCAGCTTCGTCGACTACACCAACAAGCCTTCCTGCGGCGTCAATAAGGCGGGCCAGCGCTATTACTGCATCCCACGTCTATTCAAGCCCACCCACAGCTTCCTGTTGCACAACAACGGCGACGGGACATTCACGGACGTAACGCGCGGCACCGCCATCGAGCGCGCCATGGGGAAAGGCTTGGGTGTAGTGGCCACGGATATCAACAACGATGGGCGCATGGACCTGTTCGTTGCAAACGATACCGTCCAGGATTTTCTTTTTGTGAATCGCGGAAGCAACAAGTGGGAGGAAATTTCGCTCCTGGCCGAAGTGGCCTACAGCGAAAGCGGCAGGGCGCGCTCTGGCATGGGCGTGGATGCGGCCGACATCAACGGCGACGGCTGGGAGGATCTGTTTGTATCCAACATCAACGACGAAATGTTCTCGCTCTACACCAACAACAAGAACGAAACATTTTTTGATGCCGCGCACAAGCATGGTATCGCAGCTGATACGCGCCTGCTCAGCGGCTGGGGATTGAAATTTTTCGATTACGATAACGACGGCCTGGTGGACTTGATCCTCGCCAATGGGCATCCCGACGACAGCATCGAGCAAAACTACGCGCGAGTGAAATACAAGGAGCCGTTGTTGCTTTTTCACCAGGAGCAAGGGCTGCTGCACAATGTCACATCCGATGCCGGGTCGGTATTTTCGAAACCGCTGGCCGCGCGCGGGCTGGCGGTGGGCGACTATGATAACGACGGCTTCCTGGACGTGCTGGTGGGTACCAACGGCGGCGCACCGGTGTTGCTGCACAACCGCTGCGGATCCGCTAATCACTGGCTGGGAGTAAAGCTGGTGGGGGCAACTTGCAATCGGGACGCGATCGGCGCCCGGCTAACCTGGTCAGCCGGCGAAGTGAAGCGAACGCGGCTCAAAAATAGCGGCGGCAGCTATCTTTCGTCGCACGATCCGCGAGAAGTGCTGGGATTGGGCGCGGCTCAGAAAATCGACTGGTTGGAAATCAAATGGCCGCTACCCAGCGGTAAAGTGCAGAGGTTCACGGACCTCCCGATAGACCGCTACGTGACTATTATCGAAAGGAAATGAGTGCAAATTGCCTATACCGGCCAAGGCACCGACTCCCTGACGGTCGCGGTTCGGCTACGCGCGGGGCTACAATTCGGCAAGAGCTGCCGACTTCCCAAAGTAGCCCCGCGCGTCAGCAAGGGGACCAATATTTCACGGATTCTCACGGTGCTGGATCTTTTCAGTGCACTGCCTTCTGCGGCGATCCACCAACTCCCGTCTCGATCTCCTGCTTCATCTGCCGGACTTTCTCGGAAGCTTGTTCGTGGAGAGCCAACTCGCGTTGCGCCTCTTCCGGATGCCCGGTGCGGCGATAAGCCGTACTTAGGTAAAAGTGCGCCGCCGGATTGTCGGGCCGAAGTTTGGCAGCCGTTTGCAGCGGCGCAACGGCTTCGGCGTTGTGGCCGTCCTCCAGCATCGCCCGGCCGAGCCCGATGAATGCGTCGGCAAACCCGGCATCCAGCTTGGTGGCGTGCTCGAAATGTCCGATCGCCACAGGGAACTGCTGATCCTGCCGGGCGAGCTCGCCCAATATATACTCGGCGCCGGCGTTGGAGGGGTCAATCTTAAGTTCCTCCTCGAACTCACTCTGGGCCGCTTTCTTGTTCTCATCCGTTTTTGGCCCGGAAAGCACCAGGCGGCCGACACGATAATGGATGCCGGGCAAGGCCGGGGTTCTCTTCAGAACTTCGCGATACTCGGCAATGGCTTCGTCCCATTTACCTTGCGCTTCGAGCGCTTCTCCGTTCAGCAAACGAACATGGTAGGAGGTTGGCGCGGTGGCCATTAGTTTCTGCGAAGCACGGACGGAAAGCTCGGAGTAAACGTGCACCGTCAGATAGAGTACTTCGGGGTCGTTCGGGAATGTGCTGGTGAGAGTGTGGAGGAAGCCCGCGGCGCTGTCCAGATCGTGGAGCGTCATACCGCAGTGAACGCCATCCAAACCCAGGCGTTTCTTGGTTTCCGGATCGGTCGCGTGCATTACAGCCGTCTTCAGCAACGGCATTGCTTCGCGGCAATGTCCGGATTCCGCAAGCTGCTGGACGGCAGCGGAGGGTTTAGCAGGGGGAGCCTGAGCCAGCGCGATCGCAGCCATTAGCGCGCTGACAAGAATCATCCGTCTCACGACTTTATTGTACGAAGGAAACCGAACCGCGACCAGGAGGGAGCGCTACCACGAGCGCCGCTAGCTTCGCGTTCGTGGTGGCGCTTCCTGCCGGTCGCGGTTCGGTTTTACGGTCAGAAGTGATACTTCAAAGCGAATTGGACTTCGCGGCCGCTCAAATAGTTTGAACTATTCAGCAAGCCCAGTTGCGGCCCCACACCCGTATTGGGAGCATTCAAAATCGGATGGTTTGCCAGGTTAATGAATTCCGCGCGTAAATCGACCATATGACGCTCGGTAAATTTAAAGGTCTTCGACACGTTAAAATCAAACGTCGTTAAGCCCGGCCCACGTACCGTGCCGACGCCGCAACTGCCAAAAGTGCCGTTGGCGGGTTGCGCAAAAGCGCTGGGATTGAACCATTGATACCCAGATCCCACAGACGGAGACGCATTCTGTGTACCCAATATGTCTACGGGAGAAAGGCAATCCGCGCGCGGGCCGCGGGATGTAGTGTTCGAAGCATCGTTGGCGCCGATTGTCAACGGGAAGCCGGAATGGACACTCAGGATGCCGGCCAGTGTCCAGCCGCCCGCCACTGCGTCTAGGGCTTTGTTCATTCCATTGCCGAACGTGCGACCGCGGCCAAACGGTATGTCGTAAACCGCGTTGGCAACGAAATTCGACTTGGCGTCATAATCGCACGGCCCCCATTCGGCAGCCGCATCGTAGATGTTCTGGTAGTACCAGTTGCTCTGGGAGGCTTGGCCGCCCTGCCCGTAGTAGCCCATATTGTTCGTCATGCACTTGGAATATGTATAGGCCACCGAGTATTCGAGGCCTGCCCCAAGGCGTTTTTTCGCCAACAGTTGCAGCGCTTCGTAGTCCTGGTTCCCTACCGAAGCTGTACCCGAGATCTGCCCGATCTCGCTCAGCAGCGTGGGATTGCCCGAGAGATATTCCGTGGGCGACACCGTACCGTTCGCGTTCAACACGCCCTGGTCGTACGGCATAGGAACCATCAGGTGCGTGGCGCGCTGTCCTACGTAGCTGCCCTGAACAGTCGTACTCGAGTTCAGTTGATATTGCAGACTGAGGTTCCACTGATTCGACACCGCCGGGCGGACGTTTGGATCCCAAACGCGCAGCGTCGCGCCAATCAACTGATTCGACGATTGGCTAAAAGGTAAGAAGCCCTGATCCAGCGTCGAGCCAGGCTTCACGCCGTAAATGGCGGAATTCGTATACTGGTCGTCGTTCTCGTGTGCAAAGGGCGGGTTGATGGGCAATCGCAAATTCGTGCCCGTTCCCTCCAGGTAATTCGAAAGAGTGTAGCCGGCGCGCACCACCATCTTGCCTCCGCCGGGAGTCCAGGCGACGCCCAGACGCGGCTGGAAGTTGGTGATGCCGTTGTACTGGTTGTAAAGCGCATTGCAATTGTTGTACGGGCAGCTCTGGCCAGAGATGTATTCCTGGCCGGTCAAGAGATTGAAGTTCGCCTGACGGTTCTTGACTTCATCCCAAGGCGTGTGCAATTCCCAACGCAAACCGAGGTTGAAAGTCAGGTTGGGAGTTGCGCGCCAGTCATCCTGAAAGAACGCGGCGATGGAGTTGGAGCGCTGGCCCCAGGTGCCGCCGTTGACGCCACCCTGAATCTCAGAGGGAAGGCCCAGCAGGAAATCGGCTTCGGCGATACCGCTACCGTTACCAGACTTCGTGGTGGTGGAGGAGGTTGTGTATTGGCCATTGTAGTTGAAGGTCCCAGCTTCCCCGTTATTACCGGAGTAGAAGGTATCCATGCGATAGCGATATCCCTGAAAGCCGATATGCATCGTGTGCGAGCCCTTGGTCCAGATCAGCGTGTCCTCGTAGTGAATTACGGTATCGGCAAAAAGCTGATAGATGTCGCTGTTGCCGATGGTAGCTGCATTGCCGCCCTGGAAATTCATGGCAGGCAGAAACGCCGACGGCACCCCCGGGATACCAACGGTCGTCGCAAAATTCTGGACCGCGCTGGTTGCCGCGCCGTTTGAATTGTAGACGTAGTTCACGCCAAACCGCACCTCGTTGACCAGAGATGGGCTGATGGTCCGCGTCCAGTCCATCACACCTGTGTGCGTTGGGGCATTGGAGAAACTGTCGTAAATCAGAGGCAGGGTATTAATCGCGGGGTTATCGTACCGGCTCTGGGAATATCGTAAATAGAAGCGGTCCTTGTCGGAGATGTTGTAGTCGATTTTCACATCGCCTTGGTCTCCGTTGATAAAGGTGTTCTGCGCGTATTGATAGTTGTTCAGCAGACCGGCGTTGGTCGGGGCGGGATAATACTGCGAGGAAAGGATCTTTTCCGCTGCCGGGCTAAATAGCGAGGAAGGAATGACGTTTCCGGCAAATGGAGCGCGATTTCCATTGCTGGTGACTGAGAACGGGTTGTAGAGCTGGATCGGAGTCCCTAGCGTCAGGAGCTGCGAAAAATTGCCTTGCCGTTCTGCCGCGGTGAAAAGCGTAGTGGTTTGGATGCTGGTGGGCGTGTCATCGCGCGACCCTTGGTAGTCGACGAAGAAGAACAGCTTGTCTTTCTTAATAGGTCCGCCCAGCGTTCCACCGAAATTGTTCCAGCGAATGGCAGCGCGCGGTGCGCCGTTAAAATTATTCGCCCAATCGTTGGCGTTCAGCACATTGTTCCGAAAGAACTCAAATGCGCTGCCATGGAATTGATTGGTGCCGGACTTCGTGGTAGTGCTGATGATGGCTCCCATGAAGTTGCCGAACTCAGCCGGAGCGTTATTGGTGATCTCGTTAAATTCCTGGATGGCGTCCACGCTGGGCGCGTAACCGACATCATTTTCGGATACCTGGTTGTTGTCCAAGCCATCCAACATGAAATTGTTGGCCTGTTCCCTATTGCCGTTCACGTTGGGGCGTCCACTATTCATGGTGGTCTGGCCGTTCTTGAATGTGGAAGGATCAGGATGAATGCTGCCCGGAGCGAGCAGCGTCAACTGCACGTAATTTCGGGTCGCCAGCGGCAGATCCTCATTCGTACGTGCATCGATGGTCTGGCCGAGCTGGGTACCCTGGGTCTGGAGCAACGGCTCGGTAGACGTTACCTCCACGGTCTGCGAGAGGCTGCCAACTTGCAGCTGGAAGTCTAATCGCGCCACCTGGTTCATTTCCATCGCGATGTGCGACTGCGTGGCGGTCTGGAAGCCCTCCTTTTCCACCTTCACGTTATAGGTGCCAATGGGTACGCGGGGAATGTTGAACGCCCCTTCACCGTTGGTAGTAGTGTTCCACGGCGTCCCGCGGTCCGCGTCGGTGGCCGTAACTTTGGCTCCCACTACAGCTGCGCCGGTCGGGTCCGTCACCTTACCGGTAAATGCGGCGGTTACCTGTTGAGCACTGGTGGAAACTGTAAGCCAGCAAACTATAGCAACAAACAGAACTAGCGATTTGATTTTTTTCACAAAGCCTCCTCGGCGAATCCTCGGCGAATCAATGTAGCGATGCATCCCGGACTGCAAAACCAATAGAAACGGGTGCCGAACTTTGATTGGTACCTTTTCCCTGAGCGTTAGTATCTTCCCGCTAGTTGGGTAGTCTTGGCAACGTTAAACTTTGTCACGGTCGCGTTAAGACTGAATCTGCTTACCTGATCCGGTGTTTAACATAGGCATGTTCCAGCCTGTCGCTGGAATGTTAAGGGTCTGTTAACATCGGTAAGTAGTTAGGAAGTTAAGCCTAGTGAGTGCCCCCCAACCAGTTCGACTGCGCCCGCCAGAGAGCGCACCGGCTTGGCGACTGAGGTTCAAGAAAGCGTTGCTGCGCTGGAATTCCCGTTACGGTGAGCTGGAGCGCATCGTGGCCAGCGGCGCGCTCTCCCCCGCACTGGTCAAGTTCCTGCAGTTTATCGTGGTCGAGACTATCGAGGGGCGGGGAGACCGGCTGACAGAATCTTTCATTGCAGAGAAGGTCTTCCATCAACAGGAATTCGCACCGAGTGAGAAATCCGTGGTTCGGGTGGAGAAGCGGCGGCTGCGCGAGAGACTGAAGGATTATTATCAGGGCCCCGGAAAGGACGATCCGCTAGTGATCAGTCTGGGATCGACTTTCGTGCCCGTTTTTTCGCCGCGAGTGAATGACGCGCCTGAAACCGAGCGGCGGAAGTTCCCTTGGAAGTGGACGGTTTACGTGGCTGCAGCAATCTTGGCACTGGCTGCCCTGGCCACATGGATCTGGCTGCGCCGAACGGCCCCTGAGGATTTCGCGCTGACCCAGTTGACCTATGACAGTGGTTCCACCAAGGAACCAGCCATCTCGCCCGACGGAAAACTAGTAGCTTACACCTCGGACCGAAATGGGGAAGGCAATCTGGACATCTGGGTGCAGAACATCGCTACAGGCGATCGGGCGCGGCTGGTAGCGGACCCGGCTGATGACGATGAGCCCTCATTCTCACCGGACGGTTCTAAGGTTGTATTCCGTTCCGACCGCGATGGCGGCGGCATTTACACGGTTGCGGTTTTAGGCGGGGAGCTGAAGTTGATCGCCAAAACGGGCCGTGGGCCGCGCTACTCTCCGGATGGCCAACGAATCGTGTATTGGGTGGGCGAATCCTATTTCGTACGCACCCAAGTGTACGTGGTTCCGGCGTCTGGAGGCACGCCTCGGCAAGTGCAGCCGAAATTCTACGGTGCGCACGACGCGGTTTGGTCGTCGGATGGAAAATACCTGTTGTTCTGGGGCCAGCGCAACGAATCCTCCACTCCGGACTGGTGGGTGGCGCCGGTAGACGGAGGCGAACCGGTGGAAACGGGAGCTTTCGCCATGTTCGCGCGTCAGAATCTTTCGGCAGGCGTGCCGGCCGCATGGGTAGACGATCAAGTATACTTTTCGGCGCGCCGCGACACCACCAATCTCTGGAGAACCACCATTTCGCCAAGGACCGGCAAGAGCAGTGGCCGTCCCCGGCGGCTGACCTTCGGAACAGGTCAGGAGCGCGAACCCTCGGTGGCCGCGAACGGTAACCTGGTTTTTTCGAGTGCTGCAGCCAGCACCAACGTGTGGCGGTTACCCATGGATCCAAAGCAGGGCCAGGTAACCGGCAACCTGGAACGAGTGACGCGCGATCTTTCCACTGAAGTGTTTCCTTCCATTTCGGTCAACCAGCGACTGGCGTTCTGCGCCGACCGGTCCGGCAAGCGGGAAATCTGGGTGAAAGATCTGGCCATGGGCAAAGACACGCTGCTGGCCACCAGCTCGTCCGAGTTCGACTCGCCGAAAATCACGCCCGATGGGCTGAAAGTGGCGTATGCCGTTGCGAACCCGAGTTGGGCCATCCACGTGATCTCTTCGACTGGTACAGAGGACCGGATCTACCCGAACGGTGGACCTCCCCGAGCCTTCTCGGCGGACGGGACCAAGCTATTGTTCGAAGCCAAGTCGTGCTCACCATATTGCGTAGGTTTGCTGGACTTGAGCACTGGCAAAACGGAGGAATTGATCCGGCATCCCAAGCTGGCGCTTTATCCGGAGTCTTTTTCTCCGGATGGAGCTTGGGTGGCGTTCCAAGCCCGGCCGGTGGACAACGATTCGAACCGAACCATCTATGTCGCCGCATTCGCCGATGGGCATGTGGGAGGGCCGGACACTTGGATCCCGGTAACAGATGGAAACCACATGGACCGGGAAGTGAAATGGTCCCCGGACGGCGGCTTGCTATATTTCCTATCGGAGCGTGACGGATTCCGATGCATCTGGGCGGAGCGGCTGGACCGCCAGACCAAGGACCCGGCCGGCGAGCCTTTCGCGGTGTATCATTTCCATCATTCGCAACAATCGTTGTCAAACCTGGGTAGCCCCGGCAAAGTAGGATTGTCGGTCACGCGCGACGGCCTGCTGTTCAGTCTGGCTGAGACCACCGGCAACATTTGGCTGGCGCGCGCGCGAAAGTAAAGGGGATTTGGCGCCCGGCCTTGTTGTCCTTCGGTTATCCAACGTGACGTAGGGGAGCGCTCAATATTGTCACCCGGTAGTAGTAGAAGCAAGGGCCAGCTCAATCCGCCATTCAACTGGCGTAACGGTTTCCGGCGCTCCCTCGCCATTCAGTTTAGACACCGATACTTGGAAAACAATCTGGAAGCTTGACGGAAGCTTGTCGTTTGGTTGGATTTGCATTCGCTCAAAAAGTGTTTGGAGTTTTACTTGGTTCACGAGAAACTCCATCACTCCTTGTGCCGCCCTTCCGTGGTTAGCGGCGATCATTGTGATTACGTGGCCGTAATGTGGACTGGGCATCCGCGTAAGGATGGCGTACTTCTTAGTCCGGTGTGCCTTCATGGATTCTTGTCTCTCGTACTCCCTCTCAGCCCAATGCCAATCATCTTCGGAGTTATGGTTGTTGTCCTGGTCTCGGGTTTTCTCCCAACGCTCGTGCGCCAGGGACCTAATTTTACCTTCTCGTTCCACGGTTGAATCGGGCACGACAGATGAGATTTCGTCTTGGTATTTGTCGCCCTCCTCACCGGCAGCCTGGACACCCTGACCCGTTAACATGAAGGCCTTCCCTTGCTGTAAGAGATTGACGAGGAGGCTGGTGCGGCCTGATCCCATGAGCACGAGGTTAAAAGAATCAAGCCGCACCAGTCCCTCGTATTCCCTTTCGGTATCGAAGTCGAGAGCGGCGTTACGAAGATGGAAGTCACGCATTAAGGTCATCGCCCCCATGGCCTCACCAGCACTCAGGTAGTGAAAACTCCGCTCTAGTTGCTTGACTCCGTCCTTACCCGCCAAATATTCCATTTGCCAGCGATCGGCCTCGGTATTGCTGAATATATTCCGGATGTAGGATAACTTGGCATCTCGCCAAAACTGGGGAGAAGTCATCAAAACTAGATTCCTCACGCCCTCTTCGAGATATGGTGCCCAAAACTTGCGGAAACAATCGCCCGGTAGATGAGCATTATCCTGGAACTCAATCGTGTACTGAGGACCCAGTGGGATGTGAATCTTGTAGCGGTGTTGCCGGCCCTCTTCTTGAAAGTATTCTTCCACATATTTCCTTAAATGGCGTACCGCCGATCTGACTGCAGTTGGAAGGGCTTCCGGTTTGTGGTGATCGGCATAACACCCTTGGCCAATGTCATCGGTGGTGCTGCTTTTGTTGTTGAAGAAACGCTGTTCGAGGTAGGCGAGTACACGCCTGGAGCGCTCCGCGTTCTTCAATTTTCTGCTAGACAGTACAGCCTCAAACACTTGTCTCTGCTCAGCTTCGTCGATCATGCATTCCCCTCCCGATCATGCGCAGCGGACTCAAACCAAGTGAGCTGTGTCCCCCGATATCGTAGGCCGAAACCTACGCCACAATAAACCCGAACCACGTCATCAATTCTACAACCGAAAACAAAATGAACAATAGAATTGGTCTCCGACCCATCGGAATCACCTCCTTTCTGGCTGATCGTTGGGTTCTTCTTCTCGACAATAATGCACCGCGCTCTAATATTCCAGAATCGTGACGTGTCTGGCTTGAATCGGAGGTGACGTTGTGTGCCTCCCGAATCTTGTCACCTTAGCGGAGTCAAAACGTCCGGCGGGCTTGAGAACCTGTGTGCGGAACGGCACGTGACTTGCAATGCTGGGAATGTGACATCACCCACGAGCACCTCGGAACACCTCATATTTCTTGAGACTGGGAACACGACTACAAATAATGAAAGCATGAGAAACCTTCCAGTACAACTCGTAAACAGTAACGCAGAGAAGATTAACGGCGGCAGTCCACAGACACCCAGAAGGCGCCTGTTCATGTCCTCGGTGTGCGCGCTTTACAACTCGTGGCTATTTGAGATGCTAAGAAACGGGGGGCCCGTCTCCATGGACGCCGTTGCCTGGCTGCATGTTCGAAATCATGCTGAACTTTGTCAGCATTGCCAGCATGACGCGGAGTATATGTCCGCGATAGAGGTAGCCCAACGGAATTGGGAACGAACCAACGGCCATGTCAGCCGGTGTCAGCCTGGAACTGCACAGCCTGTCACGAGCGGTCTGGCCGCTCACACTTAGGCTGCCCTCAAAACGGGTTCGACGACAATGTTCACCAGGTGTGCGTCTACAAACCCCGCGGCACATCCCAATCAATGGCAGCAAGACGGGACGCGAGAGCGTCTCACCCGGAAGCGACGGGCAGTTGAAAGAGCGGCGGCACCCGATGGAGCTTGGGTGGCGTTCCAAGCGCGGCCAGTGGACAACGATTCGAACCGGACCATTTACGTCGCCGCATTCGCCGACGGGCATGTGGGGGGGCCGGACACATGGATCCCGGTAACAGATGGAAATCATATGGACCGGGAAGTGAAGTGGTCCCCGGATGGCGGCTTGCTATATTTCTTATCGGAGCGTGACGGATTCCGATGCATCTGGGCGGAGCGGCTGGACCGCAAGACCAAGCACCCGGCCGGCGAGCCATTCGCGGTTTATCATTTCCATCATTCCCAACAATCTTTGTCAAACCTGGGTAGTCCCGGCAAAGTAGGATTGTCGGTCACGCGCGACGGCCTGCTGTTCAGTCTCGCAGAGACCACCGGCAACATTTGGCTACCGCGCGCCCGGAAGTGAGCGAGACATCAGTCTTAGCGCATCCAAATGAGAATCACTCGTTCCCGCAAGGGCACGCCGGCCAGAGTGGATCCGTTCAATAGTACATTTTCCCCACCAGCCCCGCCGGCTCGCAACTTCACCTGGGCCACGCCCGTGATGGAGCCTGGAACGCTAGTTGTAGCGATGACGGTGGTCCCGGTGAAAGGGCCCGGGGCCAGGGATGGCGCGAGGTCCACCGCCGGGCTTTTCGCGATCGCTCCTGTCTTGAGAGCGGGAATCACTGGTCCCGTGCCATCGAGGAAAATCGTAACCGTAGAGCCCACAGTCGCCGGATTGGTGCAATCGTTCACCGTCCCATCCGCGTTCAGCGCCAACGCGGCTTGCCCAAGCGCCTGCGTGCCGCCGCATATGGACAAACCTGGAAGGGGACTTGCCGAACTGGCCGCGGAGAGATAAATAGCGGGCTGCCGCGCAGCCACTCCCAGTGTTATGGCCTCGGACATGGGATTCGCGATCTCCGTATTGAATATCTGCATCTCGACGCTGCTTGCTCCGGCGATCTCGTAAGGAACTTGCACGTTGATCTGCTGGGCCGAGGAGTATAGGATCGGCGCCGCGACACCATTGAAAAACACTCCGAAGGTCTTCGAGGATTGCATCACGCCTGTAGGGATGGAGGGAGGCACAGGCCCCAAATCAGCGCCGAAAAGCGCAACCAGTTGACCCGGCGCCACACTGCTCAACTGCGCGTTGTCCGCAGGATCAGTCAGGCAAGCCAGGCGGTTCGATGCCGAAAAATCTACGGATGCCACGGTGCCGTTGGACGCTGCCACAACCGCTGTTCCGTCAGGACGGAGCGCCAGCGGCCACCCGGTTTGAAACTGCGCGAGACCTCGGCACGACAAGTACAGGCAATCCGAAGCTCCAGGGATTAGTTGCGTCGCGCCAACCGACGCGCCGTCCGCAGTCAAACGAGCCACAAACCCCAGCACCTGATTGGCCGAGGGTCGGCAGCCGTCCGGAGTGCCGGCGAGAAACAGGTCGTTTGAACCAGCGCGCCCCGACAGGATAATCTCACCCGACGGACTCAGCGCCATGCCTGTAATTTGATCCTGGTACGATCCGCCGAAGTAGGTGGACCATATCAGACCGGTACCCGTGGAGTTGACCTTGGTGACGTATCCGGTGGCATTCGGAGGACCGAAGAAGTAATTAAAAGGTCCAACGGCGCTCGGCGGCGCTGGCGCCGAAGCTGTGTCGGTGGTCTGAAAAGCACCCGGGGTAACCGGATAGTCGCTGGAGTTGGTGGTGCCGGCTACAATGACATTGCCCGCGCTGTCCACGGCCATTCCAGCGGCGATGGCGCCGTAACTGCCTGTGACGTAGGTGGCCCATAGCGGCTTCCCGGTCGGATCCAGCTTTGCGACGTATTGGTACTGACAAAACGTGGAGGCACTCCCGCCAGGACCGCCCGCCTCCGTACAGGTTTGGCCGGTGAGCGTGGATTGAAAAGCGCCCGCCGGCAGCGGAGGAAGGGTGATGATCGCGATGTCGCCTGGCCCTGATGATATGTCCGGCGACGCGCTGCCCGCCAAATAAATGTTGCCCTGGCTATCCAGCGATATCAACCCGCCGCCGTAACCATAAATCGACAGCAGCACGCTGGTTAGCTTTGCATCCAGCTTCAAAATGAAACCCTGAGGCTGACCGGTGAGCCCCAGCGTGCCGGGATATCCCGGGCCGCCCGAGCCGGTTAAGAAAATCTCGCCGGCGGTGTCGATCGCGATTCCGGTTAGTAGGGTGTTTACCGTCCCGTTGATGAAGCTGGAATAAACCAGGGTGCCCGATGGATTGACCTTCACCAGAAAACCCTGCGTTGCACCTTCCGTGCTAAACGCGGGCTCGAATGCACCGGCAGTCACCGGAAAATCGGATGAGCCGGTGGTACCGGTGACGTAAGCCGAACCATCCGGACCCAGTGTGATCGCCGTGGCTGAGTCCGCAAAGGAACCGGCTAGAACGATGAAATAAAGTACTTTCGATCCGTCCGCTGAGACCTTTGCCACAAAGGCATCCGTGCTGTCCTGGGAGCCGGTCGGATTCCTAGGCACAGATCCCGCGAGATAGATGTTACCCGCGGCATCCAGCTGGATGGCGTTGGAGACGGCGGTCTGTGGCAACGAAGTCAGCAAGTGCACGTTGCTTGCGATCGCCAGAACGGAAGCGAATAAGAGAAGCACGAATCCACGCACCATTTCTTTACTTTCTCACGAGAGTTAACGCTCGTCTTGGATTCGCTTAGTGGGACGAAGACTTTGAAAGATCGATCACCGCATACGTGCTCATCTCAGGCACTGTGAATTCCGTGGCCCCATCCGACGCTGTAAAGTCCTCGAGCTTGAGGTCCGGCTTGTCATATGCGGCTACGTGCCAGCTCGGATAATTTCCGAGAACGCGCACACGGAGTCCGGTGACTGGGCGATTCGCATAATTCAGAAGATGAATTCGAACCTGGCCGCCCGCTCCCACCAAACGCGTGATCACCACTTCACTGCCGTACACGCGCAGCAGCCGTTTATCGTCGGTCAGTTCGGTGCGGATCTTCTGGGCTAATTTACTCGGATCGGCGGCTTCGGATTTTGGATACTGCTGAGAGCCCAGCCGAATGTTCAGGCCGAGTTGCGGGTCCGGCGCGGTCACATTGCGGTACAGCAGATTGCGGCGCGTCAACAGGTTCATCAGCTCGCCGGTCTCCGCGGAGCCGTCGTCAATCACGCCAATGTTGGCCAGCGTGGGCAGCTCGCCGCGCTCCGGTATTTCGCGCAGGAACTGTAGCATGCGGTTGAATATCGCCGCGCCTGCCGATTCGGTATGAATATCCACTTTCGCGCCGTACATGAAAGCTTCCGCCGCGGCCAGCGCAACGCTCGCAGCCGGCACGTCGTAAAAGTAATGCCGAGTGGGCGCGCGCAGTAGTTGCCAGCCGTTCGCATCGATCCACGGGCTCCTAGACGCGGATGCTTCATTGATGCGGTACTCAACCTTGGGAACCGGCAGCTTGACGGCGTCGGCATCCGCTGGTCCGGTGGCGAGCACAGGCAGAAGTGCGGCCAGAAAAAGCGTCATACTTCGATATTCGTTACGGCGATTTTCTGCAGGTCGTACACACCCAGGCCCAGCCGGCTGGCGTATTCAATATGCCCCGGCTCGCGGATGAAGCTGCCGAAATGCGGATCCAGACGGCCGGGCTTCACGTTGTCGATGGAGCGGTCCCAGATGGAAAGTGCGCCTTCGGCTTTGCGTTTGGTCTCGATGACATCCAGCAACAAACGATCAATGGCGACAGGGTCCGTGCCGAACACGATGGTCTTGGGATAGAACCGGAACTTGGGATCCTCCGAAAATGGTCCCCCGTGCCAAACGCCCCGCAGTCCGTCCATGATCTGAAGGACCGTGCGCGAGCGCAGCGGTTCCACCATGGCCAGCGTGCCGATGAAGCTCAGCGTGTTGGTTTTCTCGCGATTGTGCGAGCGCGCCACGTTCGAGAAATCGCCGTAGGCGATGTTCTTCAGGCAACCGGTGACTCCTGCCGCCGCGTGATCCTTCATGTTCGGCACATTGATGATCTTGGTGAAGCGTTCCGTCACCAGCCGAATCATGTTCGAGCGAGTGTCGTCCTCGCCGAAGAAGTTGGTCTCGACGTAGGTATTCGGATCATAGCTGGCCGATGAACCACGGGTCGCCTCAGCCGCGAAGATGTTGATTCCGGCCGGAAGATAACGATCGTAACGGACGCTCGAGAGTTGATCCGGGAAGCGCTCATAGATGTAGATATTGCGTGCTGGGATGCCGCGCGCGATGAGATTGTCCACGATTCCGCCCACCAACTGCCTAGCTGAAAAGATTTTCGGCGCGCCGGAGCAATTCACTTTAATGCCGACGACATCGCTGGCATCGAAGAAATTTGCCCAAGCGTCCCGCTCGTCCTTGGCGCCGGTGAGCGAGCGCATTCCACGCGACAACATTTCGGTGACGGTGGGCGCGTCCACGCTGCCCGTTGCCGTGTCTACGGACTTTTCCGAGTGTACGCGCACCGCTTTGCCGGGAAACGGTCCCGGCATTCCGGGTTTCGGAGACGGTGCAAAGCGGCTCACGACGCGGTATTTGGGGATATCGATGGGAGTGGCTGCGCAAGCGCTCGCCACCGTGGCGAGCTGCAGAAAATCGCGACGGTGCATAGTCACACGATAGCGCAACCGTCAGTGCTTCACGGCGATTGCCGAGATTTCAATCTTCGCCCCACCGATCAAGCCCGCAACTTGCACGGTGGCCCGCGCCGGCTTCGGGTCCGGCATCAGCTTCTTGTAGACCTCATTCATTTTCGGAACGTCGTTCAGGTCTGTGATATAAACGGTCACCGATGTAATGTCGGTCATCTGAAAGCCGGCCTTCTTCACTACTTTTTCGATTGCTGCAATGGTGTTGGTGGTCTGTAGAGTGATGTCGGTTCCCGTGACCTTGCCTTGCGAGTCGGGCCCTTGCTGACCTGCGACGTAGAGGGTATTGCCCGCCACGTACCCCTCGCTAAAAGGCATGCCCTTCTCAAAGCCGATGGCTTTGTTTTGAGCAAAAGCGCCAGCGAGAGTGCAAAACGCTAGCATGCACACCGGCATCGTCCTGTTGGATCTCATGTTGCTGGTTCTCCAATACATTTAGTTTGGTTTCCTTTATGTAGTGATTGGCGGAAGCTAGTGGGAGTCGATTTGAAGCGTGGAGTTGATAAGAGGCAACCTACTGGTTGCGCGACTTGCTAGACTCGCCACTTTCGCTCGTTCGCCGTTTCTATCGTACACCTATCGTACATGGAGCTAGCGCCAGGATTGTCTTGGCGTGGCGCTTTCTCGTTCAAGAAATTACTCGCCTTGATGTGACCCCTTCAATTCTTGATCGCGACGCGGACCGAATAATTTACGCGGTTTAGGAGAACCGGCCTGTCTGCGAAGAATTCATCCACGGCTTTTCGGGAGCCGTCCCAGTGACCGTAATCGTCAACGATCAAAACACCACCGGGCGACAGAAGCGGATAGAGAATCTCAAGCTCGCGCCTCGTGGATTCGTACCAGTCCGTGTCGAGCCGCAAGATTGCAATCTGTTGCGGTGTTCGCTCCTTCAAAGTCTGGACAACATCTCCGGGAACAAACTCGATAGCAGACTCCGAGACTGCATGTTTCGCGAAAGTTTGCCTGACACTTTCCAGATCGGCATAGCACCACTTGCCATCATCTGAATATTGATCCATATACTGCTTGGCCGGCGTACCGCTAATATCTATATCCAATGGCGAAGGCGCCGTCATCCCCAGGAAAGTGTCGTACATCCATATTCGCCGCCGAGGCCCGCCTAAGCGCGCCAGCGCCAATGCTCCCAGCAATGCGCTTCCGCCTTTCCAAACGCCGCACTCCACAAGGTCGCCGGGAATATTGCGTTTCACAACATACGTTACCGCTTGATAAAGCGCGAACATCGCTTCCTTACTAGTCATCGTATAGGAACGGCAAAGCTCAAACAGATCGCTAAACACAGGGTCCCTGTCGACATCCGCAAGCGGATAGTCTTCGAATTTCTCGGAGTGTCGGCTGGAAAAGGTGATCGTTCGACCGTTCGGCGCAGTTGGCATTTAACCTCAGTGACCGATCTTAACACGCACCTATAAGGACGATCTTGTCCTGTAAACCCTAGCAGCACGGGCATGTTTGCCAATAGCTGGGTTACCGGACTTCCGGCGCGCCACGGCTGATCGCGGTTTACTCCCGCGGCGATGCCGCCAGTGGAGTCCGGGGTGCCGATGGGTTCAAAATCAATGGTCTCAAGAACGAATTGGCAAGCAAGGTTGCGCGGTGGGACGACCAGCTCTGCGACCGGCGGCGGAATAAGATTTCGCTCGATGCGGTGGAGCGCATCGCGATATGACGCAGCCGTATGCCGGACCGGTCCGCATTCGCGGCGCCTCCAAAGTGCAGAGTAACTCATTTGCTTAATGTCCCTACCGTGTCGCGCCGTCGCTCGGTTTCTTCGTCGCGATCAGTGCAGACGTGATGCTCTTCTCAAAGCTGCTCTCAAGAAGACGAGCTCCGTTGTAAGAGAGATGCGTCTCATCCATATAGAGAAGCCGCCCCTTCATTTCAACTATGCACTCTTGATTGGGGCATAGGTAATCATAAGGATGCACAATCTGGACCCTTGATTCAAGGTGCGAAACAGCTTCACGTAGTACTTGGTTCACCAGGAATTCCGTGTCCGCCACCGGTCTATTCGGGTAAGCGGTTTGGTCGCTTGATCTCGATTGATTTTTTGCACACCCGTTTCCATCCAAACCTCTGAAGCGGGCCCGGGTAATACAGCCGATGAGGTCCGAGGGTGGTAACGGCACTTGGCCAACGATAATCACCTGACGGCCGCTGTCCACCAACACAGTCAGTAGCTTTCGCAGGCTACTAATGAAGAGCTGGCGCGAATCTCTAAACTTCGGCCGCGCGCCATCGAGTGTTAGTAGCAGCGTTCCATCAGCGAAGGCATCCCAGCGGGCAGCCAGAACCACAACACGTACGTGCTTCTCAGCGAGGATAGCCCTCAGTGCAGCATCGTTGAACGCCTGACATCCCACTGTCATCGCATTGACCGGCAGAATTCTCACACCGGGAATCGGACTACACCCGGCCTTCGTGATCTCCCGGCTTGTCACTCCAAGGCGTTGGCCGATCTCATTGAGCGCAGGAGCGAGATGCGTAGCGTGGGAATCACCCCAGAGGGCTACCTCATACTGGGACGCGGGAGATGGCGCGCCCAAGAGGCAGCCTTCGGTTGCGGGAAGCGATGCACCACGAGCCAAGCAATGGGATTCTTGAAACAACGATTCATCGGTAGCCACCTCCTTGACGAAGTTACCAACGTCGAGTCCACGCGCTGGCAGGCCGTCGCGCATGAAAAAAATTCCGACTGCAACGAAGACCATGCTGGTCCCAAGACCCCCAATCACCCACGTCCGACTTTGAGTCCTGACAACACGTATTTTGCGGAACGGGCTCTCGACAAACCGCCACGACAGCCAAGCCACGATGAATGTGAGCGCGATGAGGCCACCGCGCTCAACCGCGTCCAATTTGTGGTTGGCTATCAACGGCCCGAATACCAATATCGGCCAGTGCCATAGGTACAGAGAATACGAGATCAGGCCTATCCAAACCAAAGGCCGCAGCGACAAAATCCTCCCACCGATCGACGGCCCCCCTTCTCCCGCAGCGATGATAAACGCAGCAGCTACACAGGGCATAAGCGCGGCAAATCCAGGGAAAGGTGTCAACTTGTCAAAAGCAACTACTGTTATGCCTAGCAAACATATCCCAGCGAGCGAAGCGATCGAGGCCACAGTGCGGGGAAGCCGTGCTAAGGCTCCGGAGACCGGTTGGAAGCAGAGCAGCGCCCCTAGCGCGAGTTCCCACGCCCTGGACGGCAATAAGTAAAAAGCCGCGTTTGGCTTGGTGTTCACCCAGTGCGCACTAAGCATCAGTGCGCCAAGAAGTACAGTAAGCGAGGCTGGGACCTTCCACTTCCCAGCCGCTGGAATACTCAGAACTCCCAGCAGCAACGGCCAGCAGAGATAAAACTGCTCTTCGACAGACAGTGTCCACGTATGCAGCAGTGGTGTAAATTCGGAGCTGGGGGCAAAATAACCGGAACCCCGGTAGAACAGAATGTTGGAGGAGAAGGCAGACGAAGCAGCTAACGATTTTCCAAAATCCTTTAATTCCGTAGGCAGCAAAACACGGTAAGCGATAAGGGTCGAGACAATGAACATGACGAACAGAGCCGGAAAGATTCGCCGTATCCTCCGCTGGTAAAAGACCAGCACTGAGAAGCGATGTACCTTCAGCTCTCGTTCGATTATTTGTGTTATCAGATAACCTGATATCACGAAAAACACATCTACCCCGATGAAGCCGCCAGGGAACAAAAGATTGGCATGGCAAAGAATGACGGGCAATACAGCGAGCGCTCTCAGACCGTCAATGTCTGGCCGATAGAAGTTCTTCGACAGCGGATCAATCGAATGGGCTGGTGTACGGTCAATTAGATTGACCAGTCGCAATCTCCCCTCCCTCTACGCGGTCGCTGCACGCGCTACACGGTTCATTAGGCCGACCCGAAGTTCGACATCCAGCCGAGGCCTAACCGGTTGATGATCCATACGCCACAAACAACCGTGAACCACCCAAAGTTTGAATTGCGAGAGAAGTCAGGCCGCCGCAATCCCGGTCGCACTGTTCGCGCACCGCACGCCTAAGATTTCAGCGGCAAATAACTCTCTGGTCTGTGGGGCGTCCGCAGCCCTGTGGGCCGCGGTCGCGAAAGCATCGACGCACGGCCCGTCATTCCTTGACTTGTGCTTTTTCCCTCTTCATCGCAACATCTGATAACCCCTTTGCCACCTGATTTATGAACCCCGCTGGTCTTGTCAAGAACCGCCGTGCCTTACTTATATTCGCTCATTTTGTCCGATGTTAGAACACTTTGTCAATAAGTTGAGTTCGGCGGAGAACGCCTTATATGCCATGTGCTTGGCCCTCCGATCCTTTCGGGGCTGTAAAGAAAACATCCAGATCTGACGAGTCTTATACTCAAAGTTGACTATGCCGCGCGGAATAGGAAGAATGACGCAGTCGTGGGGATTGACCGTAGTTTTCGCTACAACGTTGTACGCGCAACCCAGCGTTCTTACCTGGCAAAATGACAACTTCCGGTCTGGTCAGAACCTGCAAGAGACCATCCTGACCCTGACGAACGTAAAATCGGCCACATTTGGAAGGCTGTTCACACTGGGGGTGGACGGCGAGGTGGACGCGCAGCCGTTGTACGTACCAGGGCTTACGATTCCAGGTCATGGCTTACACAACGTGCTGTATGTCGTCACTGAAAATGACAGTGTGTACGCGTTCGACGCCGACAACGGAACACTGCTGAAGCAGATATCGATATTGGTTGCGCCCGAAGTACCGTCGGATGATCACGGCTGCGGTCAGGTGACGCCGAAGATCGGAATCACATCCACGCCGGTGATCGATTTGCACAGCGGCCCGAACGGGAGCATTTATCTGATCGCGATGACTAGGGATAGCCAGGGTAATTATCACCACCGCCTGCACGCTTTGAACTTAACCACGCTGGCGGAAGAGTTCAACGGGCCGGTTGAGATCGCAGCGACGTATCCCGGGAGCCAGGGCGTCGAAAAGAAAGTATCCACGGACACGGTGCAGACGTTCAATCCCACAGTGCACAAGGAGCGCGCGGCCCTGCTGCTCCTGAACGGCGTCGTGTATACAAGTTGGTCCTCACACTGCGATGCCGGCTCCTACACGGCTTGGGTGATGGGATATAACGAGACCAACTTGCAGCAGACCAGCGTGCTGGATCTCACGCCCAATGGCAACGATGGTGGAATTTGGTCGGCAGGATCGGGCCCCGCCGCCGACGCATCGGGAAACATATATATGCCGTTGGGCAACGGAACGTTCGATACCACGTTGCTTGGGAACGGATTTCCGTCTAGGGGCGATTATGGAAACGCCTACGTGAGAATGTCCACCGCTGGTGGCCAGCTTACTGCCGCGGACTATTTCACGATGACAAATACCGTCTCAGAATCGAACGCCGACACCGATCTTGGGTCGGGAGGCGGCATGCTGCTGCCACCGCTGAATGATTCAGGTGGGAACTCGCGCCAGCTTGCGGTGGTCGCGGGCAAAGACCAGAACATTTACGTCATGGACCGAACTAATCTGGGCAAATTTCATCCCAGCGCGGACGAAATTTACCAGCCGCTCACGGGCGTGTTGTCCGGCGGAGTATGGTCGAGCCCGGCATGGTTCAACGGCAGATTGTATTACGGACCGCAAAGCAACGTCCTGAAGGCTTTCTTGTTCGCGAACGGAAAATTCGGGACCAATCCGGATTCTCAGAGCTCGGAAACATTCCCATATCCCGGGACCACTCCGTCGATTTCCGCGAACGGAACATCCAACGGAATCGTGTGGGCGATAGAGAACTCGAGTCCGGCGGTACTGCATGCCTATGACGCGATTAACCTTGCCAGCGAGTTATACAACAGCAACCAGGCATCCAACGGGCACGATCACTTCGGGGACGGCAACAAATTCATTGTTCCGACCGTCGTAAATGGGAAAGTCTACGTCGCGGCAAACAACGGAGTCAACGGCAGTGCGGGCAGCGTGGGAGTGTTTGGGTTGCTTGCCCCGCCCGATTTTTCGCTCAACGAGACACCGGCTGCGCTAACCATCGCGCCGGGCGCCAGCGGCCAGTCCACTATAAACGTAATATCGGCCGGCGGCTTCACTGGGACGGTGGGTTTCAACGTGTCGGGATTGCCTTCCGGGGCCACTGCGAGTTTCAGCCCAACCTCGGTGACTGGTTCTGGTTCAACCACCATGACAGTTACTACCACGGCTGGCGTCACGAAAGGAACATTTACGTTGACGGTGACCGGGACGAGCGGGTCTCTGGTTCACACTTCTTCCACAATTCTCATTGTGGCTTTGTCTGGAGCATCTACTGCAGTGTTCGTAAAGCAGGACACCGCTACGCAAGGCAACTGGCAGGGGACATACGGCACGGATGGCTACGTGGTCATTGGCGATCTGACCTCGAATCCCAGCTATGTGACACCGGTAGCTTCAGGGGAAGGCCAAGCTGTCTGGCCGAATTCGCCAACCGATATTCGGGCCTTGCAGAAAGCTTCTAACCCGGCGAGCCGAATCGCCGGAGTGTGGTATAGCGCCACTTCGTTCAGTGTGGACTTGAGCGTGACCGAC